>URHE01000102.1 GCA_900547595.1 uncultured Desulfovibrio sp.
CGCCTTCCTGCCCGGGGCGCCGGGGCGCGGGGCGGCGCAGGATGACCCGGCGCACGCCCGGCAGGGCGAAATCGCGCCGCTGGCGGCTGGAGGCGAAGAGCACCTCGTTGCCGGGGTCCTCAGCCAGCCGGGCCGCCAGAGGCGCGAGCCTGCCGGGATAGCTGGTATCGAGAAAAAGAACGCGCATGCGTGTTCCCGCGGCGTCCGGCCGGGGCGGGAGGCCCCGGCCGGAATGCCGTTGTTAGCCCTGTGCGGACAGGGTGAGGGTCAGGGCGGCCTGATCCGCCTCCGGAGACTCCTGCGCCGTCAGGTTCGCCGTTTCCATGGTCAGGTCGACCTTGCCGTCCCCGTCATGGTGTTCATAGAAGCCATTGCCCTTGTCCGTCCAGCCGTTCATGCCTTCCTCCTGTGCCAGGGGAATGGTCATGCGGGTGCCATCCTCGCTCATGCCGATGCCGTACTCCTTGGCCAGTTTCTCCATGCTCGTGAGGCTCATGGCGTCAGCGCCCTTGAACAGAACCTCCACATTCCGGACGCTGCCGTTGCCGAGGAGCTCGTCAAGGGATGTATCCGCATCGGCCACCAGACCGGTGATTTTGTCCTCCGGGGCGTCAAAGAAGTAGTCGCTGGGGCTATAGGCGGCAATGTCGTTGACGGCGAAGCTGTCAGTGCCCGTGCCCGCATCGGATTCCCCGTCCTCGCCGAGGCTTTTGTAGAGGAAAGCCTCACCTGCGTCACCCTCCGGCTGCTCCGTGGCGCTGAAGGAGGCGGCAGCGGGCTTGCTGTTTCCTTTCGGTTCAATCTCAAGATCCAGTTTGCCCTCGCTGGAATCCCCGTCCTTGTCATAGATGATGTAGGAGAAATCATGGGATGTTATAGTGTCTTTGGAATCATCGAGGTCAGCCTGAGTGCTGTCGAACGTATAGGAGCCGTCCTCCTTCAGTTCAACGGTTAGTATGCCGTAATCCGTCTTCAGAAATGCCTTGCCGCTCGTTGCTCCTGAATGCTCCCATTCCCATTTGTCATTCGGAAGCTGCCATTCTACGCGTTCCCACCCATCAGCTCCGGCGGAGGCAACGCTGTGGTATGGGCGTTGCTGAGCAACATCAGAATTCAGGGCATGGAAAATGTCGCCGGAGATTTCCGTCCCCGCCTTCACAATGTAGGGGGCGTAGCCACCCACTGGGGCGTCATCCTGAATGGAGACGCTGCCATTGATGAGCACACTGTTGCCGTTCGTGTCCGTCGCAACGAAGGAAATCCCTTCGAAGAGTGCCCCCCCTTCGCCTTTGCCATGAGTGAACGGCGCTGTCTGGACAAAGGTGAGCGTTTGAGAGCCGTCAGCAGCGTTGTCCACTTTAAAATATCCAATGTCGGGATGTTCCCAGCCGCTGACAAGAGCCTCTCCATTGTTGCTGGCCACAGTGAAGCCCTCAGGAACCGAAATGGTCAAAAACGCCTTGTTGCTCGCGACGTCTTCGTCTCTTGTCGTGAACTCGAGGATATTGTTACAGCTTTTGGCGGAATTGACCACCGACATGTCCAGCTTGATGGAATCTGTATCAGTATCCGCATCCTCAATGGTCAGCGTAAAGGCGTCGTTGGCCGCGATGCTTCCGCTGGGGAGACTGGTATCCGTGACCGGAAAGGCTTCATAGGTATAGGTGCCGTCATTGGAGAGCTGCAGAATACCACCTTCTCCCTTTATCTGCACTGAGGGGATCTTCATATCCCATATTACAGTTTCTTCACCACAGGTTATTGTTATAGTCTTGTGCTCGGGAATGTCCGCGCCAAAATTGTGCGACCAGCTGCCCACATGGGTAGTGCCGGAAGAGATGGCTTCTCCCGGTGCCGTGACGCCGATTTCCGGCGCGTCATCCACAATATTCACGCGGATGGTGCTGTCCGCCGTGCTTCTGTTCGTGTCCGTCACAGTGACGGTGAAGTCATGGAACAGGCGTTCGTCCTGGCCCTCCTGCCCGTGTTCCTGCGTCGCCTGGTCGAGTGTGTACGTGTACTCGAGCCTGCCCGCATCCGCATCGTACCGCAGCGTGAGCGTTCCTTCCTCATGCCCTGCGGGAGTGAAGGGAACAACGACACCGTTCACCGGAACAGGAATCTGGTCCGCGCCGAAGCCCACCATGATGGACGCGACGCCATCCGGAGCGGAGATGCTCAGGCTGCCTTCGGCCATGAGAGGGGCCGCCCCGGCGTCGCTTCCGTTGGCAAGATGCTTTTCATGCAGGGTATGTTCCGCGCCGGTGATGCCGGGTCCGAGGTCGGCGGGCTCGTCCGGCGTGATGATCACCGGATTGTCGGGTGCCGGGGTGGTTCCGGGAGCCGCCGCGCCGGCAAGCGCGGCATAGGCGCCCTCGGGCGCGCCGCCCACGGCGTTGAGCGTGTCGTCAAAGGTGAAGGCGCGGCCGGTGCTCAGATCCAGCCCGTCCAGATGCTCCAGGCCGTCCGCGAGGCTCGCGTCGCCCCATTCGTGGAAGCGGCCTCCCGTGGGCGTGCCCGCGCCGGGCCCGGCGGCGGGCATGAGGTCGGGCTCGTTCATGGCCGCGAAAAAGTCCGCCGCCGCCACCTCGGTGCCGTCGATGCTGAAGGAGGGCAGGTTTTCCTCGTTGTATTCCGTATAGAAGCCTTCGAGATTCAGGCGCGAACCGTCCTCAAACTGAATGGCGAGATTGTCGCCGTCGCGGGCAAGTGTGGCGTCCGTGGCGGGAAAGTCAAAGACGAAACGGGCTTCCGGAGCGCAGGGGACGGTTTCGGCAGCGCCCGCTGCGGGCTTGGCAAGGCGGATGTCGGCCATGGCGAGTTCCTCTCTTCTCAGAAACGCTGACGGTTGATGAAGGCCGTCATGACGCCGCGCGGCATGCGCGCGCGGGCGGGACGGCCAGAGGGAGAGGAAGCGGCGGGGAACGCGCGGAGAGCGCCCGAAGCGCAAAAATCATCGCGGCGGGCAAGGGCGGAACTGTCGGGAAAGGGCCGCGCGGACGCGCGGAAACAAAAAATCGGCATGTTCCGTTCCGGGCTTGACTCGACGGGCGGGCGTCAGCGGCGGTCATGCCGCCGGACGCTGCCGGATGCCTGCCCCGCAGGCTTCCTGTGCCAGACGAGTTCCTATGCTCGGTGGGAACTCTGCCGAAATTTCCGGTATCGGGTACGAGAACAATAGCCGCACGGCAAAAAATGTCAAGCGCGGGGGATTTCCTTCCGCCTCTTGACAGGAGGCGCCCCCCGCGGTTAGCGTATACCCCGGAACAAACCTTGCGAGGTCGTCATGTTCGTTGCCGTCACCACATCCCTCCGCTTCCGCAGCCTGCGCCCCTCGGCTCCGGCGCGTTGCGGCGTGGCCGCTGACGGTTCCTTCGGCATGGCTTCCTCCTCCCGCGCTTGGTGGCGCCGCGTTCTCCGTGTGAAGGGAGTGGCGCGGGCATAGGCGTTCGCGGATCCTGGCGTTGACGGCGCCGTCTCCCTTCGGGGAGGCGGCGCTTTTTTTTATTCCTTTTGCGGGCGCGGCACGCGCTGGAGACGAAACATGGACACGGACAACGGCATGGTGACGATCCGCCAGCGGGCGCGCTGGCTCCCGGCGGACATGGACACCCCCATCAGCCTCTGGCTGGGCATGGTGGGCGCGGGCGAGGGCGTGCTTCTGGAAAGCGCCGAGGTGGATGGCCGCTGGGGCCGGTACAGCGTTCTCGGCTGCGATATGGCCCTGCTCGTCGCCTGCCGGGAGGGGCGCCTGGCGCTGGAGGCGCGCGACGCGCGCTTTGCCCCGCTGCGCGATCTGGACGGCGCGCCCTTTGTGGAGGGGCTGCGCGCCCTGCTGGGCCGCGTGCGTCTGCTCCCGCCGGAAGGGGAGGAAAGCCTTCCGCCCATCACGCGCGCCCTGTACGGCTATTTCGGTTTCGGCATGGCCGGGCTCTTCCAGCCGGGGCTCTCCCGGAGCCTGCCCCCGGAGGAGGCGGAATGCGCCCTGGCCCTGCCGGGCACGGTGCTGCTCTTTGATCATCTCTACCATCGGCTGTGCCAGATCAGCCTGGGCGAACACCGCGAGCCCCGTTCCGCCAGGGAAGCCCCTGGCGCGGAAGCCGCCGCGCCGGAGGCCGGGCCGCGGGCCGGCATGGCCGATACCGCCGGGGCTGACGAATACAGGGCCATGGTGACGCGCATCAGGGAGCTCCTGCGCCAGGGCGAGGCCATCCAGGTGGTGCCCTCGCGGCGTTTTTCCACGCCCTTCGCCGGGGACGCCTTTGCCTGCTACCGGCGGCTGCGCGGGCTCAACGCCTCGCCCTACATGTTCTGCATGCGCTTTCCGAGCCTGATGCTGTTCGGCTCCTCCCCGGAGGTCATGGTGCGCTGCGAGGGCGGCCGCCTCACGCTGGCGCCCATTGCGGGCACGCGGCGGCGCGGCCGCACGGACGCCGAGGACGAGGCGCTGGCCGCCGAACTGCTCGCCGACCCCAAGGAACGCGCCGAGCATGTCATGCTCGTGGACCTGGGCCGCAATGACCTCGGGCGTGTGGCGCTGCCCGGCAGCGTGCGCCTGGAGCGGTTCATGGAGGTGGAGCGTTTCTCCCACGTCATGCACCTCACCAGCCGCATCAGCGCCACCCTCGGCGCCCCTGTCGGCGGCTCCGTTTCCGGCACGTCGGCGGACGCCCCCCATGCTTCGGATGCCCCCCATGCTCCGGATGCCCCCCATGCCCCGGATGCCGTGGACGTGCTCGCCGCCGCCTTTCCGGCGGGGACGGTCTCCGGCGCGCCCAAGCGCCGCGCCATGGAGATTATCCGCGAGCTGGAGGGCGTCCCGCGCGGGCCCTATGCGGGCTGCGTCGGCTGGATCGGCCTTGGCGGGGCGCCCCGCGCCGGGGAGGACGCCGCCGCGCCGGAAACGGTGGCACAGGCGGCGCCCGCGGTCGATCTTGACATGGGCATCGCCATCCGCTGCATGTGGCAGCGGGACGGACGCCTGTTCTGGCAGGCCGGGGGCGGCATCGTCCATGATTCCGACCCGGACCTCGAATGGAAGGAAGTGCTCAACAAGTCCGCTGTCATGCGCGCCGCGCTCACGCCCGGGGAGAAAGACCATGTTCCTGCTCATCGATAATCACGATTCCTTTACCTACAATCTCGTGCAGGCGTTTTACGGCCTCGGGCGCGAGCCCGTGGTGCTGGCCAATGATGATCCCGCCCTGCCGGGCATGGCGGAAAACCCCGCCCTTGCCATGGTCTGCATCTCGCCGGGGCCGGGGCGTCCTGAACACGCCGGGCTCTGCCCGGAGTTCCTCCGGCGGCTGGAGGCGCGCGCGCCGTCCGTGCCGGTGCTCGGCGTCTGCCTCGGGCACCAGTTGCTCGGCCTGCATGCCGGGGCCGACATCGTGCTTGCGCCCGATGTCATGCACGGCAAGCAGTCGGACATCGTCCATGACGGGAAGGGGCTGTTCGAGGGGCTGCCCAACCCCCTGGCCGCCGGGCGCTACCACTCGCTGGTGGTGCGCCTGACCGAAGCGGCGGCCGCGCGCGTGGAAGTCACGGCGCGCGGGCCCGAGGGCGAGATCATGGCCCTGCGCTACCGCGACCGCCCGTGGGCCGGGGTGCAGTTCCATCCCGAATCCGTGCTCACACCCGACGGCATCCGCCTGCTGGCCAATTTCCCGGCGGCCCTGGGGGCCGCAGCCGACGCGCCGCCGGACATGGCCGCCATCCTCGAGCGCCTGGCCGCGCGCGAGGACCTGACGGCGGACATGGCCGCCTCGGCCTTTGCCGCCCTCATGGATGGCCGCCTCACCCCGGCCCAGGCCGGGGGCCTGCTCATGGGCCTGCGCATGAAGGGCGAAAGCGCGCTGGAGCTGGCCCATGCCTCGCGCGCGGCCCTGGCCCGCGCCGTGGCCGTGGAGGGCGTGGGCGGGACGTGCATCGACGTGGTGGGCACCGGCGGGGATGGCCGCCATTCCTTCAACTGCTCCACCGCCGCCTCGCTGACCCTGGCGGGCATGGGCTACCGGGTGGTCAAGCACGGCAACCGGGCCGTGTCCTCCACCTGCGGCAGCGCCGACGCCCTGGAGGCCCTGGGCGTGGACCTGGAGGCCGACCCCGCCGCCGTGGCCGAGTCGGTGGCGCGGCGCAACTTCGCCTTTCTCTTCGCGCCCCGCTTTCACCCGGCGTTCAGGAATATCGGCCCCCTGCGCAGGGAACTGGGCGTGCGCACGCTCTTCAATATCCTTGGGCCCATGATCAATCCCGCGCGGCCCAGCCACCTGCTCATGGGCGTGGCGCGGCCCGAACTGGTGGAGCTGGCGGCGGAGACCCTGCGCCAGACGCCGCTCCGGCGCGGGGCCGTGGTCTGCGGCGCCGGCGGCTATGACGAGGTGACGCCCATGGGGCCCGCGCGCGTGGCCCTGCTGCGCGACGGCGAGGTCCGGCCCCTGCGGCTGGACCCGGCGGACTTCGGCCTGGCCCACGCCTGCCGCACCGCCGATCTTGCCGTGGAGAGCCGCGAGGACGCCGTGGCC
>URHE01000103.1 GCA_900547595.1 uncultured Desulfovibrio sp.
CTTACGCAAATGGACCGCAACGCGCAGCTGTTTTTGACGGATAATTGCGGCATTGTCCGCACAGCGCAAGGGCCTCATCAACCAAAAAGTGTAATAGCGCCAGCAAGAAAGCGCCGCGCCCCGGCGCACAGCCACGAGGAAGATCATGCCCGACTCACCTTCATCCGCGTCGAAACCGGCAGTGGCCGTCTCCGGACAGGACAGGACCAATGTCCGCGGGGTCTTTTCCACGCAGGAGATCCGCAAGGTCGGCACGGGAACCACCACGCGCAAGACCGTGCAAAAGACCTTCTGGTTCGTGGAGCAGCACGGGGACAGCATCGAGTGCCAGCCGCTCAATGCCAACTATGTGCCGAGCGGCCCCAAGCGCAAGGTCACCATGGACGAGCTCATCGCCAAGTTTTCCCCGGAGCCGGAATTCTACCAGATGTCCGTCTATCCCAAGATGCGCGAGATCGAGCAGGCTGTGGACAAGGGCGACAGCCACCGGGAAAAGGGGGAGACCTTCGCCGCGGAATATGAATACGCCCGCGCCATCAAGATCGATGAAAGCAATGTGCGCGCCAATTTCGGCATCGGCCTCACCTATATGGAACGGGGGGAACTCGACAAGGCGCAGAACATCTTCGACCGCCTCGTCAAGCTGGACGGCGCCTTTGAGACCGAGCACAAGCATCTGTTCAACGAATTCGGCATCAATCTCCGCAAGCACAAGATGCTGTCCCAGTCGGTGGAATACTACCGGCGCGCCCTCGAGCTCACCGCCAATGATGAAAACCTGCACATGAATCTCGCGCGCGCCCTGCTGGAAACCAAGGACATCGACGGCTGTCTGGAACATCTGTTCGCGGCGCTGGAGCTTTCGCCGCGCCACGAGATCTCGCTCAAGTTTCTGGCGTGGCTGTTGCAAAAGTCCATGGTGCCGGCGGAAAAGATGGACAGGGTCCGCGAGCTGCTCAGCGCCGCCAGCCAGGGAGCGGCGCCGCAGCCGGCCCCGGCGGCGGGAGAAGCGGCGGCTGCCCAGGGAGCCGGGCAGCCGCAATGAGCCATTGGCGCCTGCGCGCCGCCCCGGACAGCGCGCCCGGAGGTCCGGGCACGGAGGCCGCGGCCATGCCCTCCCAGCCCCCCGCGCACTGGGCCGACGCCCTCTCCATCTCGCCCCTGCTGCTTGAGATACTGTGGCGGCGGGGCCTTACCGACCGCGACGCCATCAACGCCTTTCTTTCCGCGCGCCTGGACGCCCTCACCCCTCCCGACCGCTGGCCGCAACTGCCCCAGGCCGCCGCGCTCCTCGCCGAAGAACTCCTCGCCGGCAAACGTCTCGCCGTGTGGGGCGACTATGATGTGGACGGCGTCACCGCCACGGCGCTCGTGCTGGATGTGCTCGCCGCGCACGGCCTTGAGGCGGCCCACCATCTGCCCGACAGGCAGGCCGAGGGCTACGGCCTGAACGTCCCCGGCGTGGAGGCGCTGGCGCGGGAGGGCTGCGGCATCCTGCTCACCGTGGACTGCGGCATCGCCGATAGCGAAGCTCTGGGCCGGGCGCGGGAGCTCGGCATGACCGTCATCGTTTCCGACCACCACATGCCCCCGGAATGCCTGCCGCCGGCGCATGCCATCTGCAATCCGCGCACGGGCGATCCGGCGCTCTGGCCCTGTGGGCATTTGGCGGGCGTGGGCGTGGCCTTTTACCTCATGGCCGCCGTCAATGCCGCGCTGGCCCCCAAAACGGGAAAGCGTTTCCGCATGGGCGACGTGCTGGACCTCGTGGCCCTGGGCACGCTTGCGGATGTCATGCGCCTGACCGGAGAAAACCGCATCCTCGTGCGCGGCGGCCTTGAACGCATCGCTCGCGGCAGACGGCCGGGCATTGCGGCGCTCAAGGCCGTCAGCGGTCACGATCCGGCGGCGGCGCTCACCGCCGGGCAGGTGGTCTTTCGTCTGGCGCCGCGCATCAATGCCGCCGGGCGCATGGGCAGCGCCGAGGTGGCGCTCGCCCTGCTCCGCGAGCGCGACCACGCCAGAGCGGCCCGGCTTGCGGCGCAACTGGACGCCTGCAATCAGGAACGCAAGGCCGAGGAGGACCGCGTCCACGCCGCCGCGCGCAAACAGGCGGCGGAACAGCTGGCGCAACGGGCGCGCGCGGGCCTCGTGCTCTGCGGGGCGGACTGGCACCCCGGCATCGTGGGCATCGTGGCCTCCCGCATTGTGGAAGAATTTTACCGCCCCGCCATTGTCCTGTGCCGGGAAGAGGAAAGGCTCAAGGGATCGGGCCGTTCAGTGCGGGAATTTGACCTCCACGCCGGGCTCGCGCGGGTGGCCGACTGCCTTGTGAGCTTCGGCGGCCACAGGCAGGCGGCGGGCGTGCGCCTTGAAGCGGCCCGGCTGGAGGAGTTTCGCGACCGCTTTGACGCCGCCGTGCGGGAAGCGCTGGGGCCGGACCCGCTGGAACCGACCCTGACCCTGGAATGCGAACTGGGCTTCGCCGCGGCCAGCGACCACAGCTTCCTCAAGGAGCTTCAACTGCTGCAACCCTTCGGGCCGGGCAATGCCGAACCCGTCTTTGCCTCGCCGCCGCTCGTGGTGACGGAGCGCTCCTTTCTGGGCCGCAGCCGGGAGCATGTGCGCCTGCATGTCCGGGACGAGGCCAGCGGCATCACCCTCGCGGCCAAAGGCTGGCGCATGGCCGAAGCGCTGCCGCCGTCCCTGGTGGGCAAGACCATCCGCATCGCATATACCCCCCGCATCGACACCTATAACGGCATCGCCGCGGTGGACCTCGGCATCAGGGACTGGAAGCTGTGCCGCGATGTGCCGGCTCAGGGCGCCGCCCCTCCGGCGGATGCCTGAACGGCACAGCGCAAAAACCGGGCCCCGCTACGCGCAAAACCGCCCGGAACCGTGGTTCCGGGCGGTTTCCTGCCACAGGCCAACGCCGCTCCAGGGTTAAAAAACCCCACACTCGAGCGGTTGGGTAATGAAAGTATCCAACCGCTCTACTGCGCGTTGCCGCCCTGCGGCGCCGCCGTCTCCGCCGGCGGCATGGTGTATTCCGTCACCTTGTTGAAGATGCTCCCCTCGCGCGTCAGGCCCTGCGCCGCGGCCTTGGCATACCAGCTCTGCGCCTGGGCCGGATCGGCGGTGACGCCAAAACCGTATTCATAGCAGGCGCCCACAAAACGCTCGGCCTGGGCATAGCCCTGCCGGGCCGAAAGTTCCGCCCAGCGGAAGCTCTCCTTTTCGTTCTTGGGCGCGCCGTAAAGGCCCTGACTGTAATTGAGCGCCAGGTTGAACTGGGCTTCCGCATTGCCGGATTCCGCCGCCCGGGTCATGAGGTTCATCACCTGACGCGGATCCTTGGGCACGCCCGCCCCCACCTGATAGCAATAGGCGAGCAATACCTGGGCCTCGCTGTCATTCTGCTCCGCCGCCAGCTGGAACCACTGCGCGGCCACGCCCAGGTCCTGCTGCACGCCGAGGCCGTTCTCGTAGCAGCGGCCAAGCATGACCTGCGCGCGGGCATTGCCGTCCCCGGCAAGCGGCTCGATGAGGCGCAGGGTTTTCCTGTAATTGCCGATATTGTATGCCGTCCAGGCTTCCTGAAGGATTCTGTCCTCCGCGCCGGAGGCCGCCCACACCGAAGGCACGGCCAGCGCCATCGCCCCGGCCAGCGCAACAGCGGCGCACAGCGCCGCCAGAAAATGCCGCTTCATGAGTCTCCCCTTTTCTCCAGAGTCTGTCGCCCGCCATGCGCGCAACGGCATAAGCCTACCTCCGGCGCGTCCGCTTGGCAAGGCGCGCCGCGCGGGGCTGCTTGACAGGAAATATTGCCTTCGCGCATAGTCGCAGGATAGAGGGAGGCGGCATGCCAGAAGCGCGAACTCGAATGACACGGCAGCGCGCCGAGATTCTCGCCGAACTCCGCAAGGCGGGGAACCACCCCACCGCGGAAGAGATCCACGCGCGTGTGCGCCGCTGCCTGCCCAGGATCAGTCTGGGCACGGTCTACCGCAATCTGGAGCTGCTCGCGCAGAATGGCGAGATACTGCGTCTCGACGGCGGCAGCGGCGGTCGCCGCTTCGATGGCGACATATCGCCCCATCTGCATGTGCGCTGCCGGCGCTGCGGCCGCGTCGCGGATGTTTCCGGCGCCATATCCCCGCCGGCGCTGGACACGCTGAAGGCGGAGGGCTTTGCCATCCTGCGGGCGCACATCGAACTCGAAGGCGTGTGCGCCCGTTGCGCCGCGGACACGCAGGCCCCGTCACCGGAAGCACCGCCGGGCGGCACGCCCGGCCAGGAGATGTCCCATGAGTGAAGCAAGTGAAATGTGGCGCTGCCAGATGGTGAACTGCGGCTATGTCTATGACCCCGCGCGGGGCGACCGCCGCCACAAAATCCCGGCGGGGACCCGCTTTGAGGACCTGCCCGACGACTGGCGCTGCCCGGTCTGCGGCGCGGGCAAGAAGAGCTTCCGCCGCGTGAGCGACGAAAGCTAGCCCCCGTCCGCGCGCCCCCTCCCCTCAACGGGCGATGGCTGCCGCCGCGGAAATCCTGAAAAATGCGCTATCCGGCCAGCCGCATCCAGCGGTCCCATGAGACGGAACCGTCGCGGTCGTGGCGGCGCACACTCCGGATCATGCCGCCCTCAGGGTCTTCGTAGCGCGTCTGCCGCCGGGCCATCCCCTCAAAATCCTCCCGGCGTCCGTCGCCGTAGATCACCGTGGCCGCCCGTCCGGCGGTGGTTTCCGGCGCCGCGTCCATCACGAGGCGGTAGCGGCTGATGGCGGTACGCAACGCCCTGTCGCCAGGGCTGGCGTCAGCCCGCGCCTCCGGCCTGTTTTCCGTAACCGGGGCATCAATGTTGCCGACGGCGGCGTCGGCGCCGGAGGACTCCCGGCCATCGGATGTCGCGATCTGCCGGGAGGTCGCCCCGGTGTTGATGACTATCGTGGTTTCGCCCGAAGCCGCGACCACGGTATTCCGCGCGATTTCACCCGTTTGCGTGGGCCGCGTGTGCAGGTCATGCTCCTCGGCGGTCTGCCAGGTCCTGGCCTGACCGCTCACGCCGTTCCGGCCCAGGGTGATGGTGGCGTCGCCTTCTCCGGTGCTTACCGTGTTGTTGACCCCGGTGGCGATGTCGATCACATCCCCCTCGCCTGCGCCCGTATCAAAGGAAGCGCCGTTGGCATAGTCGATGTTCAGCGTGTCCGCGCCTCCGCCGCCCAGGATGGCGGTCTGGGAAAAGACCCCGTCAGCGATGTCGTCACCCTCGCCAAGGTCGAAAACGCCTCCCCAGACCACGCTGTGCAGACTGTCGCGCCCCGCGCCCGCAGTGACCTCGGTGTTGACGAAGTCGGCTTCGGCCACCAGGTTCCGGAGCAGGTTCATGCCCGGATCGCCGAAGGAGTTGTTTCCTTCGCCGCCGTCAATGCTGCTGTTGATGAAGCGGCCGCTGAACATATCGTCGCCGTCGCCGCCCTGTATGGTGCAGGCGTTCAGGAACATGCCGCTCATGGTAGTGCCGCGGTCGGTGGAACCCCTAATGGCCGAAGCGGAAAAATAGCCGCTGAACGTCGCCTTGCCGTCCCGGAGGTCGGCGTTCACCCCCTCAAATACGCCGGAAAAGGAGGCAGGACCGGTCAGCCCGGAAAATGACGCGTCCTTGAAATAGCCCCCGAAGGTCACGCTGCCCGTGGTGTCGGTGAACGTGCCGCCATTGTATTCGCCCAGATATGTGACGCCGTCGCCGCCGGAGTATGTGCCCGCGGCGCCGCACAAATTGTAGACCACCGTTCCCTGGCCGGCCTCCACACGGCAATTGGACTGCCGGAAAAGCAACTCATTTTCTCCCGTGGCCTTGAGCACGCCCCCGGTCATGGCCGCGCGCCCGGTCAGGATCTGCGGCGCGCCGTCCGCGCCCCAGACCACTCTGGTATCCTCTTTGACCTGCAGGGAGGCAACCTCTTCAAACGCGCCGGTTTCCCGGTTTCGTCCGGAGATGGTCAGCATGCCGTCGGCAAAGTCGGCGCGCCAGTCGCCGTTCCTGTACAGGGCGGCATCGTCCGCGACCTCGCCGTCACTGAGATGCTGATTGCTTATGGCGCGGAACTGCCTGACGCTTTTCCCGCTGCGCGCGGCCTCCCTGACCTTGTTGAAAAGATCGCGGGAGTTCAGCTCCACATCATCGCCCTTGCCGACGACGACGTTATCAGGGGCCCCGCGCGCGAAACCGGTGGCCGTCAGCGCGCCCACATCACGACCGACCCTGATTCCGCGGGAATCGGGGCGCCACAGGGAACCAACACTGTTGGCGGTCAGAAGGCTGCTTATAAGGCTCATACTCCGCGTATCGACCGCCCACGGCAAATCATTAGGGCGGTTTCGCAAGGAAATTACGTAAACGCTCTGGTGGACGCGGGAGCAGACGCGCTAGTGTCTACTTGCAAAAGTAGACACTACAAAACCCGTAAGGGTTTTGCGGCG
>URHE01000104.1 GCA_900547595.1 uncultured Desulfovibrio sp.
CCGGAGCCTGTGCCGCCGCTACCGGCTGTCTCCCCGCCGGGCGCCCGCCCCGCCGACGCCCCGCCGCCCTGCCGCAGCAGGCGGTCCGGCAGCTCGCGCGTGTCGATATGTTCGCCGGGCATGAGGATGACGGCCCGCTCCATGACGTTTTCCAGTTCGCGCACATTGCCGGGCCACGCGTACCGGGTGAGAATATCCAGAGCCTGCGGCGTGATGTCCGTCACGCGTTTGTGATTGGCCTGCGCGAAGCGCGTGGCGAAATGCCGGGCAAGCAGTTCGATGTCGCCGTCCCTGTCGCGCAGGGGGGGCATGGTGAGTGTCACCACATTGAGGCGGTAGTACAGATCCTCCCGGAAGCGCCCCTGCGCCGTCTCCTCCGCGAGGTCCCTGTTGGTGGCCGCGATGACGCGCACATCCACGGGTTCGGGCCGGGCGCCGCCCACGCGGAGCACCTCGCGCTCCTGAAGGACGCGCAGCAGCTTGACCTGCATGGCAAGCGGCAGCTCGCCGATCTCGTCCAGAAAGAGCGTGCCGCCGCGCGCCCGCACGAAGAGGCCCTCGTGGCGCCGGTCCGCCCCGGTGAAGGCCCCCTTTTCATGCCCGAAAAGCTCCGAGGCGAGCAGGGTCTCGGTGAGGGCGCCGCAGTTGACGGCCACAAAGGGCCCGGCGGCCCGGTGGCTCAGGTCATGCACGGCCCGGGCGGCCAGCTCCTTGCCCGTGCCGGACTCCCCGGCCACCAGCACCGTGGCCTCGCTGGGCGCGATGGTGCGGATCATCTCCCAGAGCGCCCGCATGGGCGCGCTCTGGCCCAGGATGCCGCCGCGCGCGCCCCCCTCGGCAAGACGGCGGCTGAGGGCGGCGTTTTCCTCCACCAGGTCCGCATGGGCAAAGACATTGCGCAGGCTGACCCTGAGCCGCTCAAAGTCCAGCGGCTTGGCGAGATAGTCAAAGGCGCCGCTCTTGATGGCCTCCACGGCGGCGGGAACATCCGAATAGGCGGTCATCATGAGCACGGGCAGCGCTGGCCGCGCTTCGCGTATCCGGTGCAGCGCCTCCAGGCCGTCCATGACCGGCATGCGCACATCGAGCAGGGCAAGGTCGAACGCCCCTTCCCGGCACAGGCGCACGGCCTCCGCGCCGTCTCCCGCCACCTCCACGGCATAGCCCCAGTTTTCCAGCAGGGTGCGGAGCATGCGGCCATGGGCCGCGTCGTCGTCCGCCACGAGGATGGACAGTTTCGCCTTCATGCCGCGCCCTCCGCCGGGCGCGCCCGGCACGCGCCGCCGGGGCCTCCGTCCGGCAGCAGGATGGTCATGGTGGTGCCGCGCCCGGGCAGGCTGCCGGCGCTGATCTCGCCGCCATGCTGTTCCACGATCTGGCGGGCGATGCTCAGGCCCAGGCCCGTGCCGCTGGCCTTGGTGCTGAAATAGGGCGTGAATATCTGGGCCGCCGTGGACGCCGACATGCCGCAGCCCGTGTCGCGCACGCGGATGCGCCAACAGTCCTGCTCCTGGCCGCGCCCGCGCGCGAGCGCCACCTCCACCTCGCCGCCCGCGTCCGTGGCCTGGATGGCGTTGATGACCAGATTGAGCACCGCCTGCATGAGCCGGTCCGCGTCCACCTCGGCCATATCCCCTTCCCCTTCCGGCAGGTCGAGATGCAGGCGCACGCCCTTGGCCGCGGCGTCCGGCGCGGCCAAGGCCGCCACCCGGGAAAGCACGGACCCCAGGCTCACCGGTGCGCGCGCCAGTTCCCGGGGCCGCGCCAGACTGAGCAGGTCGGAAAGCACGCGGTCCAGGCGCTCCGTTTCCTCGATGAGCATCTGGCCGGTGGCATGGCCGAGCGGGTCGCCGCGCAGCCGTTCCGTAAGATAGGTGGCATAGCCCCGGATGGAACTCAGGGGATTGCGTATCTCGTGCGCCAGGCCCGCCGCCAGATTGCCCAGGGTCGAAAGACGCTCGTGCTGCCGGAGCCTGCGCTGGAGGCTGCGGATCTCGCCCAGATCGCGCAGGGCGAACAGATAGCCCAGCGGCTCATTGCCGCCGCCGGACAGGCGCGCGGCCGTCAGTTGCACCGGCAATGGCGCGCCCCGCGGTCGCCACAGCTCCAGCTCGCGCTCCAGAAGCCGGGCGCCGCCGTCCAGTTCGGCCATGAGCGCGGGCCAGTCCAGCCCCGTCCCGGTCAGCTGCGCCGGCGCCGCGGCCTGCGCAGCATCCGCCGGTTCCATGCCGAGCAGGGCGCGGGCGCGGGCGTTGCACAGGCGCACTTCGCCCGCGGTGTCGAACACGACCAGCCCGGCGGGATAATTCCGCAGCACCTGGGCGGCCAGGGCCTCGGCATCCGCCAGCCGGCGCCGGGAAGAACGGTATCGCTGAAAGAGCAGCGCCAGCGCGGCCATCGCCAGCGCCGCTACCAGGACCAGCCCGGCCATGAACCAGAGATGGAGGACATACTCCTCCCGCCGTTCCTCCATGCCCGTCACATCCAGCGCCACAAAAATGCAGCGCCGGGCCGCCCGTTCCGGGCCGGAGGGCGCCGCTTCGCCCCGTCTGTGGACGCCGCGCAGGCGGCCGGGGGCGAACAGGCGCCAGGTTTCATAGATGGCGGGATCGTCGGGACTGAAGCGGCCCTGCGTCAGGCTGCCCGGCGCCAAGCGGCGCAGCTCCTCCGGCGTGTAGAGCACCGAGCCCGCCAGCTCGGGATTGCTGTCCGCCAGGATGCGGCCCGTGCCGTCGGTGATGGCGATCCAGGCCACGCCCGGCTGCCGGGCCACCTCTTCCACCAGGCGCGCCAGCATGCCGTCCCCGCGCGGGCCGGGGTCCAGAAAGCGCGCGCTCCCCTCCAGCGCCCAGACAAGGGAATCGGCGCGGCCATGAACGGCCGCCAGCATCTGCTCCTGCTCGCGCTCCACCGCGCGCGTGATGACGAGAGCGGCAATGCAGAGGCCCAGGAGCGCCAGCCCCGCCAAAAGGAGGAGCTGCTGCCGGAACGGCGGGGGCGAGGCGGAAGGCAGGACCGCATCCCCGCGCCGCGCCCCTGCCCGCGGGGCGCCCGTTGCGCTACGGGCGACCGTGTCGAAAGTATCCGTTTTTCCGGAATTTGTAACTTTTTTACTCACTGCGGAATGCCTCTGGGTAAAAAAGTTACGCCATTCGCCTCCTCTTCGCAAGCTCCACAAAGGATATTTTTGAACTTCATCTTTTATATCAGTATATTACACACAATGGCACGCCGCTTGCTCTAAGGCGGGCACAGGAATTCCGGCGCGCCCTGCGCCCCAAACTTCAGCAACGAGGAAACACCCATGATGACCACGTTCAGCAAACGCATCACCACTCTGGCCCTGGCCGGCATCCTGGCCCTTGGCGCGGCCGGCGCGGCGGAAGCCGCCAATGGCCGCGACTACCGCCCCGACGCCTACGCCTACCCCGGCCTTTCCCCCGAGCAGCAGGCCACGGCCCAAAAGCTCCATGCCGAAAGCCTCGCCGACACCAATACCCTCCGCGACGCGCTGCGCGCCAAGCGCGCGGAACTGGACGCCCAGCTTGCCAGCCCCGATCCGGACAAGGACAAGATCGAGAGCCTTTCGCGTGACATCGGCGAACTGCGCGGCAAGCTGATGGCCGCCCGCGTGGACCTGCGCGCCAAGCTCGCCAGGGAAGGCATCCCGGCGGAAGCATACGGGCCCGCGCCCCAGGGGCGCCCCGGCCCCGGCGGCCCCGGTTACGGCCCGGGCTATGGCCCCTGCTGGGGTCCGGACGGCCACGGCTACGGCTACGGCTATCACCACGGGCGCCGCGGCGGCCATCATGGCGGCTACGGCCCGCGCGGGGGCTGCTGGAACTAGCCCTCCTGGTGCCAAACCCCGTCGCGGGGCGCCCCTCCGCCCCGCGCTGCCTCCTGAACACGCAAAAACGGGGAGCCTTCCGGCTCCCCGTTTTTGCGTGCTTTCCGTGCGGGACGCCGTCCCGCAGGTCCATGGTCGCTTAGAAGCTGTAGGCAAAGACGAGCTGGGCCTTCCAGGCGTCCTGCTTCTGGAAGGAGGTATTGCGGGCGCCCGCCTTCTTCCAGGTGTCGTTGTCCACGAAGTTGGCCACATAGCCGAGTTCGAGGTTGATGTCGAAGTTCTCGT
This sequence comes from uncultured Desulfovibrio sp., assembly GCA_900547595.1. GTDB lineage: Bacteria > Desulfobacterota > Desulfovibrionia > Desulfovibrionales > Desulfovibrionaceae > Desulfovibrio. The sequence continues at coordinate 4,133 of URHE01000104.1, forward strand.
ACATCTTGTAGTTGTTGACGAGGTTGAACTCGAGCAGGCCGTCATTGGTGGTCAGGTACGGGCCGGTCATGGAGCCCCAGCCGTCGTTCCAGGCGTAGGAGTCCGTCATGTACTTGACCATGCCGGTGCTGTTGGTGCCGCCCCAGTAGGCCACGCGGAAGGTGTGGGAGAGGTCTTCCACAAAGCTCATGTCGCGGATCTGGAGGCCGACGCCCCAGGTGCCGGCATAGTCGAGGCAGTAGTCGTTCCACACCCAGCCCATGTTGCCGTCACCCATGAAGGAGGTGAAGGTGCCCATGGGCACGATGGAGGGCATGCGCTCGGAGCCGTTCTTGGGGTTGCCGTCGTCGCCGGAGCCATACCAGCCGAAGATGCCGGGAACGCCCCAGTCCATCTTGTACTCCACAAGGGCCTTGGCCAGCCAGCCCTGACGCTCGGTGCTGGAACGCTTGGCAACGCCGTTCTTGGAGGCCCAGTAACGGCCCATGGCCTCGGAATAGCCGTAGTTGAGGTCCACCTCGATGTTCAGCGGATCAAAGGCCGTGATGGAGAAGGGCAGACCGGCCCAGAACAGGGTGCCGTAGCCCTTGCTGGTGCCGCCGATATTGTCGCGGCCCGTCAGCCCCGGATAGGGATAGAGGCTGTAATGCAGGTTGCCGTCGGAGGTGCCGAAGGTCTCATCATCGCTGCGGCCCTGCCACTCGTCGATGCCTTCCATGGAATTGGCGCCCTTCATGCCGAGCATGGCCCAGGGCGTGATGGAGAAGCCGTCCAGGGTGACGGGCACCATGAGGGCGAAGAGGTCGAGGTTGTCCAGATAGTTGGCGCGATTGCTGCGGTCGCTGATCACGTCGCCATCGGCATTGTACTTCTTGCCGTTAAAGTTGTCGTTGAGCGGACGCGCCCACAGGGCGGTGAGGGACACGTTGTCGGTGAACTTGTAGTTGGCGGTGATGGCGGCCGCGTCCGTATCCATGATGGCGGAACCGCCGGCCACGTTGGGCAGGGTCACGCCCTGGATGCCCATGCGGAACTTGAGGTCCGTCTCGGGAACCATCCAGTCGATATAGGCGCGCTTGAGCTTGATGATGCTGGAGGAATCCGCGCCGAGGGCGCCGCCCTGCGAGGCCTTGCCCCAGTTGGTGGTGCCGATCTCAAAGTACACCGTGCCGGACAGGCTCTCGCTGGCAACGGCGTCCAACTGCAGGCGCACGCGCTGCGCGGCCTGGAACTTGTCATTGGTATTGGTGACCTTGTTGCCGTTCCCCTTGTTCTTCTTGTAGATGAGCGCGGTGTCAGACCCGGTGAAGCCCATGAGCCACTGGCCCTTGGCCTGGAAATCAATGGCGCTCGCGCCGGTGGCGGCCCCGAACACAAGGCCGGCGGCAAGCAGCAGCGTGCACAGCTTTTTCATCTTCCCTTCCTCTTCTTCTGTCCCCGAAACAGGGGAAAACGCCCCACCCCATGCGGGGCAAAATTTTTGTACCGGCATTGCGCGCGGAAGGCAAGCGTTTTTGTAAAAAAATTTTTACTTACCGTGCCCGCGCGTGAAAAGGCGGGAAGCGGAGAGAAAAAAAACAGGCTCCCACATCCGTGAGGAGCCTGCGCATTTTTGTGGCGCGCCCGAAGGGAGTCGAACCCCTGGCCAAGAGCTTAGAAGGCTCCTGCTCTATCCTGCTGAGCTACGGGCGCATGGTGAGGCGTTTCAGTCGTCCGCGGGCTCCCGCGTTTCCGGCCGGTCGAACAGCCCGAGGCGGGCGGCCAGCTCCGTGGACCGGAGCACCAGAGGCAGCAGGGCAACGCCGCCGGAACCCCGGCGCAGCAGGCTCAGTCCCAGCCCGAGCAGAAACGAGCAGCCCACGCTCCGCAAGGGATGCCCGCGCACATAGTCGAGCGGGGCAACGGCATCCGCCGCCCGCAAAAACCGCGCCTTGGCCCTGCTGACGTCTTGCATGGCAGTATTCACATGTTCTCCCCGCGCATTCCCGGCATTTCTTCCGTGACCGGAAGAGCCGGGCCGCGCATGGGGGCGCCCCGGCCCGCGCCCCGCCTTCCGGCGGGGACGGCCACTGACGGGCTCATGACCGGCGCCCGTAAGGGACCGCCCGCGCCCAGATGCCGACGCGCCCATTCCCTGAACAACGCGACCCGGCGCAACGGGGGGCCGGGGGCTTCCGGACGGTGCCGCCCGAGGGCGCCTCCCCCGCCGCTCCGGCCTGCGCTTCCGGCTGCTCCCCGGCGGG
>URHE01000105.1 GCA_900547595.1 uncultured Desulfovibrio sp.
TATGGCGAAAATCTCGGCATGGCCTTCCAGATCGTGGACGACGCCCTGGATTTCGCGCCGGAGGAAGTGACCGGCAAGCCCACGGGCGGCGACGTGCGCGAAGGCAAGCTCACGCCGCCCCTGCGCCTGTACCGGCTCCAGCTTTCCGAAAACGAGCGCGCGGCCTTTGACGCGGCCTTTGTGTGCGGCATGATGAGCGAGGCGGACGCCAGCGAGATTTCCACCCGCGTGCGCGAGGGCGGCTTTGACCGCCGCGCGCGCGAGGAGGCCGAGGCCTATCTGGAAGCGGCGCGCGCCGCCCTCCTGCGCCTCCCGGATGCGCCGGAGCGGCGCGTGCTGCTGGAAATGACGGACTACGTCCGCGACCGCAGGCACTGAGACAACACCCATCCCGGCCCGGCGCCGGAAGAGGAAAGGAGAGGTCATGCTCTACCGTCTGGAAGCGGGCCCAAGGCCCGGCCTGGAAGATGTTCAGGGGCGCAAGGTGGCGGAACGCGTCCGCGCGGCCCTGGGCATTGCCGTGGGCAGTATCCGCCTGGTCAAGGTCTTCACCGCTGACGGTCTGGACGAGGCCCAGGCGCGCCGCCTCCTTGACGACGCCGTCTGGCACGACCCCATTCTCCAGCGCGCCGCCCTGGGCACCCTGCCGCCGCTGGCGCCGCTTCCGGACTGGTATGTGGAGGTGGGCTTCCGCCCCGGCGTCACGGACAACGAGGGCCGCACCGCGCGTGACACCGCCGCCATGGTGCTCGGCATCCCGCGCGAGCGCCTTGCCGTCTATACGGCGCTCCAGTACCGCATCCGCAACGACCCCGCCGCGCCCCTGAGCCGCGCGCAGGTGGAGGCCGTGGCCCGCGACCTGCTCTGCAATACCCTTATCCAGCGCTTCCGCATCAAGAGCGCCGCCGAATGGCAGGCGGAGGCGGACTTTCCCGCGCAGGCCGCGCGCGTCACCGGCGAGGCGCGCGCCGACGTGGCCGTGATCCCGCTCTCGGCCATGAACGACGCGGAGCTGGCAGCCGCCAGCCGCGCCAATACCTGGGCCCTCAATCTGGACGAGCTGCACGCCATCCGCGACCACTTCGCCCGGCCCGACATCGCCGCCGCCCGCGCGGCGCGGAATCTTCCCGCCGACCCCACGGACGTGGAGATGGAAGCCCTGGCCCAGACCTGGTCCGAACACTGCAAGCACAAGATATTCGCCTCGGCCATCGACTATGCGGACGGCGAGACCGGACGCCGCGAACGCGTGGACAATCTCTACAAGACCTGCATCCGCGACGCCACGGCCATCCTGCGGGCGCGCCGGGGGGAGAGGGATTACTGCAAGTCCGTATTCAAGGACAATGCGGGCGTCATCGCCTTCATCAACGGCTATGACGCCTGCATCAAGGTGGAGACGCACAACAGCCCTTCGGCGCTTGACCCTTACGGCGGCGCGCTCACGGGCATCGTGGGCGTCAACCGCGACCCCATGGGCACGGGCATGGGCGCGGAACTGATCTGCAATACGGATGTGTTCTGCTTCGCCTCGCCCTTCTACGCCAGGGAGCTGCCGCCGCGCCTGCTCCATCCGCGCCGCGTGCTGGAAGGCGTGCGCGAGGGCGTGGAACACGGCGGCAACAAGTCCGGCATCCCCACGGTCAACGGCTCCCTGGTCTTTGACGAGCGCTATCTCGGCAAGCCCCTGGTCTTTTGCGGCACGGTGGGCCTGCTGCCCACCAGCGTCTGCGGCCGCCCCGGCTGGGAAAAGAAGGCCGAACCCGGCGACGCCGTGGTCATGGTGGGGGGCCGCATCGGCAAGGACGGCATCCACGGCGCCACCTTCTCCTCCGAAGAGCTGCACGAGGGCTCCCCGGCGACCGCCGTCCAGATCGGCGACCCCATCACCCAGCGCAAGATGTACGACTTTCTCCTGGTGGCGCGGGACAGGGGGCTCTACAACGCCATTACGGACAACGGCGCGGGCGGGCTTTCCTCCTCGGTGGGCGAGATGGCCGAGGACACGGGCGGCTGTGTCCTGCACATCGACCGCGCGCCGCTCAAGTATGACGGCCTCCTGCCGTGGGAAATCCTGCTTTCCGAAGCGCAGGAGCGCATGACCGTGGCCGTGCCGCAGGCGAAACTCGGCGACTTCCTGGCGCTGGCGAAGCGCATGGACGTGGAGGCCACGGCCCTGGGCCAGTTCACCGAGTCCGGCGTTTTCGAGGTGCGCTGCGCGGATCGCCCCGTGGCCCTGCTGGACATGGCCTTTCTCCATGACGGCGTGCCCCAGCTCCATCTGGAAGCCGTATGGAAGCGCCCGGCCTTCCCGGACATCCGCATGGAAAGCCCCGCCCCCGCCGATGAGGGCGCCTTCCTCAAACGCATGCTCGGACGCCTCAATATCTGCTCCAAGGAATACATCATCCGCCAGTATGACCACGAGGTGCGCGGCGGCAGCGTCATCAAGCCGCTGGTGGGCGCCCTGCGCGACGGCCCCGGCGACGCGGCCGTGCTGCGCCCGCTGCTGGAATCCGACGCCGGGCTTGTACTCAGCCACGGCATCTGCCCCAAGTTCAGCGATTACGACACCTACTGGATGATGGCCAACGCCATGGACGAGGCCATCCGCAACGCCGTGGCCGTGGGCGGGGACCCCGACGCCCTCGCCGGTGTCGACAACTTCTGCTGGTGCGATCCGGTCTGGAGCGAGGCCAACGCCGAGGGCCGCTACAAGCTCGCCCAGCTGGTGCGCGCCTGCCGCGCCCTGCGCCAGTTCTCCCTGGCCTTCGGCCTGCCCTGCATCTCCGGCAAGGACTCCATGAAGAATGACTATCTGGGCGGCGGCGAGCGCATCTCCATCCCGCCCACGGTGCTCTTCTCCGTCATGGGCGTTATCCGCAATGTGACGGCGGCCCAGAGCTCGGACTTCAAGCGCGAGGGCGACGCCATCTATCTGCTGGGCGGCACCTGGCGCGAAATGGCCGGCAGCGAGGCCGCCACGGAACTGGGCCTCTCGGGCGGCCGCGTGCCCCGCGTGGACGCGGCAAGCGCCCTGGCCCGCTACCGGAGCGTCCATGCGCTCCTGAGCCAGCGCGCCCTCACCGCCTGTCACGACTGCTCGGACGGCGGCCTGGCCGTGGCCCTGGCGGAAATGTGCATCGGCGGTCGCCTCGGCGCGGATATCGACCTTGACGCCGTGCCCGGCCTTGAAGCCATGAGCCGCTTCGAGCTGCTCTACAGCGAGAGCGCCAGCCGCCTCATCGTGAGCGTGCGGCCCGATCTGGCCACGCTGCTGGAGGCGCTCGGCATGTGGCAGCTCTGCCGCCGCATCGGCACGGTGACGGGCACGGACGAGCTGGTATTCCGCAGCGGGGACAGCGTGGTCCTGCGCGAGAAGGTGGACGGCCTGGCCCGGGCCTTCAAGGCCACGCTCGACTGGTAGTCACGCGCGCGGGAACGGCCTTTGGGCGCCATTTCCGCGCGGTTTCCCTCCCCGGTGACGGCGCGGGCCGTTGCCGGGGTGTTTTTTTGTGCGCGTTCCCGCAGGAAGGAAGCTAGGCGGGCGCGGAAGCGGCATGCCCGGCGATGTCCGGGCATGAAGAGCGGAACGGACGTTTTCCGGGGAAAATCATCCCCGCCCCCCGGTGAGGGAAGCCCGCTCCGCCGCCGGCACAAAGCTCAGGGAGCGGGAATTGACGCAATGCCGCACATTGCGCGGCGTGAGCCCCTCGCCCGTGAACACATGGCCGAGATGGCCGCCGCAACGCGCGCACACGATCTCGGTGCGCTGCCCGTCCGCATCCGGCAGGCGCCGCACGGCGCCGGGGATCTCCGCGTCAAAGGCGGGCCAGCCACACCCGGCATCGAACTTGTCCCCCGACTGGTAGAGCGGCGCCCCGCAACGGCGGCAGCGGTACAGCCCGGCGCGGCGCTCGTGGAGCAGCGGGCCGGAAAACGGCGCCTCCGTGGCCTTGCGCAGGAGGATGTCCGCCTCTTCGGGGCTCAGGGGCGGCATGGCGTCCCCGGCCTCCGGGGAAACGGACGGCCCGTCAGGCGGCGTAGCCATGGGGATGCCTCCTGTGCCACTCCCAGGCGGAAGCGATGATGGCTTCAATATCCCGCGTGGGGCGCCAGCCGAGCGCGCGCCCGGCCAGTTCGGACGAAGCCACGAGCCGCGCCGGATCGCCGGGGCGCCGGGGTGCTTCGCGCACGGGGATGGGATGCCCGGTGACGCGGCGCGCGGCGGCGATCATCTCCCGCACGGAAAAGCCCCGGCCATTGCCGAGATTGCAGACCAGACTTTCGCCCCCGCGCTCCAGATGGTCGAGCGCGCGCAGATGGGCATCGGCCAGGTCCATGACGTCGATGTAGTCGCGCACGCAGGTGCCGTCCGGCGTGGGGTAATCGCTCCCGAAAATGGCGATCTCCGGGCGCAGGCCCAGCGGCACCTGAAGGATGAGCGGAATGAGATGGCTTTCGGGCCGGTGATCCTCGCCCATGGCGCCGCCGGGCCAGGCGCCGCCCACATTGAAATAGCGCAGGCTGACAAAGCGCATGCCATGGGCCAGAGCCGCCCAGTGCATGATGCGCTCCATGATGCGCTTGCTCTCGCCATAGGGATTGGTGGGCCGCAGGGGCGCGTCCTCCGCGATGGGCACGGCGTCTGGCTCGCCGTAGACGGCGGCTGAGGAGGAAAAGACGATCCGCTTCACGCCGTGGCGCGCCATGGCCTCCAGCAGGCGCTGCATGCCGAGGACATTGTTGTTGAAATAGGCGAGGGGCCGTTCCATACTCTCGCCCACCAGGGAACTGGCGGCAAAATGCAGCACCGCGTCAATGGGATGGGCCGCAAACACGGCGTCCAGGGCCGCCGCATCGCGGATATCCGCCTCATGGAGCGCGGCGCCGGGCGCCACGGCATCGCGGTGGCCCGTGAGAAAATTGTCGGCCACCACCACTTCGCGCCCGGCATCGAGCAGGGCGCGGACATTATGCGAACCGATATACCCGGCTCCGCCGCAGACGAGCACGGCCATGGCATCCTCCCCATGCGATGCGCCGCGCCGCCCCGCCCATCGGCGGTAGCACGGCGCGGCGCCCAAATCCGGCATATCAGGGCATTTTCACGCCCGAATCGCTCTAATCCAGCTGCGCGAGCAGCGCCTCCCGGATGGAATCGATGCTGCCCTCGCCGTCAAGAACGATGTATTTCGTCTTGCCGTCGCCCGCAAGATCGCGGAAAAAGTACGCCGCGGCCAGGGTGCCGTCCGTGGTGTTGTAGTAGATGTCGTGGCGCTTGTTGATGGCGGCCTCGTCCTGGTCGTCATTGCGCACGGTCAGCTCGCCGCCGCAGACGCGGCACTTGTCGCCCGCGGGCTTGATGGCCTCGATATAGATATTGTTGGGATGGTTGTTGTTCACCTTGCACAGGCGGCGCCCCATGATGCGCTGCCGGGCGATCTCGCGCGGCAGCTGGATCTCCACCACATAGTCGAGCGGCATGCCCTCCTTCTGCAGGGCCTCCCAGAGCTTGCGCGCCTGCACCATGTTGCGCGGGAAGCCGTCAAGCAGCCAGCCCTTGGCGCCCTTGGTGCGCAGGGTCTCCAGCACCATGGGAATGGTGATGTCGTCCGGCACGAGGTCGCCCCGGTCGATATAGGCCTTGGCCTTCTTGCCCAGCTCCGTGCCGCCGCCGATGTGCTCGCGGAAGATGGCGCCGGACTCGATGTGCGCCAGGTCATACTTCTGCTTGAGCAATTCGCCCTGAGTCCCCTTGCCGCTGCCGTTGGGGCCGAAAATAAGAATGTTCACCGGAATCTCCTCAACAATTGATGTGGAGGCGAAACCGCACTCCGCGCGGCTTCGCGGCTGACTGTCGGGCACGGAAACGAGCCCGCAACATCTTCTACCGCTAGCCTGAAAGATGCATCATGTCAATGCCCTCCGCGCGGGATATTCAGAACGGCGAAGCGGCGGTTCCTCCCCCCGGCCCCGCATGCCGGGGAAACGCCAGCTCTGGCGCCATACCGGGGCCCATACTGGCGAATGCCGCGCCGACCTGCTATGCTTTCCGCCATGCGCGATTGCCCTGATCTCTTCCTTGACGGCCTTTCCCATGACGGGCGCGGCATCGGCCGCCTCAAGGACCCGGAACACCCCCATGGCCGGGGCCTGACGGTCTTTGTGGCAGGCGCCCTGCCCGGCCAGACCGTGGAACCCAAAACCTTTGCCCAGATCCGCGAGCTTTCGCGCGGGTCGAGCCTGCCCTTCATCGCCAAGGGCATCATGACCGTTGAAGAAGCGCAACGCGCTGTGGACGCCGGAGCCAAGGGCATTGTGGTGTCCAACCACGG
>URHE01000106.1 GCA_900547595.1 uncultured Desulfovibrio sp.
CCCAAAAGGCGGCGGGCGGCGCCGGTGCCCGCAAAGGACCGGCGGCAAGGCGAAGTCTGGCTCGTGCGGCGGTACATGATGCTGGGGGCCCGTCCCGACAGGAGGCCGGGCGAAACGCGCTCCTTTTCCCCGGCTTTTTTAAGTCGGGGGCACCGCTTTGGCAAGGTAGAAGGCAGGGGCGGCTTGACATATCAATATATCTTGATATAGGAATACCAACCATGGCAACATCGCGCGCCGGGGCATTTCCGCGAGCCCGGCGGGCATCCCCCAGGAACCGGGCCACCGGCGGGCGCCGTGGCGCCGGGAGACCCGACTGCAAGGAGCGACCCATGCGTATCGGCACACTGATCCGTCAGGCGGAGCGTCCGTTCTTTTCCCTGGAATTTTTTCCCCCGGCGGAGGAGGGCCAGCTCCCCGCCTTTTACGCCACTGTGGAGGAACTGCGCGCGCTCCGGCCGCTCTTTGTTTCCGTGACTTACGGCGCGGGCGGCTCCAGGCAGCGGAACACGCTTGCCGTCACCGCCGAGCTGACCCGGCGCGGGTTCACGGCCATGGCCCACCTGACCTGCGTGGGCGCGCAGCCGGAGGACATCGCCGCGTTTCTGCATGCGTTGCGCGCGCATGGCGTGGACAATGTGCTTGCCCTGCGCGGCGATCCCCCCCGGGGAAGCTCATGGGAAAGCGCCTGCGGGGCCTTCCGCCACACGGTGGAGCTTGTGCGTTTTATCCGCCAGTGCGAGCCGGACATGGGCATCGGCGTTGCCGCCTATCCCGCGCCGCATCCGGAATCCGCCACCTTTGCCCTTGATCGTCGCCATACTGCGGAAAAACTGGCCGCGGGCGCCGATTTTGCCATCACCCAGCTCTTTTTCGATGTGCGGGAATACGAGGCGCTGGTGGAGAATCTGCGCGCGCGCGGCGTGGATGTGCCGGTCATCCCCGGCATCCTGCCCATCCAGAGCCTGGATTCGCTGCGGCGCGTGCTTGCGCTCTGCGGCGCCAACATTCCCGGCAAACTCTATCTGGAACTGGAAGAAGCCCATGCCAGGGGCGGCACCGAGGCCGTGCGCGACGCCGGACTGGCCTTTGCCCTGCGCCAGATCCGCCGCCTGATCGACATGGGCGCGCCCGGCATCCATCTCTACACGCTGAACAGGAAGGACATGTGCTGCCGCATCGCGGAGGAAGCGCGCTTTTAGCGCATTTTGCTGAGGAAAATATCTGCAAACAGCTATTTTCCTCAGGTTTCGCTGCCCCCATTCCGGCGCGGGCGTCCGCTCCCGCAGCCGCCAGAGCGTTTACGCAATTTCATTGCATGAACGCTCTGAGCGCCCCGATAGCGCGTCTTGACCGGCGGCGGGGAGGCTCGTAGGCTGTGCGGATGGGGATCGAAAAACGCCACCGCCCGCTTCTGGCCGCCATCTGCGCGTCCCTTTTCTGCATGCCGTTCATGCTTGCCGGGGTCAATGCCGTATTGCCCGCCATCGGGGAAAGCCTGGATGCCAGCGCCCGGCAACTGGGCCTCATCGGCGCGTTTTATTCGCTGGGCCTCGCCGTGTTCCAGCTGGCATCCGGCAGTCTGGGCGATATTTTCGGCCGCCGCCGCATTTTCCTGTCCGGCATCGCCATCTTCGCCGTGGCCGGGGCCGCGCTCGGCTTTGTGCGTTCAGCGCCGCTCTTCATTGCCCTGCGGCTGCTCCAGGGGCTTGGCGGGGCCATGTTCAACGCCAGCGGCCTGGCCCTGCTCGCCTCGGCGGCCCCGCCGGAAGAGCGGGCCGCCTATCTCGGCATCAGCGGCGCCGCCGTCTACGCCGGCATCGCCTGCGGGCCGCCCCTTGCGGGCCTTGTGGCGGGCTCGCTTGGCTGGCGCTGGCTCTTCTGGGGCAATGCCCTGGCCTTTGCGGGCGTCTTTCTGTTGATGAAATGCACCGTGCGGCAGGAATGGCGCACCGCCGAGGGCCAGCCCTTTGACCTGACGGGCTGCGGCATTTACGGCTGCGCCATGATCGCGCTCACCTTCGGCGCCTCTGAACTGGCGGAGCAGCCGGCGCTTGCCTGGGGCCTCCTTGCCGCCTTTGCGGCCCTGCTCGCGCTGTTCTGCCTGCGGGAGCTCAGGAGCCGCTATCCCATTCTGGACATACGCCTGCTTGCGCGCAACCGGGTGTTCGCGCTTTCCTCGCTGGCGGCGTTCGTCAATTACAGTTCCTATTTCGGCATGCTCTTTTTCTTCAGTCTGTACCTCCAGGTGGGGCGGGGGCTGGGCGTGGAGGAGGCGGGCCTTGTCCTTGCGTTCCAGTCCGTCGTGCAGGCCGTGACCACGCCGGTGGCCGCCAGGCTCTGCAAAAGCTGGCAGCCGGGCCATGTGAGCGCTGTGGGCGTGGCGCTGTGCGGTCTTGGTCTGGCGGCGGCGGCCCTTGTGGACCTCGATTCATCGCTTGCGCTGGTATTTGTGGTGCAGGCCCTGCTTGGCGCGGGCATCAGCCTTTTTGCCCTGCCCAATACCGCCATCATTCTGGAAAGCGCGGGGCAGGAGCATGTGGGGCAGGCGGCGGGACTCACCGGGGCCGTGCGCACGGCCGGTCAGCTCTGCAACATGGTGATCATCACCCTGACGCTTGGCTTTTTCCTCGGCAATGCGCCCGTGGGCCCCGGGACGCTGGAGGGCTTCATGCGCTGCATGCGGGTGGATCTGATCATTTTCTGTGTGTGCAATCTGGGCGCGGTCGGCTGTGTGCTTGCCCGTAACAGGAATTGATTTTTTGTATTTCAATAGGTTATGTATGATATTGCGCGTGAGGCGCAAAAAGAGTAAAAAAAGTCTAAAGTTTCGCCGGGCATGGCCGTAAAGAGCAGCAGGATGGTGCCCTCATGGCTGATATGCACACCCTGCAAATGCGGATCATGCTCCAGTGCTATGAGCAGCAATTGCTGGCGGCGCGCCGTCTTGCCCGGTTCCGCGTGAAGCGGCGCCTGGCCGAGGGGCTGAAGCCCCAGGACCCCGATCCCTCCGTCAATCGCCGTGTCTTTGTGGAAAAAGTGGCACGGGAATTGTATGATACCCTCATATTCACGGGGAGCTCCAACCCCGTGGTGGAGGAGATCCGCGCGGAACTCAGCGAGGCCGTGGGCCTGGAAGTGGAGTTCACCTACCCGCCGGGGGCGCGGCTCCGCATCGTGGCCAGTGGTCCGGACGGGCAACGGCCCCTCAGCGCGGAGGAAGAACGGCGCGCCCGGCATGCCTTGTGGCGCATCACGCGTCAGAAAGTTGACCAGAGCATGCTGGAGCGGCCGGAACGGCGCGAAGCCGCCTTTTGACGCCCCACCGGGGCCGCCGGGGCGGCCGGAAAGCAGGATACCCGGCGCGGGGCACGCCCCCGCCGAAGGAGCAATAGCATGGAAATCCATAATGTCGGCATGGGCTATCCCCTGCTTGATCCTTACGGCAACAGCGCGGCTTCCGGCGTGGACAAAAGCGGCGAAGCCGCCGCCGTTCGTCCGAAATCCGCTGAGGACAGCGCGTCCGGCGGCGACACCATCAGCGTTTCGCGTGACGCGCTCCTGCTCACGGAGGCGCGCCGCGCGGCCCAGAATACGCCGGATGTGCGCGCCGACCGCGTGGAGGAGCTGCGCGCCCAGGTGGCCAATGGCACCTATACTGTTGACGCCCGCGTCCTTGCCGAAAATCTTGTGCGGGAGGAGCCTTCCCTGTTCCGCATCGTATGACGTCCATCGCTCTGCATCCGGACGGCGCAGGCCGCCCGGAGCGCGGGCCGCTCCTTCGTGGGCGGCCCTTTTCATTTGGCTCTGTCATACAATGCGGTTGAGAGATATTCCTTAAGTCCGTCTGGAGCGTAGCGACAGACGGGTGCTGGTGCCGGAAGAATCCTAAAAAATAAGATGCTTCGGTGCTGGCAAGGAAGAGAAAAATTTTCGCGGGGAGTGTACTTAAGTACTCGACCGAGAAAATTTTTTTCTGACGCCGCCAGCATCGAAGGAGCTATTTTTGACGGAGAATTCCGGCAGTGTCCGCACAGCGCAGGCGCAGCATCGATGCAAAAGTGGAACAGCGCCTTCATTTTCAGGCATGATTTCTGCATAAGCAGGGCAGCATCCAGGGCGCCGTTCACGATTCCCCACAGCCTGTGCGGGAAAGGACGTGATACCACGGGTAAATGGCTGACGGCGCGGGGGGAGTTGCCATGCAATCGTTCTTCAAGATTCTGACGCCGCTGTTCCGCTGCCTGGGCGTTCTTGCCCTGGCCGCGGCCATGTCCGGCTGGCCGGTTCCCGCCCAGGCCGTGCGCATCAAGGACATCGCCACCTTCTCGGGCGTGCGCGACAACCAGCTCATCGGCTATGGCCTGGTGGTGGGCCTTGCGGGCACGGGCGACAAGAAGGACTCGGCCTTCACCATGAGCTCCATGAAGAACATGCTCGACCGCATGGGCATCGGGCTCAACTCCTCGGCGCTCAAGGTCAAGAACGTGGCGTCGGTCATGGTCACGGCGCGCATGCCGGTTTCCTCCAAGCCGGGCAGCCGTCTGGACGTGACGGTCTCCTCGGTGGGCGACGCCTCCTCGCTCATGGGCGGCGTCCTGTTGCAGACGGCCCTCAAGGGCGTGGACGGCAAGACCTATTGTCTCGCCCAGGGCGCGCTCACCGTGGGCGGCTATTCCGTCAACGGCGAGGCGGCCAGCACCTCCAAGAACGTGAGCACCGTGGGGCTCATTCCCGGCGGCGGCATTGTGGAGCGGGCCATTCCCTTTGAATTCAACCAGCAGGACACGCTCACCCTGAACATGCGGGTGGGGGATTTTTCCACGGCGCAGCAGATCGCCGAGCGCCTCAATTCCGCCATGGGCGGTTCCTTTGCCCGCGCCGTGGACGCCATGAGCGTGAGCCTGGACGTGCCGCCCCAGTACCGGAACAACCTCGTGCCGCTCATGGCCTCGGTGGAAAATCTGGAAGTGACGCCCGATTCCGCCGCCAAGGTGGTGGTGGACGAAAAGACCGGCACCGTTGTCCTCGGCAAGGATGTGCGCATCACGCGGGCCGCCGTCGCCCATGGCAATCTTCAGATCACGGTGCAGGAGAACGAGCAGGTGTCCCAGCCGGGGCCGTTCTCGCAGGGGCAGACCGTGGTGACGCCCCAGACGGACATCAACGTGCGCGAGGAGAACCGGCGTTTGCACATGGTCGAGGGCGCGACGCTCCAGGAGCTTGTGGACGGACTCAACGCCATTGGCGCCACCCCGCGCGACCTGATTTCCATCCTTCGCAGCCTGCAGGTTTCCGGCTCGCTGCATGCGGATCTGGAGGTGATCTAGAATGACGGCTCCTCTTGACGCCAGTGCTCTGGTCCCTTCCGAAAGCGGCGCCGCCGAACAGTCCCGGCGTGAACTTCAGGCGAAGCTGGCGGGCATCGGCGGCCTGGGCGGCCGCAAGCTGACGCCCGAAGCCCGGGAAAAGAAGCTCCGCGAAGCCTGCGAAGGCTTTGAGTCCGTCTTTATCCAGAAGATGTGGCAGGAGATGCGCAATACCATTCCCAAGGGCGGCCTCATGCACGGCAAGGAGGAACGCTTCTGGCAGGACATGTATGACCAGGAGCTTTCCAAGTCTATGACGAGCGCGGGCGGCATCGGCCTTGCGGACATGATGTATGCCCAGCTTTCGCGCAATCTCGTTTCGGCCAGCCGTGGCACGGCCTCGGCCAAAACAAGCAGCGCGTCGGCTTTTGTGCCGCAGGTCGCTTCGGTACTGCCGCAGGGTGCAGATGCGTCCGATCAGGCGACAGGGCAGGACGGGAATCAGGGCCAGGCGGGCCACACCGCCATGCGCGGCAGATCGCCCATCCCCTCCGTGTATGACGGCATTGCTCCTGTGCAGGATATGGGCGAATCCATGCAGATTCAGGTGCTGCCCGCTGGTACGGGTTCTGCCCAGGCCGCGCTTGCGGCAGCGGGGCAGCCCGCGTCCCAGCCGCCTCTTGTGGTTGCTCCGCCCGAAGTGGAGCAGGCCCTGGCCGCCCTGCGGGCGCGTAAGGAAGCCGCCGCGAAGCAGGAGGAGCAGCGCGTTCCCAATATGAATACGGGTCTGAACATGGCCCGCGCCGCTCAGTTTGAGGCGGGCAGCAAGCTGGGAGCGCATGCGGTGCTGCCGCGCACGCACCTTAGCGAACCTGCCCGTAACGCCGCCGGAAACGGGCAGTCTGCCTCGATGACCCAATCCCGGCAGGCGGCGCAGGCACAGCAGGCCGCGCAGGCGCTGGATATGCAGATGCGCATGGCGCAGAGCATGGGCACGCCCGCCGCCATACAGGCCGCCA
>URHE01000107.1 GCA_900547595.1 uncultured Desulfovibrio sp.
CTGTCCGGCGGGGACGGGCGCCTGCCCACCCTTGAGGAAGTGGAACGTGCCGTCATCCTGCGGACCCTGCGCCAGTGCGGCGGCAACAAGAGCGAGGCGGCGCGGATACTGGGCATCACGCGCAAGACCCTGCACGCGCGGCTCAACAGATACGGGGAGGGACCGGCGCCGGCGGAGCCCGGGACGGAAGCCCCGGAACAGAGGTGACGGGATGGCGAGCATCTTTCTCGTGGGGGGACGCGGCGCGGGCAAGACCACAGTGGGCCGGGCGCTGGCGCGGCACCTCGGCTGCGCGTTCACGGATATGGACCAGTTCCTCTGCGAGCGCGCGGGCATGAGCGTGGCGGAAATCGTGGCGGGCGAGGGCTGGGACGGCTTCCGCGCGCGTGAGCGCGCGGCCCTGCGCGAGGCCGTGGGGCTGGCGACGCGGGCTCCCCAAGGCGCGGTCATCGCCACCGGCGGCGGCATCGTGCTGGATGCGGGCAACCGGAGCTTTCTCCGCGCGAGCGGCGTGGTGTTCTGGCTTTCGCTGCCGCCGGAGGCCGCGGCGGCGCGCCTTGCGGCCAGTCCGCTGGCGGCGCAGCGCCCGTCCCTTACCGGACGGAGCATGCTGGAGGAAGTGCGCGAGGTGCTGGCGGCGCGCGCGCCGCTCTACGCCGCCTGCGCGCATCATGCGGTGGATGCCTCGGCGCCCCCCGGCGAGGTCTGCGCGGCCATCCTGCGCCTGCTGACGGGCGCCGCCTGACGCCCGCCGCAAATTTTTTCGTATTTTTCCATATTTGTTCCCAATACCCCTTTGACATAACCCTGACGGGAAGGTATGGTACAGGAGCTTTTCCACCCATTGTCATTGCAGGGGGCCGTGCATGCTGGACCTGAATATCACCATCCTTTTTCAGCTGGCGAATTTTCTCATTGCCCTCGTCGTGCTCAATATCCTGCTTATCCGGCCTGTCCGCGAGATCATCAGAAAGCGCAACGGCATCATGGACGACATGGCCGCCGAGGCGGACTCCTTTAACACCGAGGCCGCGGAAAAGCTCAACGCCTATGAGGCGGAGCTGGCCCGCGCCCGGCAAGAGGCGGGGCTTACCCGTGAAGAGAGCCGCCAGTCCGGCCTGAACGAGCAGCAGAATATCGTGGGGGAGGCGCAGCAGAGCGCCCGCCAGCTGCTCGCGGAAAACCGGACGGCCCTGCGCGGCCAGGCCGAGGCGGCCCTGAACGAGCTGCGCAACGGCATCAGTGATTTTTCCGCCAGGCTCGGCAACCGTCTGCTCGGCAATTCCTAGGCCCTGGCACATATCAGGTTCGCAGACGTCGAACGCAGACCGCAACCGGGGGTGCGTCTTGAGCAAGAGAACTTTCCGCAACTTCCTTCCCGCCTTCCTGGCCGCTCTTCTGGTCCTGGCGGGCGCGGCCGAGGTGCTCGCCGCGGAAGGGCATCCGGCCCCGCGCTGGGGCGATTTTGCCTGGCGGGTGGTGAACCTCGTGGTCTTTGTGGGCATTCTCTGGTATTTCGTGGGCGGCCTTGCCAAACGTTTCTTCAAGGGGCGGCGCCAGACCATCAGGGATACCCTGGACGAGCTGGAAAAACGCCGCGGCGACGCGCGCGAGCATCTCGCGGCCATTGAGGCGCGCATCGCCAACCTTGAGGCCGAGCGCCGGGCCATCCTTGAGGAAAGCAGGGAGCAGGCCGCGCGCCTCCGGCAGAACATCGTGGACGAAGCCCGGCGCCAGGCCGGGCAGATCGTGGAGCAGGCGCGCCGCGCCGCGGAAAACGAGGGACGCGCCCTGCGCGACCAGGTGCGTTCCACCCTGGCCGACGAAATCGTGGAGGCCACGGAAAAGGCCCTGCGCGGCAAGCTCACCGAGCAGGACCATGACCGGCTCATCGCCAACTCTCTGGACAAGGTGGTGCTGCGTTGACCGACACCGTTGTTGCGAGAAGGTACGCCAATGCCCTGTTTTCGCTGGGCAGGCGCGAGAAGGGCGACACCCTGGCCAAACGCGGGGCCTGCCTCGCGGCGCTGGGGGAACTGGTCGCCGGGGAACCGAAGCTGGGCGCTGTGCTGAAAAGCCCGGTCGTCGGCGTGGAGGAGAAAAAGGGCGTGCTCGGCGCGTTGCTGGAAAAGCTCGGCGCCGATCAGACCATGCGGAATTTCTGCTTTCTTCTGGCGGACAAGGAGCGCCTTGCCTCCCTGCGCCAGATCGCCGACTGGTACGGCATCCTCCTCGACGAGGCCAACGGGGTCCTGCGGGGCAAGGTGATCACCGCCGTCAAGCTTTCCAAGGCCAAGCAGCAGCAGCTGCGGGCCGAGCTGGCCAGGAAGAGCGGCGGCGATATTGAACTGGCCTTCAGCGTGGACCCGGAGATTCTCGGGGGCATGGTGCTCGCCGTGGGGGACAAGGTGCTGGATTCGAGTCTGCGCGCGCAGCTGGGGATCCTCCGCGAGACTTTCAAGAGGGGTGTGTAGATGCAGATCAAAGCGGACGAGATAAGCAAGATCATCGAGGATCAGATCCAGAACTACGAGCAGCGCGTGGAGATGAGCGAGACCGGCACCGTGCTCTATGTGGGCGACGGCATCGCCCGCGTCCACGGTGTGGAAAACGCCATGTCCATGGAGCTCTTGGAGTTCCCCGGCGGGGTCATGGGCATGGTGCTCAACCTTGAGGAGGACAACGTGGGCGTGGCCCTCCTCGGCTCGGATGTGGGCATCAAGGAAGGCGACCCGGTCAAGCGCACGGGCAGGATCTTCTCCGTGCCCGTGGGCGAGAAGGTCATGGGCCGCGTGCTCAACCCCCTGGGCGAGCCCATCGACGGCCTTGGCCCCGTTGAGGCCGACGAGACGCGCCCCGTGGAGATCAAGGCGCCCGGCATCATCCAGCGCAAGAGCGTGCATGAGCCCATGCCCACGGGCCTCAAGGCCATCGACGCCATGACGCCCATCGGCCGCGGCCAGCGCGAGCTCATCATCGGCGACCGCCAGACCGGCAAGACGGCGGTGTGCGTGGACGCCATCCTGGCCCAGAAGGAAACGGGCATCCACTGCTTCTATGTGGCCATCGGCCAGAAGGAATCCTCGGTGGCCCTGGTGGCCGACGTGCTGCGCAAGCACGGCGCCATGGAATACACCACCATCATTTCGGCCACCGCCTCCGACCCGGCGCCGCTCCAGTACATCGCGGCCTACACCGGCTGCACCATGGCCGAATACTACCGCGATAACGGCAAGCACGCCCTTATCGTCTATGACGACCTTTCCAAGCAGGCCACGGCCTATCGCCAGATGTCCCTCCTGCTCCGCCGCCCGCCGGGACGTGAAGCCTTCCCCGGCGACGTCTTCTACCTGCATTCGCGCCTTCTGGAACGCGCGGCCAAGCTCAGCGACGAGCTGGGCGCCGGCTCGCTCACGGCGCTGCCCATCATCGAGACGCAGGCGGGCGACGTGTCGGCCTATATCCCGACCAACGTCATCTCCATCACGGACGGCCAGGTCTATCTGGAGCCGAGCCTGTTCAACGCCGGTGTGCGTCCGGCCATCAACGTGGGCCTTTCCGTGTCCCGCGTGGGCGGCGCCGCGCAGATCAAGGCCATGAAGCAGGTGGCCGGCACCATGCGTCTGGACCTCGCCCAGTACCGCGAGCTGGCGGCCTTCGCCCAGTTCGGCTCCGACCTTGACAAGGCCACCAAGGCCAAGCTGGAGCGCGGCGCGCGCCTGGTGGAGCTGCTCAAGCAGCCCCAGTACCGGCCCATGCCCGCCCAGGAGCAGGTGGCGTCCATCTGGGCGGCCACGCACGGCTATATGGATGACGTGCCCGTGGAAGACATCCGCGCCTTTGAGGCGGACATGCTCACCTTCCTGCGCGATACGCGCAAGGAAGTGCTCGATGCCATCAAGGAAAAGAAGGTCATCGACGCTGACGTGGAAAAGGGGCTGGAAGACGCCGTCACCGCCTTCAAGCAGGGGCGGCAGGCCTAAGCGCGGGAGAGCCGGATGCCATCGCTCAAAGACGTAAAAATGAAGATCGTGGGTGTCGGCAAGACCAAGCAGATCACCAAGGCCATGGGTATGGTGGCCTCGGCCAAGCTGCGCGGCGCCCAGAGCCGCATCGAGCGCTTCCGCCCCTATGCCGCCAAGTACCGCCAGGTCATCGGCGAGCTTGCGGCCAAGGTGGACGGCGTGAGCCACCCCCTGCTCACCGAGCATGAGGAGAAAAAGCGCTGCTGCATCATCCTCGTCACCTCCGACAGGGGGCTGTGCGGCGGCTTCAATGCGGGCATCATCGCCGAGGGGCTTCGGCTCGCGCGGGACCGGGCGGCGGAGGGCCTGGAGGTGAGCTTCCTCTGCGTGGGCAGGAAAGGACGCGATGCCATCCGCAAGAGCGATTTCGCTCTGGGTACGTCCTTCGGAGACCGTATGGGCAGCGTGGACTTCCCGCTGGCCAGCACGGTGGCCGTGGAGGTCATCCACGGCTACGAGAAGCTGGAGCTGGACGAGGTATGGCTCGTTTATGGCGAGTTCCTCTCCATGGCAAAGCAGCCGCCGGCCTCCCTGCGTCTGCTGCCGCTCAAGGCGCCCGGCGCCGAGAGCGGGCCGGACTCCGGCCCCCAGTGCGAATATGTCTATGAACCGAGCGAGGCCAGGCTCCTGGAGGATCTGCTGCCGCGCTACGTCAAGGTGCAGGTGTACAGCGGCCTGCTGGACACGGCGGCCAGCGAGCATGCCGCGCGCATGGCCGCCATGGACAACGCCACGCGCAACTGCGACGAGCTCATCAATACCCTGACACTGCTCTACAACAAGACGCGGCAGGCATCCATCACCAGCGAACTCATCGACATCGTCGGCGGCGCGGAAGCGCTCAAGGGCTAAGGAGCGAACATGAGCAAGAACATCGGCAAGATCGTCCAGGTCATCGGCGCAGTGGTGGACGTGGAGTTCAGCGACGGCCACCTGCCCGAGATCCTGACCGCGCTCGAAATCAAAAATCCCAACAACAAGGATGCCCCGGACCTTGTCTGCGAGGTGGCCCAGCACCTGGGTGACAATGTGGTGCGCACCATCGCCATGGACGCCACCGAGGGCCTTGTGCGCGGCATGGAAGTGACGGATACGGGCAAGCCCATCATGGTGCCCGTGGGCAAGGCCGCCGTGGGCCGCATCCTCAACGTCATCGGCCGCCCCGTTGACGGTCTGGGCCCGGTGGAGGCGGAAAAGCACTATCCCATCCACCGCCAGCCGCCGCAGTTCACGGACCTGAACACCAAGGTCGAACTGCTTGAGACCGGCATCAAGGTCGTGGACCTGCTCGTGCCCTTCCCCAAGGGCGGCAAGATGGGCCTCTTCGGCGGCGCCGGCGTGGGCAAGACGGTCATCCTCATGGAGATGATCAACAATATCGCCAAGCAGCACGGCGGCACCTCGGTCTTTGCCGGCGTGGGCGAGCGCACCCGCGAGGGCAACGACCTCTACAACGAGCTGAAGGAGGCGGGTGTCCTCGAGCGCGCCACGCTTGTCTACGGGCAGATGAACGAACCCCCGGGAGCCCGCGCCCGCGTGGCCCTGACGGCCCTCGCCTGCGCCGAGTATTTCCGCGACGAGGAACATCAGGACGTGCTGCTCTTCATCGACAACATCTTCCGTTTCACCCAGGCGGGTTCGGAAGTGTCGGCCCTGCTCGGGCGCATGCCCTCGGCCGTGGGCTATCAGCCCACCCTCGGCACTGACCTGGGCGGCCTTCAGGAGCGCATCACCTCCACCAACGAGGGGTCCATCACCTCGGTGCAGGCGGTCTACGTCCCCGCCGACGACCTTACGGACCCGGCCCCGGCCACGACCTTCTCGCATCTGGACGGCACCCTCGTGCTCTCGCGCCAGATTGCGGAGCTCGGCATCTATCCCGCCGTGGACCCGCTGGACTCCACCTCCCGCATCCTCGACCCCAACGTGGTGGGCGAGGAGCATTACAGCGTGGCCCGGCGCGTCCAGATGGTGCTCCAGAAGTACAAGGAACTTCAGGACATCATCGCCATCCTCGGCATGGACGAGCTCTCGGACGAGGACAAGCTCACGGTGGCGCGCGCGCGCCGCATCCAGCGCTTCCTCTCCCAGCCCTTCCATGTGGCCGAAACCTTCACGGGCATGCCCGGCCAGTATGTCAAGCTCGAGGACACCATCAAGGGCTTCAAGGGCATTCTGGACGGCGCATACGACCACATGGCGG
>URHE01000108.1 GCA_900547595.1 uncultured Desulfovibrio sp.
CAGCAGCGGCGGCAGCAGTAGTAAAAGCGCCGCGCCAATCAGCGCCGCGTCGCACAGCCGGCTGTACAGCCGGTCGTCGGGATCGCGCCAGCCGCGAATATGACTGGCCCCGATGGCGAGGGCTTTGCTCAGCCGTTGGCTAAGCAGCACCAGCCCAAGGCAGCAGATCATCTGGATCAGCGCCAGCATCGCCGCGCGGCCCGGGTCGTAGTCGAAATTAAGGGCCTGGTAAATCGCCAGTTCGATGGTGGTTGCCCGTGGGCCGCCGCCCAGCGACAGCACGGTCGCAAAGCTGGCGAAACAGAGCATAAAGATCAGCGCCGCAACGGGCGGGATTTGCCCAGTATTCCAGAAGCTCGCAGGTGTCGTCGGTTGAACCGTCGTCAGCGACAATAATTTCAAATTCGGGCAAGGGGGCGTCAGGGGCGGGGCGCTGCCCGAGCAGGCTTTGCAGGGTTGCCCCCAGCGTGGGGGCCGCATTCCACGCTGGCAGCACCACAGATACAAGTGGGGCGGGCAACCGGGATGACATGCGATCTGTATCAGCCATTGAGGGCAAGCTGTGGGGGCAGGGTCACATGCGCGGTCATGCCCTGGCGTGATCCTGCGGCTCCCGCTCCTGCCAGAGCTGCTCAATGTGCTGGCAGACAACAGGCATGGGCCGCGATGCGTCAACTATGTGGTGGGCGGCCTGTTCATAAAGATGCCGCCGCTCGTCCAGAATCTGGCCGATTTCTTCAATGAGCCCCTTGCCAGTCAGCGAAGGGCGCTGGCTGTTGACGGGATTGCGGCCCAGTCTTTCGGCAAGGGTCTGCACGGGGGCGTCGAGAAAAACAACCATGCCGCGTTGCCGCATGAGGAGGCGATTCTCTTCTGCCAGCACCATGCCGCCGCCAGTGGAGACAACACAGCCAGCGGGGTGCGCGTCCGCCACTTCCTGCAAGGCCTGGCTTTCTCGGCTGCGGAAGCCGGGCCAGCCCTCCGCGGCCACAATCTGCTCTACGGTAAGGCCCGCACGGTGCAGCAAATGCTGATCGGTGTCGGCAAAGGGCAGGCCGAGGCTTCTGGCAAGCGCCTTGCCTATGGTGGTTTTGCCCGAAGCCCGCGCGCCTACCAGAAAGAGAATGCTCATGCCGCCTCCTTAAAGGATTCTGACGCCGTCTTCTTCGACCAGCACCGTGTATTCCCAGCGGATGCCACCCCATTTGGGGTAGTAGAGCCCCGGCTCAACGGTCACAACCATGCCGGGTTCCAGAACACCTTCAGCGCGGGGCGAAAGGCTGGGGGCTTCATGGGTTTCAAGGCCCACGCCGTGCCCGAGGCCATGGGTAAAGCGCTCCGCCACCCCGGCCCGCGCAAAGACGGCGCGCGCCGCCGCATAGGCATCGGCCAGCGCAAGGCCCGGCTTCATGACAGCCAGGGCCTCGGCCTGGGCCGCGCGCACCAGGGCGAGCGTGCGGGAAAATTCCTCATCCGGCGCGTCACCGGCCCAGAAGGTGCGCGTCTGGTCCGAGCAGTAGCCGTCCACCCGGCAGCCCACGTCCACCAGCACCGGCCCCTCGGCGGGGATGCGCGCGGCGCCGGGGATGGCATGCGGCAGCGCCCCGTTGGGCCCGGCGGCAACGATGCTGGCAAAGGCCAGCCCCTCGGCGCCGTTCTCGCGGAAAAAGCGCTCGATGTCCCAGGCCAGCTCCCGTTCCTCCCGGCCCCGCCAGTCACCCCGCGCGAGACCTTCCTCCACATGCCGCAGGAGCCGGTGGTTGAGCGCGAAACTCCGCTCCAGGGCGGCGATCTCCTCCGGCTCCTTGATGCGCCGCAGGCGCTCCACCAGGCCGTCGGCCGCCTCCAGCGAGGGAAAGCGCCCGGCCCGCGCCACCAGCTCCCGCGCGAAGGCGTGGCTCACGCCCTGCGCCTCAAAACCCGCGCGCGCGCCGCAACGGCGCAGCAGACGCGCCAGGTCCCCGGCGGCATCGCCGCCATACACAAAGATGCGCTCCCTGTCCCAGAGCCGGGCCGCGGCGTCGGTATAGCGCGAATCCGTGGCGAGCCAGTCCCCGCCGCCGGCGGTGATGACGAGCTGCCCCGCGCTCTCGTTGCACTGGGGGTCATGCAGCTCGAAGCCCGAAAGATAGAAGCGGTTGGCCGCGCGGCTCACGAGCAGGGCATCCAGCCCGCGCGCCGCCATGAGCCGGCGCAGGCGGTCGCGGCGCCGCACGTACATCGCCCGGAACTGGCGCGGCATCTCCGCGCCCGTACCGGCTGTTTCCCGTGCTTCCATGAAAAACCTCCTTCCGCTGGTGAACGGCGCCGCCATGGACCGGCGCGGCGCCATGGTAGCGCGCATGCGCGCCGGGGAAAAGCCCCGGCCCGCGCTCCTGTTGACCGGCGCCGCCCTCCCGGGGTATAGCAACGCCATGTCCACTCCATCCTCCAGCCTGCTGACGGTCCTGGATCTGGTGCCCTTCGGGCAGACGGGGCCGGAGCACCGTTTCTTCGCCCTGCGGCTCAGCCGTCCCGACTGGCCCGACTGGGAGCGCTGGCGCCCCGGCCAGTTCGTCATGGTGCGCCCCGTCTCCTTTGGTCTGGAGATCCCGTGGGCGCGGCCCTTCGGCATCTGCCACCTGACGGCCCGGCACCTGATCTGCTTTTTCCAGGTCCATGGCCGCGGCACGCAGCGCATGGCCCGGCTGGCCGCCGGAGACCAGGTGCGCGTCTGGGGCCCGCTCGGCAACGGTTTCGCCATGGAGGAGGACACGCCGACCCTGCTCCTTGCCGGGGGCATGGGCATCGTGCCCTTTGTGGGCTATGTCAACCGCCACCCCCAGCCATGGAACCTGGGCATGCTCTTCGGCCATCGCGAGCCGCTGGGCTGCTATCCCGTGGACAGCATCAACGAGCGCGTGCCCGTGGATACCCTGCGCGAGCCGGAGTCCGGCGATCTTGACGACTTCATTTTTTCCCTCCAGGAGCGCATCCGTGACAATGCGGAGCAGAACGGCCTGGTGCTCGCCTGCGGTCCACGGCCCTTCCTGCTCACCGTGCAGAAGCTTGCCGCCAGATATGGCGCGCGCGCCCAGCTTTCGCTGGAAAACCGCATGGCCTGCGGCGTGGGCGCCTGCCTCGGCTGCGTGACGCGCACCACGGACGCGTGGCCGGTGGCCGCCGCCCGCGGCACACCCGTTCAGGTCTGCACCCAGGGGCCGGTATTCTGGGCCAACCAGATCGAGCTTTGACATGGACCTCACCGTCACTCTCAAGGGCCAGTGCCGCGACCTCACCCTGAAGAACCCCGTGCTCACGGCATCGGGCACCTTCGGCAGCGGCCTTGAATTCGCGCCCTATGGCGACCTCGCCAGCCTGGGCGGCATCGTGGTCAAGGGGCTCTCCCTCAGGCCGCGGCAGGGCAACGCCCAGCCGCGCATCGTGGAAACCACGGCGGGCATGCTCAATGCCGTGGGCCTCCAGAACGACGGGGTCGAGTCCTTCCTCAAGCACAAGCTGCCCCATCTGCCGTGGCGCGAAACAGCCATCATCGCCAATCTCTATGCCACCAGCCCGGAGGAGTTCCGCGAACTTGCGGCCCGGCTCAACACGGAACCCGGGGTGGCCGCGCTGGAAGTCAATGTCTCCTGCCCCAATGTGGCGGCGGGCGGCGCGCTCTTCGGGCAGGACCCCAAGCTCGCCGCGGCTGTGACCCGCGCGGTGCGTGAAGGCGCGCCGGACAAGCACGTCATGGTCAAGCTTTCGCCCAACGTGACGGACATCGCCCTCATGGCGCGCAGCGTGGAGGATGCGGGCGCGGACAGCATCTCGTGCATCAATACCCTGCTCGGCATGGCCGTGGACCTTCCCCGCCGGCGTCCGGCGCTGGCCAATATCGTGGGCGGGCTTTCCGGTCCGGCCATCAAGCCCGTGGCCCTGCGCTGCGTCTGGCAGGCGGCGCGGGCGGTGCGCATCCCCGTGGTGGGTCTGGGGGGCATCGTTTCGGCGGATGACGCTCTGGAGTTCCTGCTGGTGGGCGCGCAGGCCGTGCAGGTCGGCACGGCCAGCTTCCTGCGGCCCGACGCGGCCTTCGCCATTGTGGAGGACCTGCCCGCCGCCTGCGAACGCGCGGGGGCGGCCTCACCGCGCGAGCTTGTGGGCGCGCTGGTGACGGACCAAGAAAGGTCCGCATGACCTCCCAACTCCCGCCCCATATTCTGCCCGTCCGCTCCGCGCGGGAGCTTGCGGACTTCATCGACCTGCCGTGGCGCATCCTCGGCGCGTTCCCGCTCTGGGTCCCGCCGCTGAAAAGCCAGGAGCGCGACCTGCTCACGCCCGGACGGCACCCCTTCTGGGAAACGGCGCGGCGCGAGCTCTTTCTGGCCCGGCGCGATGGCCGCACCGTGGGCCGCATCGCCGCCATCGTGGACGAAAAGTACAATGCCTACGCCGGCGAACGCTGCGGGGCCTTCGGCTTTTTCGACTGCGAGGACGACCGGGAAGCGGCCCACGCCCTGCTCACGGCCGCGCGGGACTGGCTGGCCGCCCGGGGCATGACCTTTCTGCGCGGTCCGCTCAACCCCTCGGCCAACTATACCTGCGGCCTGCTGGTGGACGGCTTTGAACGGCCACCCGCCATCATGATGCCGTGGAATCCGCCCTGGTACGCGCGCCTGCTCGAAAGCTGGCACCTGCGCAAGGAGGCGGACCTCTTCGCCTACCTCATCGAGCGCGCGCGCCTCAACCTGCCGGACTGGCTCACGGAAGAGGTGGCGCGGCTCAAGGCCGAGGGCCGCTTCACGGCGCGCACCTCGAGCAAGGCCACCATGGCGGAGGACATCCGCGCCATGCTTGACATCTACCGCGAGTCCTGGGCGGACAACTGGGGCTTTTCCCCGCTTTCGGCGGGCGAGGCCGAGCGCCATGTGAAAGAGCTCAAGACCATCCTCGACCCGGACTTTTTCCTGCTCTTCTTCCACAAGGGCGAACCCGCGGCGGGCATGGTGGCCCTGCCGGACATGAACCCCCTGCTCAAACGGCTCAACGGCAGGATCGGCCCGGCCGCGCCCTGGCACTGGTGGCGCTCGCGCGCGGAGATCCGGGGCGGCTACCGCATCATGCTCTTCGGCATCAGGGAGGAATACCGCCTGCTGGGGCTGCCGCTGCTCCTGCTGGACGCCATGCTCGACGCGGCCCGGCGCCGCCCGGACTTCCAGTGGGTGGAGGGCTCCTGGGTGCTGGAGGACAATGTGGCCATCGACGACCTCATCGAGGATTTTTCCGGGCGCCTTGTCAAGCGCTACCGCATCTACCGCAGGGAGATCCACCGGCCATGACGGCATCCACCGCTTCCGCCGCGTCCGCCGGAACCCGGGACGCGGACCTGGCGCACCTGCGCGGCAGGCGCGTCCTCGTGACCGGGGGCACCGGCTTTCTCGGGCGGCACCTGCTGCCCCGCCTGCTGGAGGCCGGGGCCCGCGTGACCTGCCTTGCGCGTCCCGGCTCGGAAGTGGCGCGCCTCCCGGACGGGGTGGCCGTGGCCCGGGGCGACTGCGCCAGCGGCGAGGGTCTGGCCGAAGCCCTGGCCGGACAGGAGATATGCATCCACATGGCCGCCCTGCTCTTCGGCCTCGGCTGGCAGGACTACCTGCGCGCCAATGCCCGAGCCGCCGCGCAGCTGGCGCGGGCCGCCACGGGCACCCCCACGCTTGACCGTCTGGTCCTTGTCTCCAGCCTTGCGGCCGCCGGGCCCGCGGCGGACCCG
>URHE01000109.1 GCA_900547595.1 uncultured Desulfovibrio sp.
GTCGTTGCTGCCTGCCGCGCCGCGCGGCGGCAACGGCGCGCCGCTTCGCCGGGCGCCCGGTGACGCTTCACCTTTTCCACACCGACGGCAGGGAGCTTCTGACCCTATGACATCCTCCATCCCCTTGCTGCACGAGGCCCCCGACGCCTCCCCCACGGCCCCGCGCCACGGGGACCCGCTCCGCTGTCCCCACGGCATGGCCGGCGGGGACGGCCCCCTGCCCCACGCGGACACGCAGCCGGGGCCGCCGTCCACCGCGGACGCGGACAGGGAAGCGGAGGCGGGAAGCGCGCCGCAGGCCGCATCCGCCGATCCGGATGGGGAATGGCCGTCCAGGGGGCGCGGACGCTCCTCGCTTTTCGTCTTTATGCCCAGCACCTCCCGGCCTGAGCCCATCACCGTTCTGGGCATGGATTGCGCCGTTCCCGTCCTGGAGGACGCCCTGACACCGCCCCTGCGGCGTCTGCTGGACGAGGCGGACGTCATCTGCGGCCCGGCGCGCCTGCTCGATCAGGTCGCGGAACCGGAGGGACGCCGGCTGCGCCGCATCCCGCTGGCCCTCCCGCTGGAACCGCTGCTGGACCGTCTGGCCCACCTGCGGGCCGCCGGGGCCCAGGTGCTCGTTCTTTCGGGAGGCGACCCGCTCTTTTTCGGCATCGGGGCCACCATGGCGCGCCAGCTCGGCGCGGATGCCGTGCGCATCGTCCCGGCGGCCAGCTCCCTTCAGGCCGCCTGCGCGCGTCTGGCCCTGCCCTGGCACCGGGTCATCAGCCTCTCGCTCCACGGCAGGGACGACCTGGGGCCGCTCAATGCCGCCGTGGCCCGGGGCGCGCCGCTCTGCATCCTCACCGATGCGCGCATGACGCCGGACGTCATCGCCCGCCATCTCCTCGACCGGGGCGTGGACTGGTTCACGGCCCATGTTTTCGAGCGCATGGGAGCGCCGGACGAACGCCGGCTCGAGCTTGACCTCGCAACGGCGGCGGGCGCGCGGTTCGGGGCGGCCTGCGTGCTCGTCCTGGACCCCACGGGAACGGTCAGGCGCCCATATCTCGGCATCAGCGATACGGAACTGGCTGTGGAAGGCTGCTTCACGCGCAGGCCCGTGCGCGCCGCCGCGCTCGCCCTGCTGGGCATCGGACCGCGCCATGTGGTGTGGGACCTTGGCGCCGGTTCGGGCGCCGTTTCGCTGGAAGCGGCGGCCCTGGCCCACGAGGGGCGCGTCATCGCCGTGGAGCGCGACCCGGGCCGCGCCATCGGCATCCAGGAAAACCGGCGCCGGTTCGGGGCGGCCACGGTGGAGGTCTGTCTGGGCAGGGCTCCGGACTGTCTGCGCGGCCTCCCGGAGCCGCAGCGGATATTCATCGGCGGCGGCCTGTCGGGACCGGACGGCGGCGCCCTCCTGACAACGGCCTGCGCCAGGCTTGCCCCGGGCGGCCGTCTGGCGGCCGCCTGCGTCCTGCTGGAGAGCTTTCACCGCTGCCGCGAAGGGCTGCAACAGCGGGGCTGGCCGCTGGAGATTCTCCAGATACAGAGCGCCGAGGCCCAGCCGCTCGGCGCGGACAGGCATCTTGTGGCGCGGAATCCCGTCTTTCTCCTGGCCGCGCGCAAGCCCGGCGGCGGAAAGCCGGAATGAACGGGC
Source organism: uncultured Desulfovibrio sp. (assembly GCA_900547595.1). GTDB lineage: Bacteria > Desulfobacterota > Desulfovibrionia > Desulfovibrionales > Desulfovibrionaceae > Desulfovibrio. The sequence goes on from URHE01000109.1 coordinate 1,643, forward strand.
CGCATGGCCGTCCAGATGGCATCATTATCAGGGAAGGCATCCATGACCGAAAAATGCAGCCGCCCCGCGGGTGCGGGACTCGTGAGCTTTGTGGGCGCCGGCCCCGGCGATCCGGAACTCCTGACCATCAAGGGGCGCAACGCCATCGCCGCGGCGGACCTTGTGCTCTATGCGGGTTCGCTCGTGCCGCGGGCCGTGGTGGACTGCGCCCGGCCCGACGCAGCGGTGGTGGATTCCGCGCCGCTCACCCTTGAGGAATGCCACGCCCGCATGCGGGAAGTTGCGCTGTCCGGCGGTCTCGTGGCCCGCGTCCATACCGGGGACCCCTCGCTCTATGGCGCCCTGCGCGAACAGGCGGCCCTGCTGGATGCCGACGGCATCCCCTGGCGCGTCATCCCCGGCGTGACGGCCGCCTGCGCGGCGGCAGCGGCGGCGGGCGTGAGCTTCAGCATTCCCGGCACCGGGCAGAGCCTCATCCTCTGCCGGGCGGCCGGGCGCACGCCCGTTCCCGAACGCGAAAGCCTCGCCGCCCTGGCCGCGCACCGGACCTCCATGGCCGTCTATCTCTCCGCGCACGCGGCGGGGCGCATGGCCGGGGAACTGGGGAAAGAACTGGCGCCGCACACTCCCGTGCTCTGCGCGTGCAGGGTGGGCTGGCCGGATGAACGGATCGTGTGGACCACGCTGGCGGAGCTGGCCGCCTGCGTGGAACGCAACGGCTTCGACAGGCAGACCATCTTCCTGATCCTGCCCGGAGAACTGGACGGTGGCGCCGCGCGTTCACGCCTGTACGCGCCGGACTTCAGCCACGGGCGACGCCCGTGAGGACAGACGGGGATGCGGGCGCGACAGCCCCGGCGGCTACTGCCTGATGGGCGGGGCATCGCCCCCGGCCGCCAGCAGACTGCCGAGATGCGTGCGCACCAGCGTCAGCTCCTCCGGCGTGACGGAAGGCATGTCCGCCGGGCGCGTGCCGCGCATGTCATTGCCTTCCTCCACAATGACCAGCGCCGCCGCCAGGCGGCCCATGACGCAGAAGAAGCGCGCGGGCTGCCAGCCCTGGCCCGAGACCCATTCCGCCGCCCGCGGAGAATACAGGAAGTCCGCCTTGCCGCCGCGCACCACGGGATGCGCTTCCTCGTGCCCCTCCCGCGCCCAGGCGCGGAAACGGGGCAGGATCTCCACAAAGGCGAGCACTTCCTTTTCCGTCACGGCAGGCTGCCCGGCATAGACATTGGGCGCGCTCTCCGCGCCCTTGCGCGCCTTTCCCGCCTGGCGCTGACGCGCGGCCCTGCCCTTCGTTCCCTTGCGGGCAGCGGGGGCAGCCTCCCGCGCCGCAGCGGCATCGATGCCCGCGCCCTCCCTGGCCGCCTCCATCTGGGGCGTGGCCGAAAGCGCGGCGGAAGAGGCGAACGCCACGCCGAGCAGAAGGATCACGGCGGCGCACAGGCCCGCGAACCGGCGCATGGGGGCGTCCCCGCCCGCGAGGCGGCGCGCCGGGGGGGCCGGCATTCCGGGCATGGGTGACATCACCGGCATCGCAGTACCCGTCCGCATCGGTTCAATAGCGCACCGCGCTGATTTTGCCGAGCCGTTCCATATTGTGGAAGGACTCCACATAGCGGATGGTGCCGGTCTTGCCGCGCATGACCATGGAGTGCGTCACCGTGTGCCGGGCGCTGTAGCGCACGCCATGGAGAAAGTCGCCGCCGGAAATGCCCGTGGCCGCGAAAAAGCAGTCGTCGCTGCGGACAAGATCGTTGACCGTGAGCACCTCGCGCAGGTCGATGCCCGCCTCGTTGATGGCTTCCTTTTCCACATAGGACTGCGGGTCCAGCCGGGCGAGTATCTGGCCGCCCATGGCCTTGATGGCGCAGGCGGAGAGCACGCCTTCCGGGGTGCCGCCGGTGCCCATCATCATGTCCACCTCGGAGCGCGGGTCCACGGCCATGAGGGCTCCGGCCACGTCGCCGTCGGTCTGGAGCTGGATGCGCGCCCCGGCCGCGCGGATCTCCTCGATGAGCCGCTGGTGGCGGGGCTTGTCGAGCACGAAGATGACGAGGTCCTGAACGCTCTTGCCGAGCGCGCGCGCCACATTGTTGCAGTTGTCGCGCACGGGCGCGTCCAGGTCCACCACATCGCGGGCCTCGCCGGGCACCACGAGCTTCTGCATGTAATAGCTCGGCCCGGGATTGAACATGCTGCCTTCCGGCGCCACGGCCACCACCGAGATGGCGTTGGGACGGCCATAGGCCAGAAGGTTGGTGCCCTCCACGGGGTCCACCGCCACATCCAGGCGCGGGCCGATGCCCTGCCCCAGCTTTTCGCCGTTGTAAAGCATGGGGGCGTGGTCCTTCTCGCCCTCGCCGATGATGACGGTGCCGTCAATGGGCAGGCTTGCGAAACTGACGCGCATGGCGTCCACCGCCGCGCCGTCGCCGGCCTCCTTGTTGCCGCGTCCGAGCCAGCGCGCGGAAGCGAGGGCAGCAGCCTCGGTGATGCGGACGATGTCCAGGGCCAGATTTCGTTCCGGTGCTTCAGGCATGGTGCTCTCCTCGGCGTGGGATATGCGCGGATGCGCGGCGGAAATCACCGCTCCGGCCACCATAGCCCACTGCGCGGGCCCGTTCAAGCAAAAAGCCGGGCGGCGCCTTCCCCCCCCAGTGCCGCCGCGCCGTGACGGCGGCCCGCGGCAGGCTTGACAAAAGGCGGCGCCGGGGCAAAAAAGAAACTCCGTCGCGGCGGTACCGCGCAGTCAACGCAGCAAAGGACAGAACCATGAAAGTGTACTACGATCAGGATGCGGATCTCAATGTTCTCAAGGGCAAGACCGTGGCCATCATCGGCTACGGCAGCCAGGGCCATGCCCACGCGCAGAACCTGCGCGATTCCGGTGTCAAGGTGGTGGTGGGCCAGCGCCCGGGCAGCGCCAACTACGAGCTTGCCAAGGAGCACGGCTTCACGCCCGTCTCCGCCGCCGAAGCCGCGGCCCAGGCCGACCTGATCATGGTTCTCCTGCCCGACGAAGTGCAGGCCCAGGTCTACGAGCAGGACATCAAGCCCCACCTCACCAAGGGCAAGGCCCTGCTCTTCGCCCACGGCTTCAATATCCATTTCAGCCAGATCCAGCCGCCCAAGGATGTGGACGTTTTCCTCATCGCGCCCAAGGGGCCGGGCCATCTCGTGCGCCGCACCTTCACCGAGGGCGGCGGCGTGCCCTGCCTGGTGGCCATCGAGCAGGACGCCACGGGCAGCGCCCTCAAGACGGCCCTGGCCTATGCCAAGGGCATCGGCGGCACGCGCTCGGGCGTCATCGAGACCACCTTCCGCGAAGAGACGGAGACCGACCTCTTCGGCGAGCAGGCCGTGCTCTGCGGCGGCCTTTCCGCGCTCATCCAGGCCGGTTTCGAAACGCTGGTGGAAGCCGGCTACCAGCCGGAAATGGCCTATTTTGAATGCCTGCACGAAATGAAGCTCATCGTGGACCTCATCTACGAGGGCGGGCTCTCGCGCATGCGCTATTCCATCAGCAATACCGCCGAATACGGCGATTACGTCTCCGGTCCGCGCCTCATCAACGACAGCGTGAAAAAGGAAATGAAGGCGGTCCTCAAGGACATCCAGAGCGGCAAGTTCGCGCGCGACTTCATCCTTGAGGCCCGCGCCCGCTATCCCATGTTCCTCACCACGCGCCGCAACGAGTCCCAGAAGCAGATCGAAAAGGTCGGCAAGGAACTGCGCGGCATGATGACCTGGCTCAAGAAGGACGGCAAGAAAGACTGACGCCTCTCCCGCGCGCCGGCGCGGGCGGCGGCGAAAAAAGGGGCGTCGAAAGACGCCCCTTTTTCGTGGCTCGTTGCGCAAGGAGTTTTACTTTGATGAGCGCCTGTGCTGTGTGGGTAATGCCGAAATTATCCGTCAAAAACAACTCCTTCGAGGCTGGCCGCGTCAGAGAAAAATTTTCTTGGTCGAGTACTTGAGTACACTCCCCGCGAAAATT
>URHE01000110.1 GCA_900547595.1 uncultured Desulfovibrio sp.
GCACGAAAAGCCCCTTGACCCGGCACCAGGCCGGAGCGAGCACGGCCACGAGGTCCTCAAGGATCGTGTTGGTGATGCTTTCCATGAAGGACTGATGGTTGCGGAAGGCGAACATGTAGAGCTTGAAGCTCTTGGACTCCACGCACCATTCGTCCGGGATGTATTCCACGCTGATGGTGCCGAAGTCCGGCTGGCCCGTCACCGGGCAGAGCGACGTGAATTCGGGAAACGTGATGCTGATCACATACGGCCGATGCGGATAGCGGTTGGGAAACGCCTCCAGCAGCGAGGCCCGCGGGCCGTCCGTGACGGACGGCAGGGAACCGCCGCCGAGCAGGCGCAGGCCGGTAACGTCATCCCTGTCACGGCTGGACATGGCTCCTCCTCTTCCACTCCGGTTTTGCCTTGGCTTTAATACTTTTGCGTTGGTGAGGCGCCTGTACGGTATGGATACCGCCGAAATCCTCCGTCAAAAACAGCTCTTTCGGCGCTGGCTGCGTCAGAAAAAAATTTTCTTGGTCGAGTACTTGAGTACACTCCCCGCGAAAATTTTTCTCTTCCTTGCCAGCGCCGAAATATCTTATTTTTTAGGATTCTTCCGGCACCAGCATCCGTCTGTCGCTTCGCTCCAGACGGACTTAAGGATGTCTATCAACTGCATTATATAACAGGGCCTTTGCCTTCGGGCGCGGATGCTTGTAAGCTGTGGCGCCACACGTTATGATGGCCGTTCTACGATATTCCGGCCCTGACGTCCAATGCCGCGCGGCGGACGCCGGGGGCGGCCTGCGGAGCCTGACCATGCGTACCGGTTTCGGAAGCTTCGGCGATATTTGCCGGATGATCAAGATCGAGCATTCCATCTTCGCGCTGCCCTATGCCTGGGCCGGGGCGGTCCTCGCGGCGCGCGGCCTGCCGCCGTGGCGCGCCCTGCTCCTGCTCACCGTGGCCATGGTGGCCGTGCGTTCCTTTGCCATGACCTTCAACCGCATCGCGGATGTGCGCATCGATGCCGAAAACCCGCGCACCATGAACCGCCCCCTCGTCACGGGCGCCATTGGCATGGGACAGGCGCGGGCCTTCTGCGCCCTCATGGCCGTCATCTTCATCGCGGCCTGCGCCGGGATCAACAGTCTCTGCCTCTGGCTCTCCGTGCCCGCTCTGCTCTTCGCCGGCGCCTACAGCCTGCTCAAGCGCGTGACGCCCCTCTGCCACTACTGGCTCGGCGCCACCCTCGGCCTGGCCCCGCTGGCGGGCTGGATCGCCGTCACGCCCGAAAGCATGGGCCTCGCGCCCGTGCTCCTCTTTTTCGCCGTGACCTTCTGGGTGGGCGCCTTTGACATCTATTACGCCTTTCAGGACCTGGACTGCGACCTGGCCCAGGGCCTGCATTCGGTGCCCGCCTGCCTCGGACCGGCCACGGCCCTGACGCTGGCCGGATTCTCGCACGCGCTCACGGTCATCTTTCTCACGCTCACGGGCATGGCGGCGGGGCTCGGCTGGCCGTGGTACGCCATCTGCGCGGGCATCGCCCTTCTGCTCGTGACGGAGCACCGGCTCATGCGCCCCGGCGACCTGCGCCATGTGAACACCGCCTTTTTCACCTTGAACGGCATCATCTCCCCCGTGGTGCTCATCGGCGTCATTCTGGGCCTGTATTTCTGAACCCGCCCCCCAAGGAGGCCCCATGCCGCGCAAGCGCGCCGCCCCCCCACCGGAAAACGACAGCCCGCAAAAGCCGAGCCGTTCCGCCAACAAGCGGGACAGCCACGCCCGGCAGGCCCTGGGCATGGAGATCGCCCGCCTCACCGCCGCCGAGCGCGCGGCCCTGCCGCTGACGCCCGAACTGGCCGAAGCCATGGACCTGCTGGACCGTCTCACCGATCACGAGGGACGACGCCGCCAGGAACAGTATATCGGCAAACTCATGCGCGAGATCGACACAACGGCGTTGCGGCGCGCCATGGCGCGGCGTCAGGCGGCCAATGCCGCCGCAGTGGCGCGCCTCCATGCCGCGGAGGACTGGCGTCAGCGCCTGCTGGAAGCGGCCGCCGCCGATGTGCCGCGCCTGCTTGACGAATTCCTGCGCGGCCTGGCGGGAACGACGCGCGAGGATGCGGAAACGGACGCCGGCCTGCGCCGCGCGGTGGAGGCCGCCAGGGCGGCGCGCGCCCGGGGAGACACCTCGCCCCGCGCTTCCCGCATCCTCTTCCGCCGCCTCGCCGACGCTCTGGATGCCAGCGGGGAGGCCGCCGTATGAGCGCCACCTCCTCCGCCCTCGCGCCTCTTGCCGCCACACTGGAACGGCTCGGCGCGCTCCTGTGCCGGGAACTGCCGGAGGATGGGCGCCGCGCCGCGCCGGACGGCCTGTTCTTCCTCGTGCGGCATGACCGGCCAGCCCTCGGTGGCCATTGTTTTGAAAAGCCTCTGGCCTCGCTCGTCGTCCAGGGAAGCAAGCGCCTCCTGCTCGGCTCGCGCGAGGTCCCCATCCATGCCGGGCAGAGCATGGTCGCTGCCGTGGACATGCCCAGCGCCACGCTGAGCATGGAGGCCACGTCCGAACGCCCGTTCCTTTCGCTGTTTTTCCTGCTCGACCGACGCATCCTGTCCGATCTGCTGTCCGAACCGCCCGCCGCAGGCGACGGCGATGCCGCCCCCCGGCATCCCCGCCCCGAAGCCGCGCGCGGGGCATCGGTCATGGACGCGGCGCCGGACTATGCCGATGCCATGCTGCGCCTGGCCGCCCTGCTGGAAACGCCGGACAGATTCGCCATGCTCGCGCCCATCTTCCTGCGCGAGCTGCATGGCCTGCTCCTGCTGGGGCCGCACGGGGGCGTCCTGCGCGAGCTGTATGCGCGGGGCAGCAAGAACCGCCAGATCATCGAGGCCATCGCCTACCTGCGGCGCGACCTCACCCGGCCCCTGCGCGTGGAGGATGTGGCCCGGGAAGCGCACATGTCCGTTTCCAGTCTGCATCGTCATTTCAAGGACGTCACCGGCTTCAGCCCGCTCCAGTTCCGGAAGAAGCTGCGCCTGCACGAGGCCCGGCGGCTCATGCTCACGGAAAACGAACGCGCCGCCACGGCGGCCGCCGCCGTGGGCTATGAGAGCGTGACCCAGTTCACCAGGGAATACAAGCGCATGTTCGGTGAGCCGCCGCACCGGGACATTGCCCGCCGCCGCGGGGAATGAACCCGAAAAGGGGCACCCCCGTGAGGGTGCCCCTTTTTTCATCGGCGTTTCGCCACACTTCCGCGCCCGGCTCCTTCTGCGGATTCAGATGGCAATGAAGCCGCAGAATTTCCAGAGCGGATACCGGCGCCAGTTCGCCCATGATTTCGGCGATCGCTTCGTGCTGGACGAGGATCACCTCCATGATGGCGGCCCTCCCCCACAGCATGACGCGGAGGCATGCATCCTCTGCAATGTCATTGAACGCCTCGAATTTCTCAACAGCCCCCTGCCGCCCCGCATACTCCTGGGCCCGGCGAGAGGCGAGGGGCCGGTCTCCCTGCGGGAGCCCGCCAGTGTCTATTTGCGGCAGCTCGGTGTCTATCTGCGTCCCAGTGATGTAATGTTGAGCCACAATGCCTATGTGGCACTCTGGACGGCCTTTCAGGTAGGGTGTCCGGCGGGCAGCGTTCTGGGGGTGCCGATGCTTTCGTTCATGCCCCTGTTCCAGCAGCGGCTGGTGGCGACCAATGTGCGGCTGGTGCCGCTGGCAAGCGATAATTACGGCATCATCCCCGAAGCGCTGGAAAATGCGTGCAGAACCCAGGGCCTGAGTGTTCTCTCATGCTCCCCGGAGTGCGAACTGCCCACCACTTACAGGATGGGCGGCAAACGGCGTGAAGAGATAGCGGAACTGGCGAGGAAATACGACCTTACGGTCATCGAACACAACTGGCTTTTACCCAACGGGGAGGAGCCGGATCTGCGCGCCCTGGCCATGTTCATTCCAGAGCGGACCATTTTTCTAGAGCACGGCTCCAAGATGTTGGCATGCGGCAACTTCTGCTCGTTTTCCTATGTGCCTGAAAGCCTGCGCGCCGACTTCGTCTACATGCGCAACCTCATCTGCGGGCCGCTGCCGCTGCTCTCGCGGCGCCTTTCCTACTTCTGGCTCAAAAACGGTTTCGTCCGCAGGGATTTTGCGCGAAAAAACGCAGAAATCGTGAAGAGGAATACGCTCATCAAGGAGGTACTTGATCCGTTGCCGGTCAGGATGAACAAATACGCGCGCTTTTGCTGGCTGCCCCTCCAGCGGGGGCAATCGGGCAACGAGATACGGAAAAGCCTCCAACGCCAAGGCGTCCTCGTTTCCACGGCCGAAAAGTTCCTCGTCGGTTCGGTCTGCAAGGAAGATGGCATCCTCATTGGGCTCGGCTACGAAGCCTCTTTCGCCAGGTTCGCGAAGGCGCTCTCCATCATCAAGCGAGAACTGACGCGCTAGGCGCGCCGGAAGGGTTCGCGCCCCGCTCAGAACAGGCGCACTGCCGCCGCCTGCGGGCCGTAGCGGTTGCTGCCCGGCGTGCCTGGCAGGAAGAGCAGGGCGAGGCAGAACAGGTTGACGAGCGGTACGAAGAGCAGCAGCGCGAGCCAGCCGGACCGGTCCGAATCATGCAGGCGGCGCACGCTCACCGCCAGGAGCGGCGGCAAGAAGATAAAGGGCACATAACTCAGGACGAAATCAAGCAAATTGATGTCGCCCCAATAGCGAATGAGGCCCACGATGCCCAGGCTCCAGAGAGTGGAGAAGAGGATATAAAAGGCGAGATAGACGAAAAACTCGCCGCGCGAGGCGCGCCCGGCGCCGCTCGCATACTTGCGGAAAATGCAGCTGGAAAGGACGTTGCCTATGGTCATGAGCGTGCCTCCTTCGGGGAAGGGCTCTTTTTTCCCGCGGCAGGCATGAGTACTTCCACACCGTGCCGGACTTCTCTGTTGTGGAGAATACCTCCCCCCGCGGCGCCCGGTCAACTGGCGCGCCTCAGCCGCGCGGCGTGAAATCCACGGGCACGCGCGCCCGCTGTCCGGCCTTGTTGGAGAACAGCAGATAGCCCGTTTCCAGGCCGAACAGATAGAGGCGCCGCGTCAGTTCCACATCCTTGCGGCAGTAGGCCGCGATCTCCCCGATGCGGCCTTCCTTCCACCAGGCAAGCGCCTGCAGGCCGTCCGCGCTCTTGGGCTCCCCCAGCGTGGCCTGGCCGAGATTGCCCAGCGAGACCCGGTAGCCCAGCCGCTCGTGGATCCGCTGGAGCAGGTCCAGACTCGGCAGCCGCGCCAGTTCCGGCGCGGCTCCGGGGGCCGGGCGCGCCGGCGCGTCGGGGAGGAAACCCCGCGGCGCGAACGGCGCCAGCACCGCATAGTCAAAACGCAGGCTGTTGAAGCCCACCACCAGACGCGCCCCGGCCAGACGCGCGAAAAGCGCGTCCAGCTCCTCCTGCCGGAAGCTATGGTACGCATCGTCGCGGCTGTCATAGAGCACGGCCACGCTCACGCCCATCTTGCGGGCAAGGCCCCAGCCGCCCACCTCGGCGGCGGAACGCCGGGTCTCCACATCAACGACGGCATAC
>URHE01000111.1 GCA_900547595.1 uncultured Desulfovibrio sp.
CGACTATGCGCCGCTTGTTCTGGAAAAACTGCCGCGCGCCGAGGGGGTCATGTGGCTCCGCTTCACGCTCGCGCCTCTGGGGGCGGGGGAGCGGCCCGCGACGTTTCTTCTGGACATGGGCGAAAGCATTCCCGGAACGCCCATGCTGTACGAACCGGAGCGCAATGACCTGAGCGGCGCCCTGGAATGGCGCGAATCCAGCCCGGCGCAGAGGAATGTCCTGCTTCTGCCGGAAGCGGGCGCGGAACCGCTGACCTGCTATATCCGGCTGGACGGGCTGCCGGGCCTCTGGTTTTCGCCCATGGTGCGCACCCCGGCGGACGCCGCCACCAACTGGGGCAGCCTTGCGCGCACGGCGGCCATCCTCGCCCTGGGCGTGGTCATGCTTCTCTGCCTGTTGCGCGGGCTTTCGGAAAACGGGCAATGGCGGATCTGGACGGCGCTGTATGTGGCCGTGGCGCTCGGGCAGGCCCTGCTCGGCATGCCGGACGCGGGCGGCAACCGCCCCGGCCCGGGACAGGCCGCCGCCACGCTGGCGCCCGGCATCGCGCTCATGCTCCTGCCCCATGTGGGGCGGCATCTTATGCGCACGCGCGAACGCTCGCGCAGTCTCGATATCCAGTTCCTCCTGCTTTCCCTGCCCGGCGCGGCGCTGGCATTGCTGCCCCTGGTGCCGGGCTGGGCGTGGCTTGACCGCTGGCTTGACCTCTGGCCCGCCGCCACCCTGCTCTTTGTGCCCACGGCGCTCGGCGCGTGGATCATGGGGCTTGGGGGGGCGCGCCGTTTTCTCCTGGGCTGCCTCCTGCCGCCGCTCTTTGTGGCCGGCGGGGTCCTTGGCCTTGATCTCGGGATACCGCCCAATCTGCTGGCCTCGGCGCCCCTGTGGGGCACGGCCCTGAGCGCCTTGCTCATCGCGGCCACCGGCGCGCCGGCGGACATGGTTCCCGCAACCGGCGCTACGGCGGCGCCCGGCCCGGTTCCGGACGCCCACGAACCGGATGAGGGGGGGATCATCACGCTTGAACATCCGCTGGACGATCCCAATCTGCGGCTGATTTCGGGCGCGCATCCGGGCGCCGAAACTCCGGCGCCGGCCGGGGCGGACGTGACGGAGGCTCCGGCCCGGGCGGCCATGGCGGCGGACCGGGCCAGGGCTGAAGCGCGCGAGGGGGCCCTGCGCGCGCCGCTGGATGATCTGCTGCGTCAGGGCGCGGCCCTGGAGCAGTGCGCCCTGCCGCCGGCGGTGCGGCAATATGCTGCGGGCATGCTTGCGGCGGCGCGGCGCATGGCCGATGTGCTCAGCCATGCGGACACCGGGGGCGTCCCCGGGGAAGAACGGGACGACGCCGCCTCCGGGGACGGCGCGGGCGCCGCGGCGGCGTTCGATCTTCAGCGCCTGCTGCGTGAAGCCCATGGCGCCGTCGCTCCGGCGGCGGAATACGCGGGCATCGGCCTCGCCTGGTACATGCCGCCGCACCTCGGCCAGCTCTACCGGGGGGATGCCCGGGCGCTCGGCGAGACGCTGGGGCTGCTGCTGGAAAGCGCTGTCCGCGCCACGCGGCAGGGGGCTGTCCATCTTTCGGCCCGGCGCGTGCCGGAGAGTTCCGACCCGGGCAATATCCTGTTTACGGTCACGGATACCGGCACGGGCGCGCCCCCGAAGGACCGCTCCAGCCTCGCGCTGGCGCGGGCCTGGGAACTGGCGGCGCGGCATGGCGGGTATGTGGGCATGGAATACGGGCCCGGCGGCGCGACCATCGCCTTTTCGCTGCACCTTGAGCCGCTGGAGGACAGCGCGGAGGAAATGCCCGCGGATGTCCGGCCCCATGTCATCATCGTGGCCGAGGACCCCCGGCAGCGGCGCGAGCTGGCGCGAATGCTGGCGGATCTGCCCTGCCGGTGCAGCGAGGCCGGGAGCGAGCACGAGGCATTGCGGCGCCATGAGGCCGATCCCGCCGTGCTGCTCGTCGCGCAGGGACGCTATGCCCTGCCCGCCGCGGCGGACATGGTGATGAGATTTATGGAGCGCGCCGCCGTTGCCGGCATTTCCGGCTGCAAGGTGCTGGCCGTCACCGTGGACGACAGCCAGTGGAATCTGCTGGCGGACAGCGGATTCACCCATGCCCTGCTGGAGCCCGTGGATGCGGAAGCCCTGCGGCAGACCGTGCGGGACGTGGTGCGGGGCGTGCGCCGCGCGGAACCGGCGCCGCAGGAGACGGCGCGGACTTCCGGAGAAGCCCCCGCCGCCGGGGAGCCGGAGGAGACGGTTCCCGCGGACGAGGTCCAGCCGGAGGCCGCCGTTTCATCCGTGGCCCCTGCCGTTGAGGCCCCGGCGGAACCAGAGGAAACCGAGACCCCGGCTGAGCCTGGGGAAACCGCAGGCGCCGCTGCGGAAACGGCGGCGCCGTCGGCTGCGCCTGGTGCCGGGGGGGGCGAGGCGGCTCCCGGTGCCGCATCCGGCCCGGAGGCGCGGGAAGCGCCGCTGCCGGAGGACGCGGAGGCAAACCGGACGGCCGGCGAACCGGACGGGGAGGAACGGGAATTTCTGCCGAAAGGTCCGGAGGGGGCGGCTGCCGCACCCGGTCCGGCAGAGAATCAGGATGAGGCTCCGGAAGAGGGGACGGACGAGGGCGCGGAAGAAGCGTTGGCCGGAACGGCGGCGGACGCGGGTGCCGGTCCCCGGGAGATTTCCGCGCCGGAGGCTCCCGAGGCCGGGACGCGCGGCGTTGACGGCGAAAACGCGGCGCCCGCAGCCGCCGTGGCCGACGGGGCTGATGCCGGACTTGACGAGGCGGGCGCTTCCTTCATGGCATATGCCGTGACAGCCACGCCGGTCATGGAAGATGCCGTCTGCGCGGCGTCACTGGCGGCGGACGGGCCATCCGCTCCTGGATCCGTGACCGGGGCTCCGCTGCCGGAAGCTCCCCGGGAAGCCACGGCGCCCCGAGAACGCGCGGAGGAAGGCGACACGGCTTCCGCTGTCCCTCATGCGTTCGCGGACGGGGACGCTCCGGTGACTCCGGCGCCCGCCCGCGCATCGTCGGTCTATGTGAGCCCGGCCCTGTCCAGCCCTGGGGAATGGGTGGGCGAACCCATGCCCATGACCAAACCCGCAAGGCAGGACGATGACTCTAACGCGGCCAGCCCCGAAGCCAAACGTGATGCTGTGCAGGATTCCGGAGAAGACGGCAGACAGAACCGGAACACGCCAGACGATCGGCCCGCCCGCCAGACTGAAATGCCGCGCACCGCGACAGGGCGGCTTATTCTCAAACTGCTGGGCAGCGCAGGAGACCGCCCGCTCGGGGCTGACAACGACCCACTGCCCACTGGCAAGCCTGATATCATGGCGGATCTGGCGGCCATGCCCCGTCAGGATGACGCGCAGACCGGGTCGCCGACACCTGTCGGCATGACCGGAGCTGAGGCACCAGCCGGAACCGAGGTGCCCCAGCGTGCGGCTACGCACCTCAAGGGCAAGGCAACAGGCAGTTCCATCATGAATTTCATTGCAGGGGCCGCAGACGCACTGCGCCACAATGGGCATGACAACACCCAGCATGCGCCGCAAGCCGCTGGCTCCGCAGAAGGCCTGCATGCAACCACGGCGGAGCAAATGACCGTGCAACCCCAGCCTGCCGCATTTGCGCCGCAGGCTCCCGTGCAACCCTCTGCCCCGCGTGAAACGGATCAAACCATCCCGCAGCTCGTGGCCCGGCTTGATGCCGCCATGGACGATGCCCAGCAGGGCTTCAAGAACCGCCGCTGCGCGGTGGTTGGGGACGCGGCCAACCGCATAGCCACGGAATCCGATGCCTTTGGCTTCCGTGTGCTGGCCCGTATGGCCCGTTGTGTGGAACGCGCCGCCAAGGCCAATGACATGAACGCGCTACGCGACCTGCTGCCCGAGCTGGCTGTGGCGGTTGAACGCAACCGCATCGGCCTGACGCCGCGCCGCTGATCGACCGCAGTCATCGGGCCCAACCAGCATTGTGATAACCTTTGACCCAAGGGAAGCCATGTATAAGACCATTCTGATCCCTGTAAGCGGAAAAAACGGCCTCAGCCGAGCCAAATCTGCCCTGAGTCACGCCAAAAAACTTGCCAGCGGCGATATAGTCCTCCTGCACATTTTTGAGCCCCTGCCCCAGATTGTGGGTGGCGAAGCCCACGCCGAACTTCTGGCGGAGCAGAAGGCCAAGGGACAGACCCTGCTGAACACTGTGCTGGCGGAAATGGAAAAGCCCGCAGGCTCTGTGCGCTGCCGCATAGAAGAAGGCACCACGGCTGAAACCATCATTCGTGTGGCGCATGAGGAAAATGCCGACCTTATCATCATGTTCACCGATGGTCGCGACGGGCTGCAAGACATGCTGCTCGGCTCCATAACGGAGCGCGTGCTGCGCAATACCGATACGCCGCTGCTGGCCATCCGCCGCTAGGCGCTGCCGCCGTTTGCACTGGCTGCGGCGGCGCAAACATGCTTGCAAAGACCGGCTGTTCCCTGCCCAGTCTTGCGCGCAGGCACTTTGCGCCGCCCGGCCTTTTACCGCGCGCCCCCACTGCTGACGCGCTCTCACTGTGGGAAAACAATGCTGCTATTTTTTGAAACCCTGGGCCTCATTGTCGCCCACATACTTTCGTGGGTTGCCGTCTGCCACGCCCTGCTGACCAAGCACGACCCCCGCGCGGCCCTCGGCTGGACAGTCACGGCCCTGTTTCTTCCGGTCGTTGGCCCCATTCTGTACGCCTGCTTTGGCATCAGCAGAGCCGAAAGCAGGGCCAGCCGCATCATGCGGCGCCAGCAGCCTCTGGAGCCGGACTACGCCCACCCGCCATTTTCCAACAACCCGCCGGAAAAAATCCCCGACTACATCATCAGCATGGAGAAAGTCGGCCGCCACCTCACGGAACAGCACCTGTCCGGCGGCAACAAACTCATGACCCTGCACAATGGCGACGAGGCATACCCGCAAATGCTCGCGGCCATACGCGAAGCCAGAGAACAGGTCTTTTTGTGCACCTATATCTTCAATGCGGGCAAGATTGCCACAGAATTTGGCGACGCCCTGACCGAAGCTGCGCAACGCGGCGTGGATGTTCGCCTGCTGGTGGACGGCATCGGCATGCTCTATTCCTGGCGCAAACCCTGGAAAAAACTGGCGGTGCACGGCGTTCAGGTCGCCATGTTCCTGCCGCCGAGGCTTTTTCCGCCCAACTTCAGCATCAATCTGCGCAATCACCGCAAAATGCTTGTCTGCGACAATACCGCCTTCACCGGCGGCATGAACATTTCCGACGACAACATAGCCGCTGGCAAGACCAAGTACGTTCAGGACGTGCACTTCCATTGCCAGGGCCCCATTGTGGACCAGTTGCGCCGCGCTTTTCTGCTCAACTGGGGCTTCTGCACCGGCAAATACTCGCCCCTGCCCCCGGCCAGCGGCCTGCCGGTCGGTGAAAGCCATTGCCGCATCATTATGGACGGCCCCGGCTCCGAAGCGGACGTGCTCAATGATATTTTTTGCGGCGTCGTCAACGCCG
>URHE01000112.1 GCA_900547595.1 uncultured Desulfovibrio sp.
GCGCGCCGCAGGCGCGTTTGCGTTGCCGCGCGAAGCGCGGCTTACGCAAATGGACCGCAACGCGCAGCTGTTTTTGACGGAGAATTTCGGCAGTGTCCGTACAGCACGGGCCACCGCTGCAAAAGTATACCAACGTATTCTCTCAGGCAGTGTCTCCGTAGCGCTTGTCCAGAACGCGCTTCGACTTGCTGAAGGTGCGCGGCAGGCTGCCATAGTGCGCCACCTTCACCTCCATGCGCGCGAGGATGCGCGAGCGCAGGCGCGCCGCCACGGCTTCGGCCAGCGCCGCATCGCCGCCCGCCGTGGTTTCGCCCGCGCGCTCCACCGTGAGCGTGAGGTGGTCCAGGCCGCGCGCGTCGCGCGTGAGCTCCGCCTGATACTCGCCGCCCAGTTCCGGAAATTCCCCGATGACGTCCATGATCTGGCCGGGATAGATGTTCACCCCGCGGTAGATGATCATGTCGTCGGAACGGCCAAGGATGCGGTCGTGCCGCGGCATGGCGAGCCCGCAGGGGCAGACGCCGGGGATGAGCCGCGTGAGGTCGTGGGTGCGGTAGCGCAGCAGCGGCACGGCTTCCTTGCGCAGGGAGGTCACCACCATTTCCCCCACCTCGCCTTCGGGCACGGCCTCAAGGGTCTCCGGGTCCAGCACCTCGATGATGAAGAGGTCCGCCCAGTAGTGGAGGCCGTTGTGGGCGTCGCAGTCCATGGCCGTGCCCGGGCCGTACATTTCCGTCATGCCCGCGATGTCGTAGCTCCCCTCCAGGCCGAGCTTGCTCTCGATGGCGAGGCGCATCTTTTCGCTACGGGTCTCGGCGCCGCAGATGACCTTGCGCAGCCTGAGCTTCCCGGTGAGGCCCGCGCGTTCGGCCTCTTCGGCGAGGAGCAGGGCCATGGAGGCCGTGGCGCCGAAACAGGTGGCGCCCATGTCGGCCAGGAGCTGGAGGTGCATTTCCAGATTGCCCGGCCCAACGGGGATGGTGAGCATGCCGAAGAGCTCGCTGCCCAGCTGGAAGCCCGCCCCCGCCGTCCACAGGCCGTAGCCCACGGCCACCTGCATGCGGTCATGCGGGGTGAGCCCGGCAAGTTCATAGCAGCGCGCCATCTGGAGGCAGAAGGTCTCGATGTCGCGCCGGGTGTAGGCGAGTATCTTGCGCTTGCCCGTGGTGCCGCTGGAGGCGTGGATGCGCGTGACCTCCTCCTCGGGCACGCAGAGCAGGGGCAGCGGGTAGCCCCGGCGCAGATCCTCCACATCCGTGAGCGGGAGGCGGCGCAGGTCGTCCAGGCTGCGGATGTCGCCGGGTTCCACGCCGCAGGCGTCGAGCAGGGCGCGGTACTGGGGCGAGTTGCGCGCCTGGGCCACGGTCCGGCGCAGGCCGTCGAGCTGTATCTCCCGGAGGCGTTCCGGGGAAAGATCGGGGATGAAGCGACGCTGGGCGGAAGTCGGGGAGGAGGACATGGCAGTTTCCGGGCAAGGGTGGGAGCGGCCCGGCATCCCTGCGGGACCGCCCGTGGACAGCGCAGGCTATCCCGCTTTGCGGCATTTTGAAAGTCAAAATACTTTGGTATGCTTTTGCGGTGGCAGTGTGCCTGTGTTGTGGGGGGACTGCCGAAATTATCCGTCAAAAACAGCTATTTCTGCGCTGGCTGCGTCAGAGAAAAATTTTCTTGGTCGAGTACCTGAGTACACTCCCCGCGAAAATTTTTCTCTTCCTTGCCAGCGCAGAAATATCTTATTTTTTAGGATTCTTCCGGCGCCAGCATCCGTCTGTCGCTTTGCTCCAGACGGAACGTGGAATAACCATCAACCGCATTCGTACAGAACTAGTCAAAATGCGTGACCGGCTGCGGGCGGACGCGGCGCCAGGGGCAGCGGCGCGCCCAGGTCGATGCCCGCCGGGCTCACCAGGGCCCGGAACGGACGCATCTCCACGCCCGCGTCCAGCGCCTGCCAGAACAGGCGCGCATAGTCGGGGTCGATGCAGTCCGCGGGCGCGAAGCAGCGGCCATCGGGCCGCTGGACAAGATAGAACATGGCCGCGCGCTCGCCGCCGGCCACAATGTCCATGAGCTCGCGCAAGTGCTTGCGGCCGCGCTCGCTGGCCGCATCGGGAAAGCAGGCCGCGTCGTCCTCCACCAGGGTCACATTCTTGCACTCCACCCAGAGCGGCGGCAGGCCCGGGCCGGTGAACAGGCCGTCCAGGCGGCTCTGGCCGCGCCGGGCCTCGCGCCGGAGCTCCGTATATCCGGCGGCGAAGGGGAGCCGTCCCGCGCGAAAGGCCGCCTCCAGCAAACGGTTGGGCACGGAGGTGTTCACGCCCACCCAGAAACCGGGGCCGGAGGGCGCCCCCGCGCCGGCGGCGCCGGCCCC
Organism: uncultured Desulfovibrio sp.; assembly: GCA_900547595.1. Taxonomy (GTDB): domain Bacteria; phylum Desulfobacterota; class Desulfovibrionia; order Desulfovibrionales; family Desulfovibrionaceae; genus Desulfovibrio. The sequence continues at coordinate 2,372 of URHE01000112.1, forward strand.
CATGGGGGCCCCCGCCCCGGAAGCCGCTCCCGGCACGGCGCGTTCCGCCAGCCAGACGCATTCCTGCGTATAGCGGAGCCTGCGCGCCGGATTGGCCGCCGGAGACACCAGCACCGGAGTTCCCGGCCGCGTAAGGCCGAGCATGCTGCCGGAATTGTTGCTGTGCGCCCAGAGCGGGCCGTCCGGCGTGCGCAGCTCTACGCTGAAGCGCTTGACCCGGCGCACAAGGGCGGCCACGCGGCAGCCCGGCGGCAGCGGCAGAAGCGGCGCGCCGCGTGTTCGCGCGCGCGTGCCTGTGGCGTCATCCCGCATTTACACCCCCCTCCGAAGCTGATAAAATCACGCTCTGCTGACAAGGCAGTTGAGAGATATTCCACGTTCCGTCTGGAGCGGAGCCCACAGGAGCCAGCCATGCAGATTGCCGACCGCCTGAGCCAGATCCGGCCTTCCGTGACCCTTGCCATCAATACCCGGGCGCAGGAGCTGCGGGCGCAGGGCGTCCAGGTGACGAGCCTGGCCGTGGGCGAGCCGGATTTTCCCACGCCCCCCCATATCCGGGAGGCGGCCAAGGCCGCCATTGACGCCAATTTCACCCGCTATACGGCCGTGGCGGGCATTCCGGAGCTGCGCCGCGCCGCGGGCGCCTATTTCGAGCGTCACTACGCCACGCCCGTGGCGCCGGAATCCATCATCATCGGCGCGGGCGGCAAGCAGTGTCTCTACACGTTTCTCCAGACCGTCATCGATCCCGGCGACGAGGTGCTCGTCCCCTCGCCCTACTGGGTGAGCTATCCGGACATGGTGCGCCTGGCCGGGGGCGTGCCCGTGACCGTGCCCGCGGGCGCGGAGCTCGGCTTCAAGGTGACGCCGCTCATGCTGGAAAACCGGGTCTCGGACAGGACGCGGCTGCTCATCCTCAATTCGCCCTGCAACCCCTCCGGCGCGGTCTATACCGACCGGGAATTCATGCACATCATGCGCTGGGCCCTGGCGCGCAACATCTTTGTCCTTTCCGACGAGATCTATGACCAGCTCGTCTTTGAGCCCGCGCGGATGACGAGCGCCATCACCTGGTTCGCGCACTGCCCGGAGCTGGTGGCGGTGGTCAACGGCCTTTCCAAGAGCTATGCCATGACCGGCTGGCGCGTGGGCTTTCTGGCCGCGCATCCGGAGATCATCAAAAAGATGGCCTCCCTTCAGGGGCACAGCCTTTCCAATGTCTGCTCCGTGGCGCAGAAGGCCGCGCTGGCCGCCCTGGAAGGGCCCGATGACTGCGTCCGCGAGATGCGGAGCGCCTTCCGGCGCCGCCGCGACCTGGCCATGGACATCGTGAACGCGTGGCCGGGCGCGGTCTGCCCCCGGCCGGACGGCGCCTTTTATCTCTTTGTGGACGTGAGCGCGCTCTACGGCGGGGAGATCAGCGACTCCACATCCCTGTGCTCCTACCTGCTGGACAGGGCGCATGTGGCCCTGGTGCCCGGCGCGGCCTTTGGCGACGACAGGTGCGTCCGCCTGTCCTATGCCGTGGCCGACGAGGCGTTGGCGGACGCCCTGCGCCGCGTGGGCGAGGCGCTCGCCGCCCTGGCGCGGCAATGAGCCGCCCCCGGCGGGGGCGCCCCTGGGGTCTCAGGCTTCCGGCACCTCGGCATAGAGGATGGTGTCCGTGAAGTCGCAGGAGGCGTGCGCCACCTCAAGGCGGTACTCCGGCACCAGGCTTTTGACATGGAGCGGCAGGGTCATCAGGTCCTCCGGCCTGTGGTAGAGGCAGATGACGAGCCTGGGCCGGAAGCGGCGGATGGTGGCCTCGGCCCCGCGCAGGGCGCCGAGTTCCGCGCCTTCCACGTCCAGCTTGATGCAGTCCACCCGTTCAAGTCCTTCCTCCCGCACCACATCGTCAATGCTCACCAGTTCGCAGCGCACGGTGCCGTCGCCGTCAGCGGCGCAGATGTGCGAGGAGTCGCGCAGGGAGGCGAACGCCGCCTGACCGCGCCGTTCGGCCAGCCCGGCGGTGTGCAGCCGGTAGCAGGGCCATGGGGCCAGCGTTTTTCGCGCCGCGTCCGCCATCCAGGGGATGGGCTCGAAGCCGTGGATGCGGCCGGTGGGGCCCACCTGCCCGGCAAAGGCGATCTGCGCGCCCACCATGTCCGAAACGCCGCCGTCGATCATGATGTCGCCGGGCCGCGGGCGGATGCGCGGATGCTCGTATTCCCCGTGCGGCGCAAGGGGGAGATAGCCCGCGTCGCCGGTCATGAGGGCCTTGATGCGCGCCGCATAGGTCGTGCGGCTGGCTTCGTCCGCCAGCAGATCGAATACGGCCTGCAGGCGGGAGGCATGGCGGGCGAAAAAGTCCGGCAGCGGGGGGCGTCTGCCGAAGGGCGGTTCCCGAAAGCCGTCCAGATAGAGCATGCCGCCGCCGTAAACGGCCATGAGACGGCACACCGCCGCCAGCATGACCACATCGGGGACGAGGAAAATCTTGGCCCATTGGGGCGTGGTGCCGAGCCGCTCCACGCCGCGCACGGGGATCTCCCGGGCGTGGTCCGGCCCCGGCAGGGAGAAGCTGCGCGGCGCGCCCTCCGGCAGGTCGGGGACCATGAGCATGCGGATGTCCAGGTCCGGGTATGCGGCGCAAAACCGCGGCAGAAATCCAAGGTGTTCATGGCAGATGACACAGCAGACCTGACGCAGGGAGCGCGGCACGCCCCAGGGCCGCAGGAGCGGCAGGCCGTTGATCCGCTCCAGCAGCGGCGCGGCGTCGGCATTGCGGTTCATTGGCGTTTCCCCTTTTCCGGCGCGGGCGCGGCCTCCCCGTCCACCCAGTCGGCCAGGCGCGCCTGACGGGCGAGCGCATACGGGCTGGGACCGCCGGGTTCCGCCGTCTGGACCAGGTCGGCGAAGCCGCCTTCAAGGCGATAGACGCGCCAGTCCCCGGCGGGGAGCCGCCCGGAGGCAAGGGCCGCCTCCAGGGCGCGGGCGGCTGTGTCCGGCCCGCAGAAGAGCGGAAATTCCCGCACGGAGGGGTCCAGCACCACATCCGCCCCGCTTGCGAGATCGATGATGAAATTTCCCGGCGCGACCACGTGGAGCGTGGCGCAGTCCCCGGGGGGCACCGGCGGCTGGACCGGCTGCGGGGCCGCGGGCCCGCTCCCCGCGCAGGCCGCGAGCGCGAGG
>URHE01000113.1 GCA_900547595.1 uncultured Desulfovibrio sp.
GGGCGGGCGCGCTGCCGGGCTTTCGCCGGGCCCGGGGTTCCCTTCCGGAGGGCGGCGGCGTGCCGCCGGGAGAGGGGGGACGGACCGGTTTTTACGCGCTATTCGCTTGAGGAGCAGCCATGGCTACATTGCGACTGGAAGTCGTCACACCGGACAAGACCGTGGTGAGCACGGATGCGGAAATGGTCACCTGCCCCGGCGTGGAGGGCGAGTTCGGCGTCCTGCCGCATCACGTTTCCCTGCTTTCGGCCCTGAAGATCGGGAACCTGCGCTATCGCGCCAACGGCAAGGATGAAGATGTCTTCATCTCCGGCGGCTTTGTGGACGTCAACAACAATATTTGCAGCGTCCTGGCGGAATCGGCGGAGCATGCGCGTGACATCGACACCGTGCGGGCCCGGGCCGCCAAGGAGCGCGCCGAACAGCGCCTGGCCCGGCGCGATGACGACCTGGACGAAGTCCGGGCGCAGGTTGCGTTGCAGCGCGCGCTCGCGCGCCTGCAGATCGCCGGGGCCTGACGCCGTCGTCCCGCGCTCGCGGGCACAGGCATGCGCCGCGCGGGCGCATGCCCCGGCAGGTTTCCCGCGCCCTGTCTTTTTGTTTTCCGCCGTTCCGCCCGGGAGTTCCCGGGCGGTTCCGTCAGGGCATGTACGCAATTTCATGGCGAAACCGCTCTGGCGTGTTCCCTGGGTTCCCGCCTCCGCCGTTCGCGCCATGTCCCCGTCCGTTCCCGTTCAGACCGCAGGCCCGCGCTCGATGCGCGCGAAGGCGTTGTGGTTGTGGATGGATTCCATGCTTTCCACCTCCACAGTGAACCGGGCGACACGCGGGTGCCGCTCCAGTTCCCTGGCGACGGCGCGCACCACATCCTCCACAAAGGCGGGGCGGGAAAATGCCTGTTCGGTGACGAATTTTTCATCTTCCCGCTTGAGCAGGGTATAGACGGCGGAAGAACCCGCCGCCTCGGCCAGATCGATGAATTCCTCCAGCCAGACAAAACCGGTGATGCGCGCGCGGATATGCACCAGGGCGCGCTGGCTGTGCGCGCCCTCGCGGCTGATGGCCTTGGAGCACGGGCAGACGGTCATGACCGGCACGGCCAGTTCCACAAGAAACGTCTGGCCGTTGTCGTCCAGCTCGCTCGTCACGCGGCAGTCATAGGCAAGAGGCGCGGCGTCCCCGCGCGCGGGGGCGTTTTTGCGCACAAAATAGGGAAAACTGAAGCGCGCCCATGCCCGCCGCGCGTCGAGCCGCTGGCGCACGCTCTCAAGCAGCCGCAGCACGGACTGCCGGTCCAGGCCCTCGTCCCAGTCGTCCAGTGCCTGAACAAGGCGGCTCATGTGCGTTCCCTTGCGGGCGGAGGGCAGATCCACCCCCAGATCAGCGCTGGCCACAGTGGCCTGGCTGCCCCCGGCGCGATCCCGGACCCGCAGGGGCAGACGCAGGCCGCGCACGCCCACGCGGTCTATATCGAGAGGGACTTCCGGCGTCCGGTTCTGCACGTCTTCCATGGAACCATTCCTTTTACCTGTTACCCGCCGCGCGCCGCACCGGGGCTCAGGCCAGCTCGGGGCCCAGCGGCGCCGGGGCAAAGACCCCGTGGCGCACGCCCCGGCAGGAGACAAGTCTGTCCGCCATGGCCTGCACACGTCCGGCCTCGCCCCGCAGCACGAGCACTTCGAGGCAGTTGTCGTGATCGAGATGCACATGGGTGGCGGCCACGATCACATCGTGGTCCTCGTGCTGGAGATGCATGAGCCGCCGCGCCAGGTCGTGCTTGTGGTGGTCGTAGACCAGGGTCAGCGTTCCCGCGGCCTGGCCGTCGGGCGTGCGCCACTCCTCCTCGCCCAGGGCGCGCCGGATGAGGTCCCTGAGGGCCTCGGAACGGTTGCTGTAGCTTTTGCGGGCGCACAGGGCGTCAAAGGCGGCCAGCAGATCCTCGTCCAGCGAAACGCCGAAGCGCGTAAGCTTTCCCATATTTTCACTCCCGCAAGCCGGCCTCGCGGCCGCGCCGATGGATGATGGACCCCGCAGGCGCCGGAGGCGCCGTGAGGCCATGCCGCTCAGGGGCGCGTCAGTTCCCAGATGCCGATGGTCGGCGCGCCCTGACCGTCCGGCGGCGTCACCGTGGCCGTATGGACGCGGCGGCCCGTCCAGCCTTCCCGCGCCAGCGCGTGGCGGAACGCCTCATAGACCGAGCGCCCCGGCTCGGCCACCCAGACCGCGCCGCCCGGCGCCAGCGCATGGGCGAGCAGGCGCAGCACCGGCGCCACGAAGCGCGTCTCGTACATGATGTCGCCGCCCCAGATGCGCGTAAAGGCGCGCGCCGCCAGCGCGGGGCGCCGCCAGTCCATGAGCACCCACAAGGGTTGCGGGACCGCATTGCTGACGGCATTGCGCCGGGCGAACCCGAGCGCCGCCTCTTCATAGTCCAGCGCCAGGACACGGGCGCCGAGCCATTGGCCCACCAGCGCCGTGAGCCCGAGCCCGCAGCCGAGGTCCAGACAGGGGCGCCCGGCAATGTCCGCGCGCCGCAGGGCGAGCCATTCCGCAAGCACCATGCTGGAGGGCCAGAGTTCCGTCCAGTAGGGGATGCGCTCGTCCTCAAAAGACGCCGTGTCGTCGGTCATGGCATCCCAGAGCGCCTCCAGATCGGCGGCCCGCTCCAGCCGCCAGCCGCGTCCTGCGCAGTGGACCGTGATCCACGCGCCGTGCGCGGAGGCCCCGATCATCGTGCCAGTCCTGTCATGGGTCGTTGCATCCGCCAACGATAGCCCAAGGCGGCACCGGTGTACACTGGCCGCATGCGGGCGTTATGCGCGCGCCATTGTCTCCGCCGGCGCCTTCTGCTATGGTGCACGCCGCACATGCGGGGAGGCCGAGCCTATGGGACAGGACATCTTTGATCTCGTCATCATCCTCACGCTTGTCTTTTTCACCCTGCGCGGCGCGGGTGTCGGGCTGGTGGGCGAAGTGGCGGGCGTGGTCTCGCTCGTGGGCGGCTTCTGGGGCGCGCGGGCCTGGCACGGGCTTGTCGCGCCCCATCTGACCTTCATCAGCGCCGAAGGCTGGCGCACGCCCGTGGCCTATGGCCTGGTCTTTGTGGGCGTCATGCTCGGCGTGGGGCTGGCCGCGCGCCTGCTCAGAAAGGTGGTGGCGCTGTCCTTCGCCTCCTGGGCGGACCGGCTGGCCGGGGCGTTTTTCGGTCTTGCCAAGGGTGTCCTCATCTGGGCGCTGGTGCTCATTGTGGCGGAAAAAGTTTTTCAGAATGACAGCTTCATGCGCGATTCCCGCGTCATGCCCTATTTTCACGCCCTTGTGGCGCAGCTGCGCGCGTGGCTGCCGCCGGACATCGCGGCGCGGTTCGGCATCTGACGCGGCGGGGGGAGGATGCCATGGAAGATCGGGGATGCGCTGCCCTCAGCGCCCTGCGGGACGTGATCGACCGGTTGACGGCGCCGGACGGCTGCCCCTGGGACAGGGCGCAGACGCCGGAGAGTCTGGCGGAATATCTTATTGAGGAAAGCCACGAACTCGCCGCCGCGCTCAAGGCGGGCGATGTGGCGGGCGCCCGCGAGGAGCTGGGCGACGTGGCGTTCCTCCTGCTCTTTGTGGCCCGGCTGTTCGAGGGCAGGGGCCAGTTTTCCCTGGCGGACGCTCTGGACGAAAACCGCGCCAAGATGATCCGTCGCCATCCGCACGTCTTTGCCGGCGAGACGTTTCCGGACCTGGACGCCCAGCTCGCCCGCTGGGAAGCCATCAAGCGCGCGGAGCACGAGGCTGCCGGCGCCCCCCAGGGGCTGTTCGCCAGCCTGCCGCCGAGCCTGCCGCCGCTCATCAAGTCCTACCGCATCCATTCCAAGGCCGCCCGCGTGGGCTTTACCTGGGCCACCGACGAGGAGGTGGAACAGCAGGTGGAGGCCGAATGGCTGGAATGGCTCGATGCGGCCGCCGGTGACGACACCGCCGCGCAGCGCCACGAACTCGGCGACATGCTCTTCAGCCTGGTGGAACTGGGGCGCCGCAAGGGCATCAAGGCCAACGACGCGCTGGACGGCGCCGCGACCCGCTTCCTGCGGCGTTTCGCCCGCATGGAGGAACTGGCGCGCGAGCGCGGCCAGGACTTCGCGGCGCTTTCGCTGGACGAGAAGGACGAACTCTGGAACGAGGCCAAGGCCGGGGAGACGCCCGGCGGCGCCGGGACGGAGGCGTAGCCGTGATGTCCGGGCGTCCCGTTCCGGGCGCCCTGTTCCTGTGCGCCTTCCTGTGCGCCTTCCTGTGCTGCATGCTCGGCGCCTGCGGACGCAGGGCGCCTGTCACGGCGCCGCCCGCGGCCAACGGGCTGCCGCGCGCCGATCCCGGCTATCTGCAATGGCTGGAGCGCCAGTCCATGCTGGGGCAGGTTCCGGAACTGGCGGCCCAGGTCTCGGGCACGGAACGCCTCTGGCACAACAGCAGCACGGCCCGGCGCGTGCCGGTACTGCTGCGCGCCGCTCCCAACTGGCTTGCGCTGGATGCCCGCGGCCTCGCCGCCGGCGCGCCGGTGTTTCGCGCGCTGCATACGGCGCGCCTGCCGGAACGGCTCCCGGCGCTGGGGCTGGAGGGGCTTTTTCTCGCGCCCGTCGGCGAACAGGGCGGCATCTGGACGACCGGGAGCGCCCCCGGAGCGCGCGACCGCGAGCGCGCCGCCACGGCGACCGCCTCGTTCGCTCCCGATCCCGCCTGGGGCGGCGGGGAGGACTTTGCCCGCCTGGCGGAAATGGCGGAAGCGGCGGGCGTCCAGACAGGGGGGGAGCTGCCCCCGGCGGCCACGGGCCTTGGGCCGGACTTTATTCTTCAGGCCCGGCAGGTGCCGCGTTTTGGCGGTGTCTATGCCATGATCTCCGTGCCGCGCGAGGCGTGGGGCGATCTGCCGGAAACCACGGGAGAATGGGACTGCCGCCCCCTGGATGCCGGGGCCGTCGCCCGTCTGGCCGGGCGCGGCCTCCTGCCGCCCGCGTTCATGCGCGACCGGCTGGACTGGGCCGCGCCGTCGGGATGGGCCGTCACCGGCGAGGTGCGCGGGGTGGACGGCCAGCTTCGGCGCTGGGTCTACCGCCACGGACCGGGGGTGGCGCGGCCTGTCCTGAACTGGCAGGACCCCGGCGGTCAGGCGCGGCGCATTTTTTCGGCGGCCAGCATCCGGCAGACCGGCCTTGAGGGGCAGACGCTCACCGGCCTCAGGTTCGAGGCGTTCATGGGGCTGGATGTGCCCCCGGCGGAGGCGGCTTCCGGCGGGGACTGGAGCGCCCCCGACCGCGCGGCCCTCACGCCCGGTCTGGAAGCCCTGGACGAGGCCGCGCGCGAGATCCACCGCTACGGCGGCTGGGCCATGCAGGCGGATGCCCTGCCCCTCGCGCTCGCGCCCTTTGTCCTGAGCGGTCCGGTGGATTTCAGCCGGGATGCCGCCACGCCCGCTGCCGCGGCCCGCGCCCTGCGGGAGGGCGATGCCGCGCCGCTGGCCGATGCC
>URHE01000114.1 GCA_900547595.1 uncultured Desulfovibrio sp.
CCGTGCCCGCCGTGGCGCTGCGCCGCCACCGCGCGCTGGACGCCCAGATGGAGCGGGCGCGGGCCGTGGCCGAAGCAAGCCCCTTCAACCGCGTGCGGCCCGCCGCGGAGACGGGCGCCGCCCCCCGGCGCGGCATCATCGTCAGCGGCCCGGCGCGCAATTATCTGGCGGATGCGCTCCACGCCGACGGCCTCGAAGGGGCGGTGGCCGTGCTGGAACTGGGCATGACCTGGCCCCTGCCCGGGAATATGCTGGGCCGCTTCCTTGCCGGCTGTGACGAGGTCCTGGTGCTGGAGGAGGGCGCGGACCTGCTGGAGCGGGACGTGCGCACCCTGGCGCAGGAGCGCGGCCTTGCGGCGCATATCGCGGGCAAGGACGCGGGGCTCACGGGCTTTGGCGAATTTTCCCTGGCCCTGGTGCGCGGGCGCCTGGCGCGCTGGTTCGGACGTCCGGAACCGGACGCCCCGGCCGCGCCCGCCCCGGGCGAACCCCTGCCGGGCAGGCCGCCCAATCTGTGCCCCGGCTGCGCGCACCGCGCGGTCTACTACGCGGCGCGCAGGACGTTCGGGGACAAGGCGGTCTATTCCAGCGACATCGGCTGTTACACGCTGGGGCTTTTGCCGCCGTTGCGCACGGCGGACTTTCTCGTCTGCATGGGCTCGTCCATCTCGGCGGGGAGCGGCTACGCCCGCGCCTCGGGCGCCCCGGTGCTGGGCTTCATCGGGGATTCCACCTTTTTCCACTCCGGCATGACGGGCCTTGCCAACGCGGTGTTCAACCGGCATGACATCCTTGTGGTCATTCTGGACAACGGCACCACGGCCATGACCGGGCACCAGCCCAATCCCGGTATGGCGCAGGAAGTGCTCGGCGAGGCGGCGGCGCATCTGGACATTGAGCCCATTGTGCGCGCCCTGGGCGTGGAGCACTGCCGCAAGGTGCGGGCCACCAATCTGGCCGCGCTCACGGCGGCCTTTGAGGAGCTGGGCGCGCTTTCCGGGGTGCGCGTGCTCATCGCCGAGGAGCCGTGCGTGCTCTATGCGCGGCGCAGGCTCGGCAAGGGGCGCCCCCGCGTGGCGGAAGTGATCCGTCAGGGCGCGGAGGCCGTGCGCTGCCTTGAGGAGCTGGCCTGTCCGGCCTTTTGCCGCAACGGGGATGAGGTGTCTGTGGACGAGAGCCTGTGCACGGGCTGCATGTTCTGCCTTCAGGCGGCGCCGGGCGTTTTCCGCGCGCGGAACCGGGCCTGACGGAGAGGGCCCCGCGCCCGTTGTTTTTTCCTGCGGAGAGCCAATGAAAACGGAAGCACGCGAAGCGCGGCTGCGCATCTATTTTGTCGGCGTGGGCGGCCAGGGCACGCTGACGGCCACCAACCTGCTGGCGCGGGCGGCTCTGGACGCCGGACTGGAAGCCGTGGGCGGCGAAGTGCACGGCATGGCCCAGCGCGGCGGCGTGGTGGAATCCGCCCTGTTGCTCGGGGGCTGGCGTTCGCCCCGCGTGGATCATGGCGAGGCGGACGTCCTCCTTGGGTTCGAGCCGCTGGAGACCCTGCGCGGGCTGCCCTATCTGCGGCGCGGCGGCGCGGTTTTCTCCAGCAGCGACCCGCTGGCGCCCCTGAGCGTCGCCCTCGGCCAGGCGGTCTATCCCGGCATGGAGCGCATCCGGCGCGAAGTGGCGGATGTGGCGGACCGGCAGTATTTTTTGCCCTGCCGCAGCCTCGGCAGGGAGGCGGGTTCGGTGCAGAGCGGGGGCACGGCCCTTCTGGGCGCGGCCTGCGCCTCCGGCCTTCTGCCGCTGGACTTTGACGACCTGACGGCGGCCATCCGCCGCCATCTGCCCGCCAGGATACAGGCGGTCAATCTGGCGGCCGCCGAGCTTGGCCGCGCGGCGCTGGCCTGACGCCGTTCCGGCGGGGCGCCGGCTTCCGGGCGCCCCTTTTTTTCCGCCGGGCATTCTTTCCATTCCTGTTTCCGTGTTTTCCGTGTTCCGTTATTGACAGCCGTTGCGAAGCCTCATAATGAAGCTCTACAGTACCTGCGCGGGAAATGGGGTTCCCGCGCGGCGGCGTCCGGTTCCGGCGTGTCCATTCAGGAGGGTAAGGATATGCCCAATTCCATGTATTTCGTTCTGGCGACGGTGGCCCTCATCGTGGGCTACATCGTTTATGGCGGCATCGTTTCGAAAGTATTCGGCGCCCAGCCGGACCGGCCCACTCCGGCCAAGACCATGGCCGACGGCGTGGACTATGTGGAAATGCCCACATGGAAGGTCTGGCTCGTCCAGTTGCTGAACATCGCCGGTGTGGGCCCCGTTTTCGGCCCCATCCTCGGCGCGCTGTGGGGGCCGTCCGCCCTGGTCTGGATCGTCATCGGCACCATTTTCGCCGGCGCGGTCCACGACTTCATGGCCGGCATGCTCTCCGTGCGCTATAACGGCGCCAATGTCCCGGCCATCGTGGGCTACAATCTCGGCAACATCGCCAAGCAGATCATGCGCGTCTTCGCCGTGGTGCTCCTTGTCCTGGTGGGCGTCGTCTTTGTGGCCGCCCCGGCCGGCCTGCTGGCCAAGCTCACGCCCGCGTCGTTCAATCTCACCTTCTGGGTCTGCGTGATCTTCGCCTACTATTTCATCGCCACCATCATGCCCATCGACAAGATCATCGGCAACTTCTACCCGGTGTTCGGCGCCATCCTCATCATCATGGCCGTGGGCATCACCACCATGATGTTCGTCAGCGGCACGGAGTTCTACAACTCCGCGCACTGGGCCAACCAGCATCCCAAGGGCCTGCCCATCTTCCCGCTGGTATTCATCACCATCGCCTGCGGCGCGCTGTCCGGCTTCCATGCCACCCAGTCGCCGCTCATGGCCCGCTGCATGGCCAATGAAAAGCTCGGCAAGCCCGTCTTTTACGGCAGCATGGTGGCCGAAGGCTTCATCGGCCTGGTCTGGGCCACGGTGGGCATGAGCTTCTACCACGGGCCGGAAGCCCTGCAGGCGGCCATCGCCGCCGGCGGCCCCGGCAACGTGGTCACCGAGGCTTCTCTGGCGCTCATGGGCTCCGTGGGCGGCGTGCTCGCCATCCTCGGCGTGGTCGTCCTGCCCATCACCTCCGGCGACACGGCCTTCCGCGCCGCGCGCCTGACCATCGCCGAAGCCTTCAACTATTCGCAGAAGGCCATCGCGCCGCGCCTCTACCTGGCGGTGCCCATGTTCCTTGTGGGCATCTTCCTCTCCCAGGTGGACTTCACCATCATCTGGCGCTACTTCGGCTGGGCCAACCAGACCCTGGCCACCATCGTGCTCTGGGCCGGCGCGGCCTATCTCGTGCGCCGCGACCGCTTCCACTGGATATGCACCGTGCCGGCCACGTTCATGACCGCCGTCTGCACGTCCTACATCTGCTACGAACCCACCATGGGCTTTGCCATCTCCATTGACATCGCCAACATCATCGGTGTCATCGCGGCCATTGTGGCCTTTGTGGCCTTCATGATGCTTGGCCGCAAGCCCGTGGCCGGCGCGCCCGTCAACTGCTGATGCGCTTCCGGCGGCCCGCGCGGGCGGGCCGCCCTGAAACTGACGCCGCACGGAGCAGGGCCGCAAGGCCCTGCTCCTGAGTATGCAACGAATCCCCTCGCGCTGGCAGGCCCGTTGTGCGGCACCGCAGCCATCGGGCCGACGACTGACCACCAAGGAGTCGCCATGCCCCTTTCCCCTCCCAACATCCTCACCGTCGCCGGTTCCGATTCCGGTGGCGGCGCCGGCATCCAGGCCGACCTCAAGACGATCATGGCCCTCGGCTGCTACGGCATGAGCGTCATCACCGCGCTCACGGCCCAGAACGGTCTGGGCGTGACCGGCATCCACGCGCCGGAGCCGGAATTCGTGGCCCTGGAACTGAAAACCGTGCTCGAGGGCTTTCCCGTGGCCGCCGCCAAGACGGGGATGCTTTTTTCCGCGGGCATCATCCGAGCCGTGGCGCCCATCCTGCGCGAACGGCGCTTTCCGCTGGTGGTGGACCCCGTCTCGGTGAGCCAGAGCGGCAGCCGCCTGCTGGAGGAGGACGCCGTGACCGCCCTGCGGGACGAGATGCTGCCGGCCTGCGACCTGCTCACGCCCAACCGGCCCGAAGCGGAGATGCTCACGGGCCTTGGCATCGCCTCGCTGGAAGACGCCGCCGCCGCCGGGGAAAAGCTCCTCGGCATGGGGCCGAAGGCGGTGCTCATCAAGGGCGGGCACATGGAAAGCGCGGTGGTGGTCACGGACGTGCTCTGCCGCCCCGGCATGGAGCCGAAGCTTCTGCCCCAGGCCCGGGTGGAGACGGCCAATAATCACGGCACCGGCTGCACGCTTTCGGCGGCCATTGCCGCGGAACTGGGCAAGGGCCTGCCGCTGGAGGCCGCCGTGGCCGGGGCGCAGCGTTTCCTCAACCGCGCGTTGCGGGCCGCGTATGCGCCCGGCAAGGGTTGCGGCCCAGTCGATCACGCGGCGGGGCTCCTGCCGGCGTGACAGGAGCTTGACACCGGGGCCGGACCTGTCGGCGCAGGCCGTCACGGTCAGTGGCGGCGCCGCGGCGCGCGGGGCATGTGTCGGCTTGGCGCGGTCCTTGCATCGGCAGGGTGTCCGGCCATCGCTTCAGAAAGCGCGGAGCGGCCCGCGGGTTTTGGCGCGTCCAGAGAACGGGCGCGCGCCGTGCGGTTTCCGGCCGGCAAGGGTGGGGCAGGCATGCCGTTTCGTTTCAGGATGCAGAAAGTGCTGGACTACCGCGCCCAGCTCGAGGAGGAGGCCAGGGTCCGCCTTGCCGACGCCGAGCGCAGGCTGCGGGAAAGCCGGGAACGCCTTGAGGCCGTTCTCGGCGAACTGGCATGCGCCGAGGAAAAATCCCGCGCCGGCCTGCTTCAGAGCGGCGAACGCTGGCTGCACGGGCAGTATCTCAGGGGATTGCGCAGCGACGCCGCCCAGGCGGAGCTTCAGTGCCGCATGCTGGAGCAACTGGCGGAAGAGGCGCGCTCTCTGCTCGCGGCCCGCGCCATGGAACGCAAATTGCTTGAAAAGCTCAAGGAACGGCAGAAAACCCAGTATCTGCGCGCGGAACGGCTTCAGGAGCAGCATTTCAATGACGAAATCTCGACACTCCGCTACAAGGCTTCGGCTTTCTAGGCTGGTCCGCTGCCTGGTCGCCCTGTGCTGCCTCAAGGTGGCAGCCCTGGGGCTGGCGTTTTTTGATGTGCCGCTGCCGCGCTGGCTCGGCTGGGGGGGGGCGGAACAGGCGTCCGTCATTCCCGATGCCGGGGAAAGCAGCCGCCGGCTGGAGGCGGCGCTGCTGGCCCAGAACGGCGGCGCCGACGCCGCCGCGGCCACCGGAGAGGGCGCCGCGCCGCAGG
>URHE01000115.1 GCA_900547595.1 uncultured Desulfovibrio sp.
GACGGCCACGGCGCGGAGATCGGCGCCCACCTCCACCACTGGAACACGCCGCCCCTGACCCCGGAAGCCGCCGCCGCGCCCGGCGGCATGCTCGGCCGGGTGCCCGCCGCCGCCGTGCCGGACGCCTGCATGGCCGCCAAGCTGGCAACGCTCTTCCGCGCGGGCGCCGATTTTCAGGGGGCGCCGCTCACCTCCTTCCGCATGGGCCGCTGGGACCTGCATGCGCCGCTCTGGCCCCTGCTGGAGGAACAGGGCGTGCGCTGCGATGCCTCGGTGCGCCCGCTCCACTGCGGAAAACCCGCGTCCGCCAACGCCGATCCCGACCATTTCGACGCGCCCGCCGATCCCTACTGGGTGGGCGAAGGGACCGCACGCCTGCTGGAACTGCCGCTGACCGTGACCCCGCTCTTCCCCTGGCTGCCCCGCCTTGCGCGCGCGCTTCCCGGCGGGGCCGGGGGCGCCCTGCGCGCGAGCCTGCGCCACTGGGGCGCGCTGGCGCTTTTGCCCGTCCAGCATCCGCTCCCGCTCCTGCGGCTCACCACCCTGCTCCATGCCGCGCGCGGCGGGCGCGTCCTTTCCCTGACGTGGCATTCTTCCGAACTCTTTCCGGGCGGCGCGCCGCATATGCCGGATGAGGCGTCCGTGCGCCGCTTCATGGAAAAACTGCTCGCCTATCTGGACTGGCTGGACGCGGCATTCGCCGTCCGTTTTCTCACGCTGGAGGAGCTGCGCCGCGCGGCGGAACGCGGCGACTTCCGGCCCGGTGGCGCCCCCTCCGGCAGCGGCGACTGGACAAGGCCGCCAAAAACGGTAGAAAGGAAAGGCATGGACAGCCGGATGCCATCTACGGACACTTCCGCGCGCCCCTGGAAACATCCCTCCCCGGAGGCCCGCTCATGAACCTCCCCCCGCGCGGGCACCCGCACGCCGGCGGCGCGCCGTCCGCCGCCTCCCTGCCGCCGCTTCCGGCGGGCCTGCCCCATGTGGCCTATGTGGTGCTCTGGTATCCGCTCTTCACCCAGCCCTTCATTTTCCGCGAAGTGGAAGCCCTGCGGCAGCGCCTGCCCCTGACCGTCTATACGCTCTATGGCCGCAATCTGCGCCACTGCTCGGATGAAATGCGCGCAATGGGCAGCCATGCGCGCGTCTATGGCATGCGGGCCGCGCCCCGCTTCTGCCTTGAGATACTGCGGCAGCTCTGCACCCATCCCGTGCGGCTCTGGCGCCTGTTCCGCCGCAGTTGCTGCCGCCGCTGGCAGAGCTGGGAGATCCTCGGGGAAAACCTCTGGGCCTTCTGCGCGGGCGTTTCCCTGGCGCGCCGCTTCCGCGAGGACGGCATGGACATGGTCTACGCCCCATGGCCGCGCGGCGCCGCCACAGCCGCCTGGGTCGCCGCCACCCTGGCGGGCCTGCCCTTTGCCACGGCCGCGCGCGGCGACAATCTGGAGCCCGCCGACCCGGACCTTGCCGACAAGTTCGCCGCCGCCGTTCTGGTGCGGGCCAACAACGCGGCCGACCAGGCCCGCATCGAGACCTTTGGCCGGGGCGAAGCCGGCGGCAAGACCGTGCTCGTCTACAACGGGCTGACCCTGCCCGCGCCCGGTCAGGACGTGACGGACGGAGCGGCGCGCTTTGTGCCCGGCCCCCTGCGTCTGCTGGCCGTGGGCCGCTTTGACGTGACCAAGGGCTTTGACGTGCTGTTGCGCGCCTGCGCCCTGCTCAAGCAGCGCGGGCTCGACTTCCGGCTCACGCTTGCCGGGGGCGGCGGGAAGGTCATGGGCCTGGGCGGCATGGAAGACCAGTTGCGCCATCTGCGCGCGGAGCTCGGCCTCACGCAGGATGTGGACATGCCGGGCCTGATCTCGCATAACGAACTGCCCGCCCTGCTGGCCGAACACGACATCTTTCTCGCGCCCTGCGTGGTGCATGCCTCCGGGCGGCGCGACGGCATCCCCAACACCGTCATCGAGGCCATGGCCTACGGCCTGCCCGTGGTGGGGACCACGGTCAACGCCCTGCCCGAAGTGGTGCGCCATGGCGAGACCGGCCTTGCGGTGGCGCCGGGCGACGCCGAGGCCCTGGCCGAAGCCGTGCTGCGTCTGGCCGCCGACCCCGCAGCGGCGCGCCACATGGGTCAGGCGGGCGCGCGGCTGGCAAAGGAAATGTTTGACGCCGACGCCAACGCGGACCGCCTGGGGGCCTTCCTCACGGACGGGCGTGCCCGCTGGCGCGCCGGACATCCGCGCCGGAGAACGGACCCATGTGCGGCATAGCCGGCATCCTGCGCCTGGACGGCGGCCCGCTCCCCCCCGGCGCCGGACGCGCCGTCAGGGCCATGACCGACCGCATGGCCTGCCGGGGGCCGGACGGCGAGGGCTTCTGGCGCCAGGGCCCGGTGGCTCTGGGCCACCGGCGGCTCTCCATCATCGACCTCGCGGGCGGCAGCCAGCCCATGGTCAGCGCGGACGGCAAGCTCTGCGTGGTGCATAACGGCGAAATCTACAATTTCCGGGAGCTGCGGCGCGAGCTGGCCGCCCGGGGCGTCACGTTCCGCACGGAATCGGACACGGAACTTGTGCTCGCGGCCTATGCCGCCTGGGGCGAGGACTGTCTGGAGCGTTTTGAGGGCATGTTCGCCTTTGCCCTCTGGGACGGCCCGCGCCGCCGCCTCTTCTGCGCCCGCGACCGCTTCGGCAAGAAGCCCTTTTTCTATACCCTGCAGAACGGCGTCTTCTGCTTCGCCTCCGAGCTTTCCGCCCTGACGCTGCTGGGGCGCCCGGAACCGGCGGACGCGCCAGCGCCGGACGGGGGGGAGGGCGCGTGGCCGGACTTCCTGCCACTGGGCTTCCATCTCGACGCCACGGCCCTCATGCGCTATCTGGCCTATGAATATGTGCCCACGCCGCAGACCATGTACCGCGAGGTCCACAGCCTGGAGCCCGCGCATTTCCTGCTGCTGGAGACGGAGGGCGCGGCGGGGGCGCGGCCCGCGCGCTACTGGGACCTGCCCATGCCCGAGGCCGCGGCGCCCGGAGACGAGACCGAACTCTGCCTCGAGCTGGAACGGCTGCTGGCAAACGCCGTGCGCCGCCGCCTGGTGAGCGATGTGCCCCTGGGCGTTTTTCTTTCCGGCGGCATCGATTCCTCCATCGTGGCCGGGCTCATGGCCCGCGAATCCTCTTCGCCGGTCATGAGTTTTTCCATCGGTTTCGAGGAGGCGAGCTACGACGAATCGCGCTATGCGCGCCTCGCGGCCTCGGCCTTCGGCACGGATCACCATGAACGCATCCTTTCGGCGGCGGAATGCGCGGAGGAACTTCCCGGCATCGTGAGCCGGATGGACGTGCCCATGGCCGACGCCTCCTGCGCGCCCACATGGCTGCTCTCCGGCGTGGCGCGCGAGCGCGTGACCGTGGCCCTGGGCGGCGATGGCGCGGACGAGCTGTGGGCGGGCTACGAACACTACATCGGCTACCGGCTCGCCCAACGCTACAATGCCCTGCCCGGCTGGCTGCGGCGGGGCGTCATCGAGCCGCTGGTCCGCCGGCTGCCGGCGTCCGCGGGCTACATCAATCCGCGTCTGGCGTGCGAGACCTTTCTGCGGGGGGCCGCCGCGCCGGACTGGCTGCGCGTCCAGACCCTGCTCACCGCTCTCGGGCCCGAACTTCAGGGCAAGATACTGGACCCGGGCTGGCTGGGCCGCCATGGCGGCAACGACGCCCTGCTGCCGGAAGCGCTGTTCGCGCCCACCCGCAGCCAGTATGAGCACTGGCTGCCCCGGGACGCGGCAACGCCGCTGGCCCGCGCCTTTCACGTCTATGTGCGCCAGTTCATGCTGGACGACATTCTCGTCAAGGTGGACCGCTGCTCCATGCTCCATTCGCTGGAAGTGCGCGCCCCGTTTCTGGACAGGGATGTGGCCGAATTCGCGGCGCGCCTGCCCGTGAGCCTGCGCCTGCGCGGCTTCAGACGCAAATATCTGCTCAAAAAGGCCTTTGCCGGGCTGTTGCCGCCCGAGATACTGCACCGCAACAAGCGCGGCTTCCAGATTCCCGTGGCGGAATGGCTCAGGGGCACGCTGCGGCCGCTCATGGATGACCTGCTCGGCGAGCGGGCGCTGGCGGCCCAGGGCCTGTTCGCCCCGGCGGCCGTGCGCGCCCTTGTGGACGCCCACTGCTCGGGCCGCGCGGACCTGCGCAAGCCCCTGTGGACGCTCATGGTGCTCCAGCTCTGGCTCCGCGCCAATCCGGCGGATTTCTGAATGGACACGCCGCCCGGCGCGTCTTGCCTCCCGGCGCGGCGTGCCTATATTCCCCGGTGGCGGTCCGACCGGCATCCGCGCCATGCGGACGCGCCGGCCTTCCGCAGCCACCGGCCCGCGCCCCGGGCGCGGCGCCTGATACCGCCCAAGGAGGTTCGCATGACCAGCCAGCTCAAAACCCTCTTCCTGCTGGCCCTGCTTTCCGGCATCATCATCGTCCTCGGCGGCCTGCTCGGCGGCCGCGGCGGCGTCATCATCGCCTTTGGCCTCGCCCTGGTGATGAATGTCGGCAGTTACTGGTATTCGGACAAGATCGTGCTTTCCATGTACCGCGCGCGGGAACTGGCGCCCGAAGAGGCGCCCTACCTGCATGACATCGTGGCCGAGCTCGCCCGCAACGCCGGCGTGCCCAAGCCCCGCGTCTGCGTCATCCCCGAGGAGGCGCCCAACGCCTTCGCCACCGGACGCGACCCGGAACACGCCGTGGTGGCCGTCACCGAGGGCATCCTGCGCCTGCTCCCGCCCGAGGAGCTGCGCGGCGTGGTGGCCCACGAAATGGGCCATGTGGTCAACCGGGACATCCTCATCCAGACCGTGGCGGGCGTCATGGCGTCGGCCATCGTGACCCTGGCGAACATTTTCCAGTTCACGGCCATTTTTGGCGGCGGCCGTGACGGCGAGGGCGGCGGCAACCCCATCGGCGCCCTGGTGCTGGCCCTGCTCGCGCCCCTGGCCGCGGGGCTCATCCAGATGGCCATCTCCCGCTCGCGCGAGTTTTTGGCCGATGAGACCGGCGCGCGCCTCTGCGGCCAGCCGCTGGCCCTGGCGGGCGCTCTGGCCAAACTCGGCGCGGCCAGCGGGCGCACGCCCCTGCGCTCCGGCAACCCGAGCACGGCCGAGATGTTCATCGTGGCCCCGCTCTTCGGACGCGACGGCGGCGTGGCCAGGCTTTTCAGCACGCATCCGCCGCTGGAAGAGCGCATTCGCAGGCTTCAGGCCATGGCGGCATCCCGGCGCTGATTGCCGAAACTGCCAAAAACGGGCAAAACGGGCGCAGAACCGCGCAGATAACGG
>URHE01000116.1 GCA_900547595.1 uncultured Desulfovibrio sp.
CCCCCCGCCGGGGCAGCCGGAAGCGCCGCCGCGGCGGCAGCCACGGCAGCGGCAAGCTCTCTGGTGCCGGGCGGGAGCGCCGGAGCAAAGGCCAGCCTGGCCCGCCAGGTGTCCGCCTCATAGAGCGGCATGCGGAGCAGGAATCCCTCCGTTGCCCCGCGCGCGCGCCCGGCAAGGCTCAGGGCGAGCAGATGGCGCGGATGGGTGTGGAGCACGGCCCGGCACTCCGGCCGCGCCGCATAGAGCGCCAGATGCACCGCCGCCTCGGACGAGGCGGGCCCGTTGGCGAAGCAATGGCCGGAAACCGCGTCCAGCAGGCAGATGTCCGCCGGAGTGAGGCGCCCCTTGGCCGCGCCTGTGCGCGTCATGCAGAGGAGGCTGTCCGTTTCCGCGCCGGCGGCGCGTTCCAGACGCAGACTCGCATTGCCGTTGCAGCCCGACAGCAGGCCCCCCCGCCAGGCGTCGCGGCAGACGCGGCGCAGCTCCTCCGCGCAACGGCAAACAGCCTCGGGAGCGGGCAGTTCTCCAGGCCGCGGCGATGTCATATCCCCATTCCTCATGCGCCTTCTCCTTCCCCAACGCCAGTGCCGCCCGCAGTCTCGAAATGGTCAAAGCCGCGCAGGCCGTCCAGGCACTCGCCGTTGCAGACCAGGCCGCCGCCGTCCGTCACTGTGCCGATGGCGAAAAAGCCGGGGATGGCCGCATGCAGCGCGGGCAGCATGTCCGGCGCGCAGGCGCCGAGCAGGGCATAGTCCTCGCCGCCGAGCAGGGCCTCATGGACCGGATTTTTGCCGTGCTGCGCGGCATGGCGGAGCAGCTCCGCATGGAGCAGACGCTGCGGGAGGACAAGGTCCGCCCCCAGGGCATTGCCGTGCAGGCCCAGTTCGCCGGACAGGCCGAGCAGACGCGGCAGGTCGCGCATGAGGCCGTCCGAAAGGTCCATGAGCGCGGGAGGCCGCGCATTGCCGCCCGCGCGGGCCAGCATGAGCCCGGCGCCCACCTGCGGTTCAGGCCGCAGATGCGCCGCGCAGGCCGCGGGCCAGTCCTCCAGGGCCGCGCGCCCCCGGCGTTCCAATACCGACAGGCCGACACGCGCGAGCCCCAGCGGGCCCACCACAAAGAGCGTGTCGCCGGGAATGCTGCCCCCGCGGGAGAGAAAAACGGGCGACTGACCGGCCTGGACGCTTTCGCCCCAGACCGTCACCGAAATATGCAGGCTCCGGCAGCGCGACAGGTCCCCCCCGGCCAGGGCCATGCGCTGTTCCCGGGCAAGCCGCGCCATGCCCCGGAAAAACGCGTCGAGCCACCCCATGTCCGCCCAGTCCGGCAGGCCGAGGCAGAGCGTGAAGGCCAGGGGCCTGGCGCCACAGCCCGCAAGATCGCTCACATTGACGGCCAGCGCCTTGTGCCCCAGTTCCTCGGGGGTGAAATAGGCGCGGCGGAAATGCACATCCTCAAGAAAAAGGTCGCTGCTCACGCACAGGGGGCGGTCGCCCCGGAGCACGGCGCAATCGTCGCCACGCCCGAGCAGAAGGGAGGGATGGGTATTGGGAAAATGACGGCCGAGACAGGCGAGGATGCCGTCCTCGGAAGGCAGGGACAGCATGTCAGTCCTCCATGATGAGATAGTCCGTGAGAATGACCTTGAGGCCGAAGCCCGGGAAATTCACCTGGGCCTTGTCCGGAGCGATGCGGCGCACGATCTTGCCGCGCCCGAAGATACGGTGGCGGCAGTGGCAGAGCGGACCGTCCGGGGTCCCGGCCCCTCCGGATGCTCCGGAAACCGGGGCGCCGGGCCGGGGCCATTCCTCCGGCGGCAGCTGGCAATCCTCTTCCGGCTGCGGGGCTGGCCGGGATACGGGCTTTCCCCCTCCCGCGACGGCGCCGCGCCGCGCCAGACGACCGCCGAACCCCTCGACCCACGCCTCGGTCAGGCCGGGCGCAAGCTCGCGCACAAAGGGGCTTTGCGCCGCATGGAGGCTGCCGCGCTCCGCGCGGTTGTAGATGGTGGCGGGCGCATACAGCTCAAGCCGCTGCCGGGCGCGCGTGCAGGCCACATACATGAGGCGCCGCTCCTCCTCGAAATCCTCGGGCCGCGTCAGCGCGTGCCGGGAGGGGAAGCGGTCCTCCACAAGGTCGATGAGCAGGACGGCGCTCCACTCCAGGCCCTTGGCCGAATGCACGGTGGAAAGCGTGACGCGGCCCTCGCCGTTGTCCGCGCCGGCGTCCCCCTCCTCCTCGGGCGATTCCAGGGCAAGGTCGGCCACAAACATGTCCAGGGAGGAGGCGCCCGACGCCATCTGGAGTATCTCCTCCAGGCCCTGCTGACGGCGCGGCCAGTCGTCGGGGTAGCGGAGTTCCAGCCGCGGGCGGTAATGGTCGAGCACCTGTTCAAAAAACTCCACTGGTTTCAGGGATGCGGCGCGCAGGCCCTCCACAAAGCGCAAGTCCTCGCGCAGCTCGGGAAAACGGGCGAACGCCCTGTCCATGGCGCCCGGTTCGCCCGTGCGCAGGGCCGCGTGCAGCCGTTCCACGGTCCTGGGGCCCACGCCCTTGTGCATGGCCGCCACGCGCGCGAAGGCGGGCATATCCAGCGGATTGAGCGTCAGCCGGGCAAAGGCCACCACATCGCGGATGTGGGCCGCCTCCACAAAGCGCAGGCCGCCATACTTGCGAAAGGGAATGCCCGCCCGCCTGAGCGCCACTTCCAGCGCGAAGGAATGGAAGCCCGCCCGGAAAAGGACCGCGATCTCGTGCGGCAGGTACGTTTTCAGAAGTTCGCTGATGCGCCGCGTCACCAGGGCGGCCTGGGTCTCGTCGCTGAGCGGCGTCACGAGGCGCACGGGCTCCCCGCCCTCCCTGCGCGTGAACAGATGCTTGTTGAAGGATTCCGCCGCGTGTTCCAGCAGGCTGTTGGCCACGTCGAGCACTGGCCGCGTGGAGCGGTAATTCTCCTCCAGCGGCAGGATGCGCGTGCCGGGGAACAGTTTCGGAAAGTCCAGGATATTGCGGACATTGGCGCCCCGGAAGGCATAGATGGACTGGGCCTCGTCCCCCACGGCCATGACATTGCACAGCGGGGGCGGCGCCTCCGCCGCCGAAGCGTCCGGCAGCGGCCCGGCCAAAAGGCGCACGATGCGCGCCTGGACAAGGTTGGTATCCTGATACTCGTCCACCAGAATGTGCCGGAAGCGCGCCCGCAGCGCATCGGCCGCGACCGCGTTGTCCCGCAGCAGGGCCTCCAGCTCGAAGAGCAGATCGTCGTAATCCAGCAGGCCGTTCTCGCGCCGGTAGGCGTCATACGCCGCGCCCAGACGCTCCAGCGGCTCCACATACGGCTCCAGATGAAACGCCTCGCGGCGCAGCACCTCGGCCAGGGGCAGTTCCTTGTTGCGCGCCTTGCTGAGAAAGGCCACTACGCTCGCGCTCTTGGGGAAGGAGCGGTCCCCCTTGCCCAGGTTGAGATCGGCCTTGCACTGGCGGACCGCCGCGGTGATGTCCGCCGAGTCCATGAGCGTGAACGGGCGCTCGCCCAGCCACGCCGGGCGCCAGCGGCGCAGGACGCTGAAAGCGAAGGCGTGGAAGGTGCCTCCCTGCACGCCGGAAAGCCCCTGCCCCAGCAGCGCCCCGGCGCGCTGGAGCATCTCGCGCGCGGCCTTGCGGGTGAAGGTGAGGAGCAGGATGGACTCCGGCGAAACCCCGTGCTCGGCAAGCCATGCCAGACGGTAGACAATGGTGCGCGTCTTGCCGCTGCCGGCGCCCGCCACCACCAGCACCGGGCCGTCCCCCGCGGTGACGGCCGCAAGCTGGGCCCCATTGAGCGCCTGGGCGTAGTCGATCATCTGCGTTTCCCGGAGTCTGTCCATGAACCGTCCGTTCCCGCGCGCCGGGCGCCGAACAGGCGGGGATATGCGGTATCTTCTAGGGTCTGGACCTATTATTGTGGCTGCTGACTTGGGATGCGGCAGCTTATGCAATGCCACAATCATCCGTCAAAAACAGCCTTTTTTGCGCTGGCGGCGTCACTGGGCGATTTTTGTCGGTCATGTACTTGAGTACACTCCCTCCAAAAATCGTCCACTTCCTTGCCAGCGCAAAAAAATCTTATTTTTTAGGATCCTTGCGGCGACAGCCCCCGCCCTTCGCTCCGCTTCGGGCGGCCAGCGGAAAAACCTCTTTCCCTCGCTGAAAACCCATAACAGAGTTTATTGAGGCATGAGCCTAGCACAGGGGCGCCGGAAGGTACAGCGCGGCGCCACGCGTTGACGCGGCGCGAAGGCGCGCTTATGCTGCCGCATCTTCCGCCGGGAACGGCGGCAACACAAGCAATGCCGGGGAGGGCGACGTGCCGGAAGCGCAGGAAGAATTTCGCAATGCCGTGGAGCAGGCTCTGGAGGCCGTGATGTTCGAGAACTGGCTCCGCTTCCATTTCATCGAGGAGCTGCCGCCCGACCCGGCCTCCGCCGCCGGGGACGCGCCGGAGGAAACGGAACGCCTGTGCATCCGCGTGCCGGAAAAGGCCATGGCCCGCATCGGCGAGCTCTATCCCCGCCTGCTGCCGCTGGCCGAGAGCATGAACGGCCACCCCGTGGACTTTGAAACCTCGCGGCGCGCGGTCTGCACCTTTGTGCTCGAAAAGCTGGACGGCAAGACCATGCCCAGGGACATGGCGGCCGTGGTCTTTGGCAGCGCCACCTTCCAGATACAGCTCCAGCTGTTCCACGCCTGGGTGCAGCTGCACGAGGAGCAGCTGGATCAGGGCTTTCAGGAATTCGGCGCCTGGCGCACCCTGTTCGGCCAGTGGCGCGCCACGCCCGGCGCGCGCGACCTGGCGGAAAAGCTGGCCCTCGCCGCGCAGGGCCGGGCCGCCGCCGAGGGCGCCGGGCCGCAATGACGCGGCTTCATGCGGCGCTTGCGCTCACGGCGCGTCCGCACGCCGGACAGGGAGCGCCTCCGCCTGCGGGCGCGGGGCGATCGCCCTTCCCCCCTTGCAGCGGACAAGATTTTTTACGCGCGAGGCAACGAAATGCCGCCTCCCGCCGGCGAATGTTTAATTTTTTTTACGCGCCGCTGGGCAACGGAGAAAATTATCCCATAATTTTTCAACAGGTTATAAAAAATCCCGTGTTTCTTTAAATTGGCATGACCATTGCAGTATTCTGAGTACCTTCCTTTCTTTTGCTGACAGCCTCCTCCAAATAGAACGGCCCGCATCCC
>URHE01000117.1 GCA_900547595.1 uncultured Desulfovibrio sp.
CCGCGCCAGCAGCCGCGCCCGCGGCCGCAGGCCGTAGGCCAGGCGCGTCAGCAGGCAGGGCCGCGCCGCCTGGTCGGGACGCTCCAGCCCGGTCGTCCGCGCCAGCGCGCGGATGCTGTCCTTGTCCAGCCCGGCAAGGGCCAGTGGGGAACGCACCCCGGCCTCGGCCACGGCCCTGAGCCCCGGACGGAAGGCGCGCAGGTCATCGGCATTGCCGCCGTCGCAGAGGACGCGGTCAGCCTCCCCGGCGGCGGCCAGGGCCCGGCGCAGGGCCGCCAGCAGACCGCGCTTGCAGGCGTAGCACCGTTCGCGGCTGTTGGCCGCCACCTCCGGCAGGGTCAGGGGGTCATACGGCACATCCAGAACGCGCAGCCCCCGTTCCCGCGCCCAGCGACGCGCGGCTTCGCTTTCCGCGGGCGGCACATGCGGACCCGACGCGTGCAGGGCCAGCACGTCACAGCCAGCGGCCAGCGCCATGTGGCACAGAAAGCGGCTGTCCAGACCGCCGGACAGGGCCACGGCCATGCGGGAAACGCCGGCCAGCGCCTCCCTGAGCCGGGCAGCCCCCACCGATGATGCCCCGGCGGCGCGGCGCGCCGCGTCAGCGCCGGCTACCATGCAAGCCGCGTCCGCACGCCGCCCGCGGCAAGGCATTCCTTGCAGGCGCGGATGCTGTACTGCCCGAAATGGACGATGGAAGCCACCAGCGCGGCGGAAGCCCCGCCGGTGGTGACCGCTTCCAGCAGATGGCGCGGTTCGCCCGCGCCGCCGGAGGCAATGACCGGAATATTCACGGCGTCGGCCACGGCGCGGGTCAGGCGCAGCTCATAGCCGTCGCGCGTGCCGTCGGCGTCAATGGAATTGACGCACAGCTCGCCCGCGCCCAGGGCCTCGCAGCGCCGGGCCCAGGCGAGGGCGTCCAGGCCGGTGCGCTCGCGGCCGCCGTGGACGACGATCTCGTAGCCGGAAGGCACGGTTTCGCTGGCCGGCACGGCGAGCACATCCATGCCCACCACCACGGCCTGGGAGCCGAACGCCTCCGCCCCCCTGGCCACAAGCTCCGGATCGCGCACGGCGGCGGAATTGACGGAGACCTTTTCGGCCCCGGCCAGCAGCACGGCGCGCATATCGGCCACGCTGGCAACGCCGCCGCCCACGGAAAAGGGGATGAATATCTCCCGGGCCACGCGCTCCACCACGTCGAGAAAGATGCCCCTGCGCTCCGCCGAGGCCGTGATGTCGTAAAAGACGATCTCGTCGGCCCCGTCCTCGTAATAGCGGCGCGCGCTTTCCACGGGGTCGCCGATATCCTCGTTGCCCGCGAAGCGGACCCCCTTGGTCAGGCGCCCGTCGCGCACGTCAAGACAGACAATGACGCGTTTCGAGAGCATGGGCAGCCTCCTCCCGGCAGTAGCCATAGAAATTTTCCAGCAGCCTCAGGCCGGGCCGCCCGCTTTTTTCGGGGTGGAACTGGACGGCCCAGAAGCCGTCACGCCCGTAGACGGAACAGAAGTCGCGCCCGTAGCGCGTGCGCGCGATCTCCAGCTCCGGCGCTGTCTCCACATAATAGCCGTGGACAAAATAAAATTCGGCGTCCGGGCCGATGCCGTCCAGCAGGCGCGAGGGGCGCACCACGCGCAGGCGGTTCCAGCCTATGTGCGGCACCGGGGCGCGGCTGCCGTCCTCCTCGCGCATGTCCGGCGGGAAGCGGCGGCAGACGCCGGGCGCCATGCCAAGCGTGGGCACGCCGCCCTCCTCGCTGCGCTCAAGCAGTATCTGACAGCCGAGGCAGATGCCCAGAAACGGACGCCCGGCGGCCACCAGATTCCGCAGGGGCGCTTCCAGCCCGGCGGCGCGCAGGGCGCTCATGGCCTGGGCGGCGGCGCCCACACCGGGAAAAATGACGCCCCACGCCGCTTCCAGAGCCTCGGGACGGGCCGTCACGATGCTGGGGATGCCGCAATGCTCAAGCGCGCGGCGCACGCTTGTGAGGTTTCCCGCTCCGTAGTCCACAATGGCGAGCATGATCCTTACCTTGTCAGAGCTTCACGCCCCGGATGCCGGGGCGCGGGAGGGCAGCCTATCCCGCTTTGGCGCGCCTGTACAGCCGCCTGAAACGGACGCCGCCCGGCGCGAAACGGCGTCAAAAAGCCCACGCCGGAAACGGAAAAACCGCATTGTGCAAGGATTGGCCGGTTTTTTGCAAAATGTGCGGCATCATCAACGGCGAAATGCCACGGCCCGGCGGCCCCGCCGCCGACGGCAAACGAGGTCCGCATCATGCCCGTCATCTGGTTGCTCGGCCTTTCCGGCAGCGGCAAGACCACGCTCGGCTCCCTGCTCCGTCTGCATCTTGAAAGCCAGGGCCATTCCGTGGCCCATGTGGACGGCGACGCCTTCCGGCGCCGGTTCGGTTTTTCCGGCTTCAGCCCGGCTGACCGCATCCGCAATATCGACGCCATACGCGAACACGCGCTCCAGCTCCACGCCCAGGGCACGGTCTGCATCGTGACCGCCATCACGCCCTATGAAAGCATGCGCCGCAAAAACCGGGAGCAGATCCCCATCTACCGCGAAGTCTGGGTGCGCTGCGCCCTGAAGACCCTGGTGGAACGCGACCCCAAGGGCCTGTACGCCCGCGCCGCGCGCGGCGAACTCGCGCGCCTCAGCGGCGTGGCCGACACCTTTGACGAGCCGCTGCGCGCCGACGCCGTCATCGACACCGACCGCCTGACCCTGGCGGAAAGCTATGTGGCCCTCCGCGACCTGGCCGAAGAGGCGCTCAACGTCAGCCGCAGCTGGCGGGAATTCCGCGAGGAGCTGCCCCTGCCGAGCCTGCCGCTGCCCCCCGCGCAGGCACCGCGCCTGAAGCAGTAGAGCGTTTCCGCAATGAACGCGCGGAAACGCTCCGGCGGATGCGGGCGCAGACGCCCGCGCCGGAGCGGGGCCGCGCGCCGGACGCGGACGGCGGACGCCTATCTGAACGCGGCTATGTCGATGCCGTACTTGTGGACCCGATAGTACAGCGAGGAGCGGGAACAGCCCGCGTCCGCCGCCGCCGTCCGCATGTTCCCCCTGTGCCTTTCCAGAAGCGCGCACAGGCGCGCCTTTTCCGGACACGCGCCGGCGCGGGACGCCACCGGTGCGACGGGAGGGATAATCTGTAGCAGGGTCTCCCGGGTTATCCTGGTGCTTTCCGCATTGAGCAGGAGCCGGGCCACAGCGTTTTCAAGCTCCCGGATATTGCCCGGCCAGGGATAGGCGAGCAAGTAGCGCCTGGCATCTTCCGTGAAGGCGTCAAGACTGATCCCCAGCGGGTTTTCCGCATGCCGCATGAATGCTTCCGCCAGAAGAAGGATGTCGTTTCCCCGCTGCCGCAGGGGCGGCAGCGTCAGCGTGAGGGTATTCAGGCGGTGAAACAGGTCCAGCCTGAACGTGCCGTTGCCGACCGCGCGGGGAAGGTCCTTGTTGGTGGCGGAAATGATGCGCACATCGACCTTCTTCCGGCTGTTGCTCCCCACGCGCGTGACGATGCGGTCCTGAAGGAAGCGAAGCAGCACCGCCTGCACATCGGCGGGGAGCTCGCCGATCTCATCAAGAAAAAGCGTCCCGCCATCGGCGAGCTCCAGCCTGCCCACCTGCCCCTTTGCGGAGGCCCCGGTAAACGCGCCGGGGCTGTACCCGAACAGGGTGCTCAGCACAAGCTCCCTGGAAAGCGCGCCGCAGTTCACCGCCACGAACGGCTTGTTCCCGCGCGGGCCCGCCTCATGGATGGCGGCGGCGAGCAATTCCTTGCCCGTTCCGGTCTCGCCGGTGAGCAGGACGGAGACATTGGAGTTCACGGCCTTGCGGGCGCTTTTGAGGACCCCGGCCAGGGCGGGGGAATTCCCCATGACAGCGCTGAAACCGCCACCGTCCGCCGGGCGCCTTTTCCCCGGCGCGCCTGCGGGCTGCCGCGGCGGGGCCAGCTTCAGCACATGGCAGCCGTCTTGCGTTTCCTGATGGGAAAGCAGGACGGGCGCCCCGCCGTCCGGGCCCCCCAGGTCCACGAGTTTGCGGTGGAAATTCCCTTCAGCGGCGATCAGGGTCCGCAGGCTTTTCGCCACGGCTGAAAAATCTTCGTTTTCAGCATGGAATTCCCCGGGCTCGACGCCGAAAAACTTTTTGGCCTGCGCATTCATATAGCGCACGGAAAGGTCCCGCCCGAGGATCACAAGCGATTCGTCGGTGACGGCGAGCAGCGCGTCATACTCCTGCCAAAGGCCGCGAATGCTGTTCTGCGCCTCGATGTAGCGCCCGATCATGGACGGAAAAAACGGCGGGATCCTGCACTTGTTCCGAATGCTGGTGGAGAGCGACAGGACGGCGATGAAGTTCCGCCGGTGATCAAAGATGGGCAGCGCATGGCAGTGCAGCCCGTGAAACGCCTTGCAATAGTGCTCCGCGCCCGAAAAGATGACGGGCACATGCTCCACGAAGCACGTCGCCACAGCGGACGCGCCCGGCCTGTCGAGCTCGAATACCATGCCTTCGCTGGTGGGTGTGCCGCTTTGCCGGGACACTGCGGCCTGCTTGTAAATGGTGACGCCGTCGCTGTTGACCAGCACCACGTTGAAAAGGCCGCCGTATGCCGGAGCGATCAGGGACGTGACCGCCGCATGCACGGAAGCGATCAGGCCCGCGGACTTCCGCTTGACCTTGCGGAGCAGCGAGGGAGGGACCTGGCTGTAGGCGGGGATCTCCGGGCTGATATTGTATTCGCGGCAGCGCAGCCAGGTGCGCATGACGAGTTCGCTCACCTCGGACCTGTCGGTCAGCTTCCCGTTCTGAAAACTGCTCCAGGCTTCCGCCATATGCTGTGTGTCCATATCTGCCGCCATGTGCTTCCTGTGCCCGGCCGGAAGGAAAACAAGGTGGCGCCGGCGCCGGGCGTCTCCGCGCGTCCAGTATGACAGGAATTTCACAAAGGCGGAATAGCCCCCACCGCCCCCCGGGCGGCAGAGATCCGCCATGCCGGGGGCGCC
>URHE01000118.1 GCA_900547595.1 uncultured Desulfovibrio sp.
ATTTTTTAGGATCCTTGCGGCGACAGCCCCCGCCCTTCGCTCCGCTTCGGGCGGCGAGCGGAAAAACTTCCATTTTTCATCGGTAAACAAAAACCATAGTGTACTTGATTTTCATTTTCATTGATGCGGTCTGAACCTAGTCCGGCAGTTCCGCAAGTCCGGCGGCGCTCCAGCGCAGGCAGGCGGCGGCGAAGTCCCCGAGGGACTGCCCGGCGTCTCCCGCCGCGCGGAGCAGGTCCGCTTCCTGCGCCCGCGCGCGGCGCATGGCCCCGGCCCGGTCACGCGGGAAGGTGCCATCGCGCAAAAAAATCCCGCCCTGAAGCGCGCGCAGATACGACTTGGACAGACTGCGCATAGCATCCCGCACCGCTTCCGCCGGCCATGCGGGCGCGAGCAGGAGCGTCTGCGCGCTCTCATGATAGAGCGCGGCAAGGGCGGCGCGGCAGCCGAGGCGGATGTCCGCGTCGGTGATTTCGGGCAGGAGCGGCGCAAGTTCGCCGCGCCAGGCGTCCATGTCCTGCGCGAAGGCGAAGAGCTCAAACTTCGGCCATGCGCGCAGTTCCGCCGCGCCGCAGACAAAGCCCGCGGCCTTTGTTCCTTCCGGGAGCGTATCCAGAGCCGCGCGCAAGGTTGGCAGGTCCTCCGGCTCCAGCCGGTCAAGGATGACGCAGATGTCGATGTCACTGGTTTCGGTGGCCTCGCCGCGGCGGTAACTGCCCTGAAGGCCCACAAAACGCAGCCGGGCGCCGAAGGCGCCCTCCAGCGTCCGCACGGCGGCGGGCATCCAGTCGGCAACGCTGATCATGTTCCTCCCCTTTACGGCGCGGGCATCTGCTGCCGCAGCCGCCAGAGCGTTACGCCATTTCATTGCGAAACCGCGCTGCGCCAGCGACATCAGAAATTGGCGGGCTGTCCCTCCACCGCCTCGGCCAGTTCGCGCAGGGCGGCAAGGCTGGACTCCGCTTCTTCGGGCGTGAGGGAATGCAGGGCAAAACCCGCGTGGACAATGACATAGTCCCCCACCTTGGGCGGTTCGGGCAAAAGCATGGTGGACGCGGAAAGAAAGGTGGAGCTTTCGCCCACGCGCACGCGGGCCATGTCGGCGGGCTCCAGTTCAACGATCTGGGCGGGAATGGCAAGGCACATGAAAACCTCCTGGACTTCCGGCTGCCGTGATACAATAAGCATGCGCCGTGCCGCGCACAAGGGGCGGACGAAAAAGGGCGGGGCCTCGGCCCCGCCCCTGGTTGGCTCAATGTCGGGCGTTCTTGCCCTTTTTCTTGTCGGGGAAGAGAACAAAGTTCCAGTACAGGACATAGAGCGGCAGCACGATGAACATCATGATGTACGCCCAGTTCTTGGTGTACAGGAAGTAGCTGTAGAAGGTGGGGAATTCCATGGGCTTCTCCTTGTCCCGGCCTAGTGCTCTTCGCCCTTGAAGTCGGGGTGTTCGTACAGCACGGGCATGTTGTAGACGATGAAGCGGTAGGCGGTGACGATCATGGTCACCACAAAGACGGAGATGCAGATTTCCCAGATGCTGGGGAAGTAGCGTTCCGCCGAGGGCAGTTGCCAGTTGAAGGCGATCATGGAGACATTGAAGCGGTTGAGCACAATGCCCGCCACGGCGAGTACCGAGGTGATGCGGCAGAGGCCCACATTGCCGTCGCGCGCGCCCTTGGCGTAGAGCAGGGCGGGCAGGAGGACAAAGCCGAGCATCTCCACGAGCCACCAGGCGCCCCAGCCGGTGAAGACCCAGTGCAGGTTGGCCTGGACGAGCATGTCGATGAACTTGAGCATGAAGTAGGCGAAGAGGATGAACGAGGCCGCCCGCGCGAAGCTCAGCACCACGCCGTCCGCCTCGCGCAGGTGGGTGGCGTCCATGTACTGGTGCACGCCCTTGTGCGCGAAGAGCCCTTCAAAAATGACCATGCTGGCGCCCGCGGCCATGGAGCTCACGAAGAAGAACATGGGCATGAACGGCGAGTACCAGAGCGGATGCAGCTTGCCCGGCGCGATGAGATAGAGCGAACCCAGCGAGGACTGGTGCAGGGTGGAGAGCGTCACGCCGAAGATGGTGAGCAGGATGGTCACGCGGATGACGATCTTGCGGATCGGGAGCAGCCACGGGAACTTCTGGGCCAGCCATTCCATGGGCGCCACGGAGAACTCGATGAAGAGCACCGTGAGGTAGGTGGCCACGCACAGGCCCACCTCAAAGAGCACCGAGGTCGTGCCGGGGAAGAAGAACATGTAGGGCAGGCGCAGCGGATGGCCCAGATCATAGAGCAGGGCCACGACCACGAACGCGTAGCCGAGGAAGGCCGTGGTCACCGCCGGGCGCACCGCCGAATGGAAGTGCTTCATGCCCATGACGTAGCAGGCCACGGTGGTGAAGTAGCCGCCCGCCGCGAGGCACACGCCGCAGAGCAGGTCAAAGCCGATCCAGAGGCCCCAGGGCTGGGCCTCGCTGAGATTGGTCACCGAGCCGATGCCCACCGTGAAGCGGATGACCGTGATGATGAAGCCCACGGTCAGGATGATCCAGGTGAGGATATTGCCCGGCGTTTTGGAGAGCAGGGGCTCCAGATTGAAGAGCTTGTCCTTGGTGGGAATGATGATGCCGTGGGTTTCCATCTACTTCTCCTCCCCATGCCCGTTCAGGCCGCCGGAGTTCTGGGCCTCGCGCGCCTTGAGCGCTTCGGTCATGGCCTGGCGCGCGCGTTCGGCGGCGCCTTCGCCCTCGGTCTCGCCGATCTTGCGCACGGCGGCGTCCACGGCGGCGACGAGGTCGTCCTTGGCATCCTTGAGGATCTTTTCCTGCTCAAGCTTGGCCATGGCCTCGCGGCGTTTGGTCATGGCCCAGGCGCCGCCGAAGAGGACGGGCCAGAAGGCCACGATCATGGGCACCGCGCCCAGGGCCCCGTAGGTGAGGGAGCCCATGGGCTGGCTGCCGAGATGGGTGTCAAGGCCGAGCTGCTTGAACTCGGCGCCCGCGCCCTGCGGGTCGTCCACGGGCACCGGCGCTCCGCCGGCGGCCGGGGCAAGCACCATCCAGGCCGTGCCGCCCGCGTCGTACTCGCCGTAGAGATAGTCCACATACCGGCCCGGATTTTCGGCCATGCGCGCGCGGGCGATCTTGATGAGGTCGCTGCGGCGGCCGAAGGTCAGGGCATCCACGGGGCAGGCTTCCACACAGCCGGGAAGCTTGCCTTCCTTGAGCCGGGGCTCGCAGAAGGTGCATTTCTGCACCAGCGGGTCCCAGGCGAGGTCGTACTGGAAGCCGGGCACATAGAAGGGACAGGCCACCATGCAGTAGCGGCAGCCCACGCACTGCGAACCGTCGTAGGTCACGGAGCCGTCCGGCTGCTTCTGGAAGCATTTGGCGAAGCAGGCCGAGGCGCAGGCCGGGTCGTTGCAGTGGAAGCACTGGAGCTTGCGGAAGTACGGCTTGCCGTTGACTTCGTACTTGTTGACCACGGTCCATTCATAGGCCGTGGTGTGGCGCTTCGTTTCCGTGACCGAGAGGTCGGTGAAGGGCTTTTCCGGCTTGGGCAGGTGGTTGACGGCATTGCACGCGGCCTCGCACCGGCGGCAGCCGATGCAACGGGTGGTGTCGTGCAGGACGCCGTAGCTGTCCGGAAAATAGGGGAAGCTGGCGGGGGTGGCCTCGGCGACCTTTGCCGAACCCAGGGCCGAGACCACGCCGGCGCTGCCGAGAATGGTAAGGAATTTTCTGCGGTTCATGGTTCCCCCTAGTTGGCCTGGTTGGCGGCGCGCTCAGGGGCGCGGAGCTTGTGGCAGGTTGTGCAGTCGGTATTGCGCGGCCGCGCCACCTTCATGTCCTTGTGGCAGCTCATGCACTGGAGGTGGAAGGCCGCCTTGAGCGCCGGACGCTGGGGGGCGGCGGGATCGATGGTCTTGCTGTGGCAGCTCGCGCACTTGGGCGGCGTGGCCGACGGGGGGCTGTTGTGATGGCAGGTGACGCAGAGCGTGGCGGGCTCGGTGTGGAAGGCCCCGGCAAGCCTGTTGTCCTTGATGCGGCCCATGAGCGAGAGCACATGGCTCTTGTGGTTGAAAACGCAGGGCTCGTACTTGCCCACCAGGGAGTCGATGACCACCTTGTAGGGCGCCAGCGTGGCCGGCCAGTAGGCGGCGGTCGCGCGCGCGAGCTCCGTCTCCGTGGCGAGGGCCTCGTTGCGCCGCTCGGGGAGCGTGCCCGCGATGCCCTGCTGCATGTCGGCGGCGGTCATGGACTTGGTCATGGTGTGGCACACGGCGCACCATGCCTCATTGCGGACATTTTTCACCAGGGTGGTGTGGCAGCCCGCGCAGTCGCGTTGGGCAAGCTGCGCCTCATGGCAGCTCACGCAGCTTGCGGGCGTATTTTCCTTGCGGGGCGCGATCTTTGTGGCATGCATGGCCTTTTCGAGGGTGATGGAGCCGCCTTCGGCCTTGCCTTCCTGCGTATGGCAGGTGGTGCAGGCCACGGCGTCACCCGTGTGATGGCAGACCATGCAGTCTTTCCCGGCGCTGGCCATCCATTTTTCATGGACGACGTGATTGAAGGCGACGGGCGCCATGGCCGCGGCCTTGGGATTGGGCTTGGCGCCCACGGGAAAGATGACGATGGCCGAGGGCGCGCCGCTGTCCGTGGGCTCCAGGGCGGCGGGAGCCGCGCCGGGAGCCGGGGGACATGCCGCGAACGCCAGGAGCGTGACCGCCAGCAGAAAAAGAGTTGTGCCGTTTCTCATGCGCTTTTCCTTTTGCAACAGAGACCACGATATGCACCGTCCGCGACGCCATGCCGCGGACGCACCCCGGAAGGAATTTCCTATCAGGTCGACGGTAGCCCACAGACTGGATTACGTCAAGGAGGAAACGGAAACCTGCCCGCTTTCTGCCGGACCGCGCCGGCCGGGCGGTTTCGCCTGCCGGGCCGCCGCAAGGCCGCGCCGGGCGGCGGCAAGGACGGCGCCCTCTCCGTCTGCCGGCGGCAGGAACACGGCCTCCGGCCTCG
>URHE01000119.1 GCA_900547595.1 uncultured Desulfovibrio sp.
GGTACACCCTGCCGTCTTTGCAGGTTTGACCTTGGGCAGTTCTTGCTATTTTTTTCATAGCGTGCTATTTATTCCATAGCGCGCGCAAGAACACTACCTTGCTTGCAGCTTCGCAAAATATGCGGAGCGCAAGCCGCAAGATCAAACGACAAGGAGCAAACCATGCCCGTCATCACCATAGCCATGCACAGCACAACGGAAGAAGTGAAGAAGAACCTGATTGAAGGCCTGACCGCAGCCGCAGTCGCAGCAACGTCCGTTCCGCAGGAAAAGTTCGTGGTCTTTATTGAGGAATACGCAACCGATGCCATCGGTTTGGGAGGCCGGACGCTCAAGGCGATCAAGGCTGCACAGCAATAGTCGCGGCCCGATTGTGCAGGAATCCCCGGAGGAGGAGGCTACGTGAGCCTTTTGCTGAGCAGTTCGTTCCAGCGTTCGGCATCCTCCGGGGCTACATCCATAGCCCAGGTTATGGCCCAGGCACCAAAAGGCTCCAGAAGGCGGCTCAACTCCATGCCCATATCCGTCAGGGCATAGCCGTCATTGGTGGTGCACACGAGCTTTGCCTCGCGCAGTTCTTTCAAACGACTGTTGAGCACCGCCGGGGATATGGATTCGCAAGCCTCCTGCAAGGCGCGGAATGTGGCTGGCCCCTTGCGCAACTGCCAGATAACCCCCATAGCCCACCGCTTGCCCAACAGGTCAAACAGAGCCATGAGCGGCACGCCGCTGCGGGAACCTCGAACGGGTTTACCTGGTTTGGGTATGCTCATGCCGCCGCCGCATTTGTGCTGAACAATCTTGTGTCATATCAGCAGTTAGCACTGTTTGCGGGGATTTTCCGCATCTTGGGCAGCGGAAGCGTCCACAGGATTTGACGCAGCAGCAGAGCTGGTATCAGGTGCCGCGCCAGCAGCATTATCAGACGATGCTGCCGTGTCGGGGCTGATAATCTCCGCATCGGTCACATCGTCATCATGCCCTGCCGCTCCATTCCCGTTTGCTGCGCCATTCCATTGCGGTCAGCCGCGGCATCACCCGATGCAGCTTCGGCATCAATCGCCGGGGGCAAGGCCTGCGCCTCCACCACATGCCCGCCAAGAGCCAGACGCTGCACCTCATTTTGCGGCAGGGGTACGCAGCCCTTGTCCACCAGCACAATGCCCGTGCGTTCCAGCACCTCGCGCCGGTACTCATATTCTTGCTGCATGCGGTGATGGCGATACACAAACCAGTGGTGCACCAGATAGCACACGGCAATAAGAGCAGCCAGACTGCCCGCAATCCAGGGGATATATTCAGTCAGCGCGCCGCCAAGGCGCATCAGGGCAGAGAATGCCCCGTCCACAAAAAACAGCCCCGCACCCAGCAGCATTATGCCCAGCAGCAAAACCACCGTGGGCGCATTGCGGATTATGGCATAGAAACGGCGCAGCCGTTCAGGAACCTGCTCATCATCAGCCGCCTGCCCGGCACCCTGCCCGCCCTGCATATTGTCCTCGCGCCCCAGATAGCGGGAGACCCATGTGCCCGAAAGGTGCACTATGAGCATCAGCCCCACAGGGGCCAACACCGCGGCCACGGCCCACCCAAGCCAGGGAAAGCGTGCCAGCGGCGGGCCGCCCGGCACATCCGGCGCGGCATGCATGACGCCATAAAAAAAAGAAATGCCGCCAACAATCATCTCCACAAAAAAGATGGCGACCATAAGATATATGAGCGCGTCCTTGTACGGGCCAGCGTACCAGGCGGCGCGATCCTGACGGCGGCCTTTACCCGCAGAAGATGCGGATTTGCCTTGCGTTTCGGATCCTTTATTCTCTGCTGTCTGCATTCTTTACCTCGGTTCCCAAAACATACGATGCGGCGCTTTTTCCCGCAAGCCCCCATACCCCGAAACAAGGATTTCACCGTTGCGCGCCGCTCTTGCCCAGAACGCGCATCTGGCTTACCTTGCCTGCATGCACACTGGGAGGTTCTCATGCATGTTCTGGTAACAGGCGCAGCGGGCTTTATTGGATACCATCTTTCCCAACGGCTTCTGGCCGATGGGCACAGCGTGGTGGGCGTTGATAATTGCAACGACTATTACGATGTGCAACTAAAAAAAGACCGTCTGGCCCAACTTGCCGCCATGCCGGAGGCGCAGCGCTTCCGCTTTGAACTTCTGGACATGGCAGATGGCCCGGCAATGGCCGCCCTGTTCGCCCGCGAAGGATTTACCCATGTGGTCAACCTTGCGGGGCAGGCTGGTGTGCGCTACAGCCTCCAGAACCCGGAATCCTACCTCAATGCCAACCTGCTGGGCTTTGGGCATATTCTTGAGGGCTGCCGCCAGAACAAGGTGGGGCATCTGCTTTTTGCCTCGTCTTCTTCCGTCTATGGCATGAACACGGCACGGCCCTACAGTGTGCACCATAACGTTGACCACCCGGTCAGCCTGTACGCCGCCACCAAGAAGAGCAACGAACTGATGGCCCATTCCTACAGCCATCTGTTCCGCGTTCCCTGCACGGGATTGCGCTTTTTTACCGTGTACGGCCCCTGGGGCAGGCCGGACATGGCCCTGCACCTGTTCACCACCGCCATTGTGCGCGGCGAGCCCATCAAGGTGTTCAACGAGGGGCGCATGCGGCGCGATTTCACCTATATTGACGACATCATTGAAGGCGTGGTGCGTCTGCTGCCGCTGGCTCCGCAGCCAGACCCGGACTTTGACCCTGCAAATCCCAACCCCGCCAGCAGCTCCGCGCCCTGGCGCATTTACAACATCGGCAACAACAATACGGTGGAACTCAACGATTTCATCAGCACCCTTGAAGACGCCCTTGGCATGAAGGCCCGCAAGGAGCTTCTGCCCATGCAACCGGGCGATGTTGAATCCACCTGGGCCAATATTGACGACCTCACCGCCGCCACCGGCACCGACCGGCGGGAGGAGGGCGGGGCGGAAGCCCGCGCCGCGCGCCGCGCCTTTCTGGGGCGCCTGCTCCGGGACCTGGCCCATCCCGCGGGCACGCATACCTTCTGGCCCGCCAGTCTGCCGGAAGCGCCGGAAACCGCCGCTCCCGGCGCGGCGGAACCGCAGTTCGCGCCGCATGCCGATGCCTTCTGGTCCGGCGCCGTCCATCTGGGCTGCCGGGCGGTCATCGTCATGGGGAGCGCCGCTGTCCGCGCCCTGGGGCTGCCGGGCACGGCGCGGCCTTTGGGCCAGTTGCGCTGGCGCGGGCAACTGGTGCTCGTGCTGCGGGATGTGGATGCCCTTGCGGGGGACATGTCGCGCTACGGTCCCACGCTCGCCTTTCTCCGTCAGGGGCTCGGGCCTGTGGCGCGGCTGCCGCGCTGAGACGGGACGGAGACGGAAGAAAGGACCGGGGGAAATTCTCATGTACACCGCCCTGGGCATCATGCTCTGCGGCATGCTCGCCGGGCGTCTGCTGCGCGGAAGGCTCAGGCCGGAGGCGTTGCGGCGCTGGATATTTCCCGCCATCATGCTGCTGTTGTTCTTTCTCGGCATCGCCGTGGGCGGCAACGCGCAACTGGTGCGCGACCTGCCGCATCTGGGGGGCGCCGCCCTGGCGCTTGCGCTTGGTGGCATCGGGGGCACGCTGGTCTGCGCCGTCCTGCTCCGGCGGCTGTTCGGCGGGGAATCAGCTCCCCGTCCCCGCCGGGACGGGGGTCCGGGGGGCGGGGACGGTGCGGCATGAGCGCCAGCCTGCCCATTCTCGCCTGTTTTCTCGCGGGCCTGCTGCTTGCGCGTTTCGGCCTTGCGCCGGACGCGCTGCTGCGGCATGACCCCACGCTGCCCGCCCTGTGGCTGCTCATGGCGCTGGTGGGGCTTTCGCTGGGGGCGGACCGGCGCCTGGGCGAGATATTGCGCTCCCTGCGGCCCCGCGTCCTTTTGCTGCCACTGGGGACCACCGTGGGCACCTTCGCGGGCTGCGCCCTGATGAGCGTCTTTCTTGTGTACAGTGTGGCGGACTGTCTGGCCGTGGGCGCGGGCTTCGCCTATTATTCGCTCTCCTCGGTATTCATCACCCAGTACCGGGGGGAGGAACTGGGCACCGTGGCCCTGCTCGCCAATATTTTCCGCGAGCTGTTCACCCTCATCTTCACTCCGCTGCTCGTGCGGCTCTTCGGGGCGCCGGCGCCCGTCATGTGCGGCGGGGCCTCCACCATGGACACCACCTTGCCGGTCATCACCCGTGCCGCCGGGACGGCCTGGGCCTTTCCGGCCATTGTGCATGCCATGGTGCTTGATTTCAGCGTGCCGTTCTGGGTGACGCTGTTTTGCGGCTTGTGAGGCGGCCTTCGGTTCCGGCCAGCACCGACCGCCCGGCGCGGATGCCGCTGGCCCAGGCCCAGTGAAGGTTGTAACCGCCCAGCCGTCCGGTCACATCGAGCATCTCGCCCACAATATGCAGCCCGGGGATGAGGCGGCTCTCCATGGTGCGCGGGTCGACCTCGCCGGTATCCACGCCGCCGGAGCAGGCTTCGGCCTTGTCCATGCCTTCGATGCCGGACGGCGTCACGCGCAGGGCATGGATGGCGGCGGCCAGCTGGCGGCGCGCCTGGCGGGAAAGCTCGGCGCACTTGCGGCGGGCCGGTTCCGGGGGCAGCACGGCATCGAGCAGGCGTTGCGGCAGGAGGCGGCGCAGGAGGGCGCGGGGCGTGCGGGCGCCCCCGGCATCGAGCAGGGCTTCCGTATCCCGGTCCGGCAGAAAATCCAGTTCCAGGGCCTGTCCATCGTGCCAGAACAGGGAGGCGCCGAGGACGAGCGGCCCGCTCAGGCCCGTATGCGTGAAGAGCAGGTCGTCCTCCCAACTGCGCGCTGTTCCCTCCGCGGTGTCATCGGCCAGTGTCAGGCGCGCGGGCAGACTGATGCCCGCCAGACCGCGCAACGCCGCGCCCAGAGGCGTCGCGTCCGGGAGCCGGAGCGGCGCCAGGGCCGGGCGGGCGGGCGCGAGCGTATGCCCCAGCGCGGCG
>URHE01000120.1 GCA_900547595.1 uncultured Desulfovibrio sp.
CGCCCTCGGCCTGGCGCGCGCCGCCGGAAACGACGGCTACAGCCTGTGCCTCATCAGCCGGGAAGTTCCGGGCGGCGCGGCCCGGCTTGCCAGGCGCCTCCGCGAGGCTGTGGGGGGCAAACGGCTCGTTGTGGCGCTGCTCGGCGGCAACTGGACGGAGGCCGGGAACGCCGCGCCGGAGGCGGGCGTTGATGCCTGCCTGGGCATGCCGCTCTTCTGGTCGGATGTGCGCGCGTGCCTTTCACCCGCCGGGGAGGCGGAGGACGGCGCGGACGACCGGGGCCGCGCGGGGGCGCGCTCCGGGCATATCCTGCTGGCGGAAGACAATGCCATGAATCAGGAAATCGCCGTCGAATTTCTCACGGAGGCCGGCTACAGCGTGGATGTGGCCGCCAACGGCCGCGAAGCCGTGGAGATGCTCGCGGCCTCCGCGGCGGCCCCCTATGACGTGGTGCTCATGGACGTGCAGATGCCGGTGCTGGACGGCTATGGCGCCACCCAGGCCATCCGCGCCCTGGATGACGCCGGGCTCGCCTCGGTGCCCATCATCGCCATGACGGCCAATTCCTTTGAGGAGGACAAGCGGGAGGCCCTGGCGCGCGGCATGAACGGCCACATCGCCAAGCCCATTGATTTCAATATCCTCTTCCGGACGCTGGACACGCTGCTGGAATAAGACGCGTGGAACCTGCGGAGATGGACGTCTGCCCCGTACATGTGACCGTCGTTACCTGCAACAGGCTTGAGCTGACGAAGCGCTGCCTGTGTTCCCTGCTTGCGCGCACGGAAGGGAAGTTTTCCGTCCAGGTGGTGGATAATGCGAGTTCCGACGGCACCTGGCCCTTTTTGCAGCGCCTGGCGCAGGAAGATGACCGCATCCGCGTGACGCGCCTGGCGCGGAACATGGGCGTGGCCGTGGCGGCCAACTACGGCTGGGCGCAACGGGAAGACGCCTTCCATCTCAAGCTCGACAATGATGTGGAGATCCTTGCCGGGGACTGGCTCGCCCTCTTGCTGGAATACGCGCGGGAATGTCCCGGCCTGGGCGCTCTGGGCTACCGGTTTTTGTCCAGGCATGTGGTGACGCCGGTGCGCCTGCCCGGCGGCAGGCCCTTCTGGAGCTTCGAGACCTGTGGTGGCGCGTGCGTCCTGATCCCACCCGCCGTCCACGGGCGTCTGGGGTTCTGGAACGAGGATTACGGCAAATACGGCTTCGAGGATATGGAATACAGTCTCCGCTGCCGCCTGCTTTCCCTGAGCACGGGTTATGTGCCTCTGGAGAACCGGGTGCGGCATCTGGGATACGAACGGCCGGAGCACACCTATGAGGAGCGGAAGCATGCCCAGGTGGCAAGCGGGCTTTCGGGCGAGAAAGCCTATTTTCTGAACAAGCTGTTGTTTGAGGAGGGTGTCCGGCCCCTGAAAGTGGAGCGGCGTTTCCTGCCCATCGCGGGCACGGATCCCGTCAGGTTCGGGCCCAACCCGGCGTATGCCGGGATGGTCAGGTTCCTCAATTCCCTGCGGCACGGTGTGGGTTTCAGCCGGGAGGGAGAGACGGTCCGCCTGGACATGTCGCGCTGGAAGACCGCGAGAGAGCAGGACAGATGAAGATCACGCTTTGCAATCCCGGCGGCCTTCCTCAAATGGATGACGTGGTTCTCCAGTTTTTTTTCGCGCTGCTTCGGCTTGGGCATGCGGTGGAAATAGCGAGGCGCCCCGGACGCGGCGGCGTCACCCTGCTGTTTGGCGCGCAATGTCTCAGCGCGGACAGCATGCTGCCGCCGGGAACCATTCTCTACAATCTGGAACAGGCGTCCTCGGCGCTGTTCCGGGGCGAATATGCGGAGCTGCTGCGGCGCGCGGAACGGGTGTGGGATTACAGCGCGGCCAATACCGCGCGGCTCTTCGAGTTGCACGGCATCCGGGCGGAGACGGTCTTTCCCGGCTATGTGCCGGAAATGACGCGCCTGAGGCGGGACATCCCCCGCGATATTGACCTGCTTTTTTATGGCGCCATCAACCGGCACCGCGAAACGGCCATTCAGGCGTTGCGCGGGCGGAACCTGCAGGTCGAGGTCTTTTCCGGGTACGGGCGCCAGCGGGATTTCGCCATCGCCAGAGCCCGCCTGGTGCTCAATATTCACTTCTACCGGCCTGCCATCCTGGAGATCGCGCGGCTCGGCTATCTCTGGGCCAATCATGTGCCCGTCCTCTCCGAGCGCGAGCCGGAAGACGAAGTCCCGCCGGGTTTTGAGAACGCCTGTCTTTTTGTGGGCGGCGCGCATCTGGCCGACGCGGCGGAATCGCTGCTCGCGCGGCCAAAACTCCTGGACGATGCGGCGGAGCGCGGCTTTGAGGCCTACCGGCGCATGGATCTCGGCGAACGCCTCCGGGAGATATTTGGCCCGGCTTCCCCGGCGGCGCGCGCTCCCCTGCCGGAAACGCCCAATATGGGTTCCGGCAAGGATTTTATCGCCGAGGCCGTCAATGTGGACATTGAGCCCGCGTGGAACCCGGACCTCGTTCTGGACATGAGCCGTCCGCTGGAAATGGGGGTCGAGCATGCCACAACGCGATTTGGCGCCTTCGCGTTCCGGCCCGGAATGTTCGGCAGGGTTCTCGCCAGGGATGTGCTTGAGCATATGGCTGATCTGAAGACGGCCATGACCAATATCCTCACCCTGCTGCGGCCGGGTGGCACGCTTGAGCTTACCGTCCCCTATGAGCTTTCGCTGGGCGCATGGCAGGATCCCACCCATTGCCGGGCATTCAACGAGAACAGCTGGCGCTATTATACGGGCTGGGCGTGGTATCTGGGCTGGAAGGACTGGCGCTTCGCGCTGGTCAGCCAGACCTTTGTGCCCTCCGAGCTGGGGCAAAGCCTTGTGAACGAGGGCAGGCCCATGCAGGAGATCCTACGCATTCCCCGCGCCATTGATGCCATCCAGGCGGTATTGCGCAAAGTCGCCGCCACCCGGGAGGAAAAACGCGAGTTCGTCTACAGGACACACGCTTTTTATCGCCCAGGCTGCGGCCCATGGCAGGTGTGAGGCGCGGCCCAAGCCAAAACGCGTCCCCCGCTCAGGGGTGGAGCCTGCGTTCCCTGCGCCCCCGCTCAAGGGCGGCATTGCAGACACGGTCCAGGTCCGCGGCGCATTGTTCCGGCGTGATCTTCAGTTCCAGCAGCCTGTGGATATTGGGCCAGAACACGCTGCGGAAGGAGTCGGCGCGCCCCTGCCAGTTGGGGCTTTTGTTGGTGAAATCCACGACATTGGGCGCATTGCGGCCAAACTCGTCCATCATGACGATGCGGTCGCGGTATTTGGCAAGGGTGCGCTTGCTGGTGGGGATATTGCCGGCGGAAAGGTCGCGCCATTCGTCGCGCTCATACAGAAAGGCAAGGAAGTCCTTGGCGGCCTGGAGTCTGGCGGGGTCCCCGTTGTCGAACACGAGAAAGCCGTTGTAAAATTCCGTTGCTATGTTCCCGGGGTAATTGACAAAGGCGTAATTGCCCAGATGGGTGTAAATGGTGCGGTTGGCGTTGTTGAACATATAGATGGCCAGCTGCCCGTTGGCGAAGAGTTCGCTGCAATCCTTCATTTCCAGATTTTCGGGATGGGGCGGGAACCAGCCCCGGCGCACCCCCTCCTGGAGCCAGGCCAGGGCCCTGACCGTGGCCGGAGCCTGAAACTCGAAATTGCCCCGGCTGTCGAAGATACTGCCGCCAAAGGCGCGCAGGTAGGAAAGGATGTGCGTGTCGCCCTGGTTGTTTTTGGCAAAGATGGCCAGCGGGTAGATGCCGTGCGGCAATCTGGCGGCCAGCGTATCGAGGATGTGCTGCCACTCCGGCAGCGTCCAGTTCCGGATCTCGCGGCCAGGGCCGAGAAAGGCCGCAAGCCCGCACCGCCGGAAGAGCTCCCGGTTGCAGATGAGGATATTCTGCATTTTCAGATAGGGCAGCAGATAGACCCTGCCGTCACGCAGGCCGGGCTCCCAGTCGCGCGGCTCCATGTCCGCCTTCAGGGCCGGGCCGATCATGTCGTCCAGCGGCACCGCGCGTCCCGTATCTATATATCCGGAAAGATTGAAAAACGCGCCAAAAAGAATATCCGGCGCCGTTTCTGTGTCAAAGCTGCCGGTGACGGCCTTGACCTCGTCCACATAGTTGAACGTCTTGACATCCGGCTGCACCGCCGCTTTTGTGTAGGCCCCCGCGAACGCGGCGGCGGCCTGTTTCAGAAAGGCCGTGGTGTCGCGGATATGCGGGTTGCTGAGGGTGTTCATCTCCTGCAGGGGCGTCTTGATGACCAGAGGCACGGGCCGGGGCGGCTGCCGGTCGCAGCCCGGCGCCAGCGCGCCCAGAAGCAGCGCGGCCCCAAGAAACACGGGAAGCAGCCGTCGGGTCATGGACGCCTCCTGCCGGCGCCGGCGGGCGCGCCGTTGATTGCGGCCATTTTTCGCAAAAAGACCTTGATGTCTATGGGTTTGGTGAGGAAGTCGTCCATGCCGCTGGCGAGCGCCTTGTCCATGTCTTCCTTGAAGGTATTGGCCGTGCAGGCATAGATGAGGACCGTGGCCGCGTCCGGCCTGTCCAGGGCGCGGATGGCCGCCGCCGCCTCGCAGCCGTCCATGACCGGCATCTGCATGTCCATGAGGATGACGGCGAACTCGTCCACGGCGGAGGCGCTGAAAATATCCAGCGCCTCCTGGCCGTTTTCGGCATGGACCACGGAAAAGCCCTCATCCGCGAGCAGCTCCATGAGAAATTCGGCGTTGAACTCCGCATCTTCGGCCAGGAGTATCTTGCCGTCGCGGACAGGCCGCGCCGCGGGCGGGGCGGCGTCCGGAAGAGCGGCGGGCCCCCCGGCTTCGGGGGCGGCCCCGT
>URHE01000121.1 GCA_900547595.1 uncultured Desulfovibrio sp.
CTCGCAGGACGCGGCGATGAGCGCCGCCGTCTTGCCGCGCACGATGGCCGCGTATTCCCCGGCGCTCACGTCCACGCGGCGCTGGGCCGCGATCTCGAGTATCTCGCCCGCGGCGGTCTCGCTGGTGGCGGTGGAGAAGCAGCGGCAGAGGCGCGGGTCGCCA
Source organism: uncultured Desulfovibrio sp. (assembly GCA_900547595.1). Taxonomy (GTDB): domain Bacteria; phylum Desulfobacterota; class Desulfovibrionia; order Desulfovibrionales; family Desulfovibrionaceae; genus Desulfovibrio. Next base: position 164 of record URHE01000121.1, read on the forward strand.
AAGTCCGCCACCTGGGCATTGGCCCCGGCCAGGAGCGCGTCGCCCGCCAGAATGGCCTGCGCCACGCCGAATTGCGTGTGCGCGGCGGGCTTGCCGCGCCGGTTGGCCGCGTCGTCGAGCACATCGTCGTGGAGCAGGGTGGCCGCGTGGAGCATCTCCATGGTCACGGCCAGGTCATAGACGCGCTGGCCGGAATCGCCCAGAAGCCGCGCCATGAGCACAGTGAGGAAGGGCCGCAGTCGCTTGCCGCCGGCTTGGAGGATGTGCCGCGCCACGGGGCGCACGGGTTCCGGCAGCCGCTGCGCCGCGCGGTCGAGCGCCGCGTTCACGGGCGTGAGCTCCTGCGCGAGCCGCTGATGTAAAAGCGTTTCTGGCATGGTCGTTCCCTGTTCTCCTTTGCGGTGCCCGGATGACGTCAGGCAAGGCCGAGCGCGGGCAGGATGCCGCCAAGCGCCGCCAGCGCGCCGGGAAAATCCTTTTCCTCAGGCGCGCGCGGGCCCACCCTGTTGGAGACCGCGCGTATCTCCACGCAGGGCACCCCGGCCCTGGCGCAGGCATAGGCCACGGCAAAGCCTTCCATATTCTCCAGTTCCGCCCCGTAGCGGTTCGCCAGGTCGCGCGCCCGGGCGAAACTGGCGCTCACCCCGGCCACGGTCAGGGAGCGCCGGGGGAGAAACGCTTCCGGCGCCGCCCCCCGCCGGGCCAGGCGCGCCGTTTCCGCAAGGGGCAGCCGGTCATAGATGTCCCCGGGGGCGCCGTCGCTTGCGCTCCACAGCGGAAAACTGAAGGCCCGCGCCGTGACGGAACTGCCGTCATTGAGGCCGTACTCGGGCCAGATTTCCTCGCGCACCGCGCACAGGGCGCGCAGGGGCGTTTCATGGAGGTCAAAGGCGCCGGCCAGGCCCACATTGAGCACCGCGCCGATGCGCAGGCCCGCGCTTCCCGTTTCCGGCCCGGCGCCATCCGCTCCGCTGGTGAGGCCAAAGCAGAAGCCCATGGCCAGGGCCGCGTTGACCGGGCCCACGCCGGTCACGCACAACAGCGCCGGACGGTCCTTGAGGCGCGCCGGCACGGGCCTGAGCTCCGCCAGGCGTTCCGGTTCGGGCAGAAGCGCGGGCGCGGCCGCGGCCAGTTCGCGCGCGGTGGCCGCGCAGACGAGCAGCGCCGCCGGGGCCGACACCCTAGAGCCTCCAGTATCCCACACCGGCCCGGCGCAGGGTGGCCGGGTCATACAGCGCCTTGACGTCGAGCACCACGCCGCGCGCCGGGTCGGCCAGACGATCGCGCAGGTCGTCGGGCGTGAGCGCCGCGTAGGCCGCGTGCGGCACGGCCACCACGATGGCGTCCAGGTCGCGCAGCTCCTCCAGCGGCACCAGGCGCTGGCCGTATTCGCGCAGGGCTTCGGCGGGGTCGGCCTCGGCATCGGTCACGAGGGTGGTGACGCCGTAATCCTCAAGCTCGCGGATGACATCCACCACGCGGGTATTGCGCAGGTCGGGGACGTTTTCCTTGAAGGTGAAGCCGAGGATGCCCACGCGCGCGCCGTTCACCCGCGCGCCGCGCCGGATGAGCTGCTTGACCGCGCATTCGGCCACATATTTGCCCATATTGTCATTGATGCGGCGCCCGGCCAGGATGACTTCGGGGTGGAAGCCGAGTTCCTCGGCCTTGAAGGTGAGATAGTAGGGGTCCACGCCGATGCAGTGGCCGCCCACAAGGCCGGGCCGGAACGGCAGGAAGTTCCACTTGCTGCCCGCGGCCTCCAGGACCTCCAGGGTGTCGATGCCCATCCTGTCGAAGATGATGGCGAGCTCGTTCATCAGCGCGATGTTGAGGTCGCGCTGGGTATTCTCGATGACTTTGGCCGCCTCGGCCACCTTGATGCTGGAGGCGCGGTGGATGCCGGCCGTCACCACGGAGCCGTAGATTTTTGCCAGCAGGTCCGCTGTGGCCGCGTCGGAACCGGAAACGATCTTGGTGATGGTGGCGAGGGTATGCACCTTGTCGCCGGGATTGATGCGTTCCGGCGAATAGCCGACGGTGAAGCCGCTGCCGAAGGCGAGGCCGGATTCCCGCTCCAGGATGGGTACGCAGATCTCTTCGGTGAGGCCGGGATAGACCGTGGATTCGTACACCACCACGCAGCCCTCGCTCATGTGCCTGCCCACGGTGGTGCTGGCGCCCACCACGGGCGTGAGGTCCGGGGAGCGGTGACGGTCGATGGGCGTGGGCACGGCCACGATGATGACCGCGGCCTCGGCCAGGGCCGCCGGGTCGGCGGTGTAGCGCACGCGGGCGGCGGCCAGGGCGCCGTCGTTCACTTCGCGGGTGTGGTCGTGTCCGGCGGCGAGTTCGGCCACGCGGGCGGCATTGATGTCAAAACCGATGACGTCCATATGGCGCGAGAGCGCCACGGCCAGCGGAAGGCCCACATAGCCGAGTCCCACCACGGCCAGGGGACGTTTCCGCGCTTCCAGCTCTTCAAACGTGATCATGGACGGTATCCTTTTTCCGGGCGTCCGGCGCCCGGGGCTTTACAAAACCGGAATTTTCCCTCACCAAGGGGGATGGACCTCGACATGCCTCTTCTGCTCCGCGCCCTGGGCCTGGCCCTCGTTCTGGAGGGCCTGTGCTGGGCGCTGGCGCCCGGCGGCATGCGCCGCGCCATGCGCCGCCTTGTGCGCGAAGCGGACGGCGCCCTGCGCGCGGCCGGGCTTTTTGCCGTGACGGCCGGGCTTTTTCTGGTCTGGCTTGCCGTCTGAGGCCCGCGGTTCAGGCCGCCGTTTCCCCCACATGCAGGCAGACGATGCCCGACGTCAGCTTTTTGTGCCATACCCGGACGAATCCGGCCGCCCGCATTTCCTCCTCCAGTTCCGCCGCCGTGGGAAAGGCGCGGATGCTGTCGGCAAGGTAGCCGTAGGCGCCGTCGCGGGAAATGGCCCTGCCCACCAGGGGCAGGACATGGTCAAGATACAGATTGTAGAGACCGCCCCAGATGCGCTCGCGGCCGGAGCCGAACTCCAGGATGCAGGCGCGGCCACCGGGCCGGAGCACGCGGAGCATTTCCGCGAAGGCCGCCGCCCTGGGCGCGATATTGCGGATGCCAAAGGCCATGGTGATGCATGTGGCCGAGGCCGCCCGCAGGGGCAGGCGCCGCGCGTCGGCGGCCACGGGCAGGATATGCCGGGCATTGGCGCCCCTGAGCTTGCGCCGCCCGTGGGCGAGCATGGGCGGGCAGAAGTCCATGGCGGCCACCAGCGCGTCCGGCGCCTCGCGGCGCAGGGCAAGGGAAACATCCAGCGTTCCCGCGGCCAGGTCCAGGGCAAGGCCCTCCCCCGGGCATGCCGCGCGCGCGAGCACGCGGCGCCAGTGCTGGTCTATGCCCAGACTAAGCAGGCGGTTGAGAAAGTCATACCAGCCCGCGATGCGGCCGAACATGCCCGCCATGGCCGCGTCGTGGCCGGGGCCGCCGCCGGGCTGCGGCAGTCGGGGAGCGGAGGTCATTCCCCGTCTCCGGCATCGCGCGGGGCGCCGCCCGCGCGCGGCGCGTACTGCCCGATGGCCCTGACCACCACACCATAGACGGCGGGAAATATCTCCGCGAAATTTCCCGGCGAAACAGTGCGGGTCTCGATGAACTTGGCGGTCAGTTCCTTGGCCACCTGAAGGGCTTCCCTGCTGTCCTTGTCCACGGTTTTGGCATCCTCCCGGCGACCTGCCCGGTGCCGGAGAAAAAACCCGTCCTTGGGGAATGGCCGCCGAGCCCACAGCGGGTCGCGCGCCTGGACGGGGAAAAGAACGGAAACGGAAAGCCCCCGCCCTTTTTGTTGTTCCCATGCCGGCGAATGAACGCGGCGTTCAGAAAAACTCGGAGTCGAGAATCCACTGAATCGGCGCAGTATATGCGCTCAGGGGGTGATTGGCAAGCGAACGGGCAGGGCGCGGCAGGGAACAGCCGCTGTCGTGCGCGGCTGGGTGGCGCCGGGGAAGGAATGCGGGCGAAGCCCTCCCGCGCCGCCACATCGGGAAGCGCGGGAAGCGGTCCTCCCGGCTGCGCCCGCGAGGATATGTCCGGCCGTTCCGCCGTTCCGGCGGCTAGCCCCCGGCCAGACGGCTGATCTCTTCCCGCAGGATGCGCGCCACGGCGCCGGCCGCGGCCTTGCCCACCTCTTCGTTGAAGCGGGGTTCAAGGCGGTCAAGGCGTCCTTCCAGCGCATCCATGCGCGCCGCCAGACTTTTCCCCTGCGCTTCCAGGGCGTTGATGCGCTCCTCCACACCGCCCGGCAGGCAGACGGGCGGCGGCGTGTCCTTGAGCGCCTGCCCCACGGAGGAGGCGATGAGCGCGGCAAACCCGTTGTGCAGGGGGCTGCCCTCGCGCAGCAGGTCGCCCAAGGAAACGGAATCGGCGGTGGAGTGCTCCAGCGCCTCAATGCGGGCGCGGGCAGCGGCCAGGTCCGCCTCGCACTGGCGCAGGCGCTCGCCGAGGGTTTCGGCCAGGGCGGCGAAATCTTCCGTCTCGCCGGGACAGGCCGTGACCGTCGCGGGCGCGGCGGCATCCGTGGCGTCCCGCATGGGGGCGGGCACCGGCTCCGCGGCGTCTGCCGGGGCAGCCGCTTCCCGCTCCATGCCGGCCGATGCCGCGTCATCAGGCCGGGCGGGCTCCTCCATGGCGGCGGGGGCCGGTTCC
>URHE01000122.1 GCA_900547595.1 uncultured Desulfovibrio sp.
CGGCATGGCGGATCTCCTGAAAACGCGGGGCGCCCCCGGCGCCCCGTGAGCGCGTCAGCGGACAAAGCCGATGAGCTTCCAGTAGGGCAGGAGCACAAAGGGAACGAGCCCGAGCATGATGATCATCCTGAGCAGCAGGGCCGGGGCGATATGCTTCAGCGTGACGGCGCCGGTCATGAAGGCATAGAGCAGGTAGCCGATCTCGTAGGGGAAGATGTACTGGTCAAGCCCGTAAAGGAACGGGTAGATGACCACATAGGGATCAAGCCCGAGCTGGATGGCGATGTCCCCGAGCGGGACGCCCATGGCGCTCACGGCGGCCATGGGGGTCATCAGGAAATTGATGAGGACGCCGAAAATGTAGGAGAGCGTCACCGTGCTGGTGGTGCCGGAGCCATCGAGCAGGGGCAGGATGATGCCGGAAGCCCAGGCGGGCACCTTCATGGCGTTGGCGACAAAGCCGATGGACATGCAGCCGCAGAGGAAGATCAGGAACGAGATATTGATGCGGCGCAGCGTCTGCTGGTCGGAAAGGCCGATGCCCGGCATGAAGCAGAGCATGCTGACAATGGCGAAGGTGAAGGCGCCGGAGAAGCCATGCCAGGTTTCCGTCATGAAGCAGACCAGACCCAGAACCAGGATGCCGAGCACCTTCATCTCGTCCCTGCTCATGGGGCCCATCTCGCGCAGGCGCATCTCGAGAATGCCGCGGAGCTGCGCCTCCTCCTCAAAGCGCTCGCCCCCCTTGATGAGCAGGACGAGCATCATGGAGCCGAATACATAAAAAATGTTGAACGGCGCCATGGTAAGCAGGAAGTGAAACCAGGATTCCGTCACGCCGGTACCGGCGCTGACCACGGCAAGAGCCTGCAGCGTGGTTTCGCCGGCGGACAGGCAAAACAGGTTCGGCGCGATGGCCGCGAAAAATCCCGCCATGATGATGGCGGACGACATGCGCGACCTGGGGTCGAGATTCAGGGCCGAACACAGGCCCTGGGCGATGGCGATGAAGATGACGTCCCGCGCCTGTCCGGCGGGGACCAGCACGGCCATGAGCAGCCCGACAAACCCCAGCGCGACGAGGGTCTTGTTCAGCGAGCCGCCCATGGCGATCATCCCCTTGAGCGCTATGCGCTTGCCAAGGCCCGTGCGCTCCATGACATCGGCAATGATGAGGCCGCCCAGCACAAACCAGGGCAAAAACGTGGTCCAGGGACCAAAGGCAATGCCCGGCTTGGTGACGAACAGGGTGTACAGCAGCGTCAGGACGCAGGCAACCACTGTGGAGGGCAGCGTCTCCACAATCCAGGCGATGACCGCCCAGGCCGTGAAGGCGAAGAAGAGCGGCGCCTTGGGGTCAAGACCCGAGCCTTCGTAGGAAGGCAGCGCATAGATGGCCGCGGGAATGAGAAGCGTCAACAGCCATTTGGAGATATTTTTTATATCGCCCATAACATCCTCCATATGCGCCCTTAAGCAGCAAAAAATATACCATCGCAAACTGCATCTTTTGCTATAAAAAACCTTTTTCCGGGTTTTAAATTTTTCTTTACTATTTTAGGATATTATTTTTCGTGGAGAAAAAAATGAGGAACAACCGCTACAAATTTAAAAAAACTTTTGTGCGGAGTGTTTGCACATGTCCGAACATGTTTATGCAGTACACCGGGAGGATGATTTTTCAATACATTGAAATACAACGAAATTTTTATTTCGCGGCGCGCGGCGCAAAACGTTGGCCGCGTTTGCTGCGCCGGAGGGTACACCGTTTTTTCAGCACGCCGGCGCAAATACGCGGGTTTCTTCCCGACCGTTCCGGCGCCGGCATGAGAAATGCAACTGTCCGATAATACGGAGGGGAGAACCATGATCGTCGATTGTCGCGTCCGTCCTGCCTACAAGTCCTATCTCAAGACAAAAGTCCCCTTCAATATTGATGGCGCCGCCGAGCTTGCCGCCCACCTCCATCTGGAGTTGCCCCCCTGCCTGGTTTCGGGCCGGCCGGACTACGGCGCCATGATCGCCGAGATGGATGCGGCGGGAATCACCCACGCCGTGATGTGGGGCAGGAAAAGCCCCAACTGGGGCGATGTGCCCAATACGGAGATCGCCGAAGTCGTCAGAAAGGGGAATGGCCGCTTCAAGGGGGTGGGCGCCGTGGATGTGCGCCCCACAACAAAACTGCGGGAGCAGGTGCGGGAATGCCTCGACCTCGGCCTGGTGGGCATCGCCATCGAACCCGGGCAGCTCAACCCGCCGGAGGCATGCTCCGGAGCCATCTTGTATCCGCTGTTTGCGGCCTGTCAGGACAACGGCCTCATCCTGCACCTGACCTCCAACATCTATTCGGCACCCAGCGCCTGCTGGACCGACCCCGCCCATATCGATCAGGTGGCGGCGGATTTCCCCGATCTCAGGATCGTCGTCGGGCATGCCTCCCATCCCCATGCCGCGGAGATATGCGGCGTGGCATACTACAGGAAAAATGTTTACCTCTGCCCCGGCGTCTATCTGCCGCACGCCATCTTCAATACCGTGTACGTCGAGGCGGCGAATCTGTATCTCGGCGACCGGCTGCTCTTCGGATCGACATACCCTGTGGCGTCCTTCAGTTCCGTGGTGAACGGGTACAAAAACGCCCCCTTCGCCCCCGATGTGCTGCCCAGGGTCATGTACGGAAACGCCATGAAACTCTATGGCTTCACTGCCTGACGCCGGAGGAGAAAATGCACGTCGTCGCTTTTAATGGAAGTCCGCGAACCAGGGGAAACACCTCCAAGATGCTGTCCCGCATGCTCGGACAATGCGAGGAGCGCGGTTTCACCACCGAGCTGGTTCCCATGGGCGATGTGGGGTACGGATGCCGGTCCTGCGGGCTCTGCCGCAAGAACCGGCGGGAATGGTGCTACCAGAAGGATGATCCGCACATCAATGACTGGTTTGCCAAACTCCTGGCGGCGGACGGCGTCATCCTCGGTTCGCCGGTCTATGGCGGCTGGCTCACGCCGGCCATGAAAGCCTTCCTTGAAAAGGCCGTGTTCATGGCCCGCGCGCCCATCAAGCGCGGCGAACCGCATACCGTGCTGCGCAACAAGGTCGGTGTGGCCGTGTGCTCCACCCGGCGAAGCGGCGGCATCCAGACGCTCCAGAGCATGATGGCGCTCTTTGCGCATACCCAGATGATCATGCCCTGCGGCGGCCAATGGCCCATAGCCTCTTTCGGCTCCATGGAGCCGGACGCCTTTCTCAGGGATGCGGGAGGCATCGCCGCCATCGACGCCCTCACCGAAAGTTTCATCGCGGCCCTGCACAAATTCCGGCAATAACGGTCCTCCTGCTTTCCGGACGAGGTGATCCCATGAACATCCTTGCGCTTACCGATGCCACGACACCCAATGACGAATCCGCGCGTTTCGCCCGGCTGGTGTTTGAGGAACTGCGGAACGAAGGGCACGACACCGATCTGCTCTTTGTCGGCAGGGAGCCCCCCCTGCATTGTACAGGATGCGGCGCCTGTTCAAAAGACGGCCTCTGCGTCCAGAACGACGCCGTCAACGCCTGGAAGGAAAAACTCGAAAACGCCGATGCCTTCCTCATCACCGCAAATGTCAGGAACTCCGGTCTCTGTTCCCTGATGGCGGCCCTGCTCGAACGGCTTGCCGCCATGGGCGCGGCGTCGCCGGACTTTCTCGCCGGAAAGCCCGGGGGGTTCGGCGTCATCGGCGGCCGCGACGGGGGCATGAAGGCCATTTTCGATATTGTGAGTTTCTTTCAGCATACCCGGGCCGTTTGCGTATGGCCGTCCTACTGGCCCTTCACCTGGAAAGACGGCACCTCCGCCAGCTTCGAGGACTGCGACCCTGAAGGCCGGGCGCTGGCGAAAGACCTCGGGCGCCAGATGAACTGGGTGCTTTCCCGCTGAGTCCCCATGCCGGGCTCAGAACACGCGCACGCCGTCGTCAGTGACCAGCACCGTGTGTTCCCAGCGCACGCCGCCCCGGCCAGGATAGTAGAGCCCGGGCTCAACGGTAACGACCATGCCTGGTTCAAGAACACCCTCTGCTCGGGGCGAAAGGCTAGGGGCCTCGTGGGTTTCAAGGCCTACGCCGTGCCCGAGGCCGTGCGTAAAGGCATTGGCAACGCCCGCTTTGGCAAAAACATCATGCGCCAGCGCATAGGCCGTTCGCAGCGGCATGCCTGGCCGCATGCCCTCTATGGCAGCTGTTTGCGCCTGCCGTGTGAGGTCGAGCGCACGGCGGAATTCGTCAGTGGGCGCAGTGCCCACCCAGAACGTGCGGGTCTGGTCAGAGCAGTAGTTATCCACCCGGCAGCCCACATCGACTAGAACAGGGCAGTTGTCCGTCACGGTGTCCTGACCGGGGATGGCATGGGGCAATGCGGCGTTTTTGCCCACGGCCACAATGTTGGCAAAGGCAAGTTCCGAAGCGCCGTTTTCGCGAAAAAAGCGCTCGATGCGCCAGCTGATATCGGCCTCTGTGCGGCCCGGCTCCAGTTGGCTTTCGACCCATTTCATCAGCTTGTGGTTGAGCGCAAAAGATTTTTCCAGCGCGGCAACCTCGCAAGGTTCCTTGATGCGCCGCAGGCGCTCGACCATACCGTCTGCCGCTTCGCAATACAGGCCGGAGCCAGCGCCTGCCAGGTCGCGGGCAAAGGCGAGGCTGACGCCGTTGGCCTCAATGCCGATG
>URHE01000123.1 GCA_900547595.1 uncultured Desulfovibrio sp.
CACGGCCAGCGCCGCGTCGGCGGCAGCGGCGCCGCCCGCCGCCCACGGCAGGTCCACGGGCAGATGCAGGTGCCAGCGCAGGGGCAGGCGCGCCAGGCCGGGCGGCAGATCGGCCTCCGTATAGGCCAGGCACGCGGCTGTTTCAAAACAGCAGAGCCCCACCTCCTCCACGCGGCCCGCGAGAAAATGCGCGTTTTCCGCCACAGTGCCGGGCAGGACGAAGGACGGCGCGGCCAGCCTCACGGCAGAGGCCCTCCGGCGCCTACAGCACCCGGCGCGACGTCCAGCCGCGCTCCCGCGCCGCGGTTTCCGCCGCCTGGCCGCCCAGGACGCATATCTCCCCGGCGGCGGCAGCGGCCTCGAGCGTGTCGGCGAAACGGCGGAAGTCCTCCGCCGTGGTGGCGAGCATCTCCTCGCGCGTGCGCTGGCGCAGCTCCTCTGTGGTGCCGCTCAGCCAGCAGCCGAGCGCCTTGGCGCCCCGGGCATCCGGCAAAAGATAGGTGTCCAGATCGCCCACGGCGCCCACGACGGCCTGGGTCAGACGGGCGCTGTCCGGCGTGGTCGCGCGCAAAAAGGCCGCCAGACCGTCATAGACGTCCAGGGTGCGCTCCACGTTGGGGTCCCGGTAGGAGGCGCAGACAAGGGTGCCCCCCACGCGGTCCAGAGAGCAGGAGACGCCGTAGGCCCCGCCGCGCACGCGCACCTCGTCCCAGAGGCGCCCCATGCGCAGATAGCGCAGGATGACGCTGGCCGAGCCGTGCCACTGGTAGCCGAGGTCGTAGAGGTTGGCGGCCTTGCCCACATAGTTGACCTGGGCCGGCGCCAGCAGCGCCTCGGCCCCGGGCAGGCCGCCCATGGGCGCGAACGCGCGCATCTCCACGCCGTCGGCAGCGGCCCCGCTTTCGGGCAGGCGCGCCAGCAGGGGGGCGGCATGGCGTTCGGCCAAGGCCAGGCCCGCGGCCTCGGCCGTGCAGTCGAAAATGACGCCCCCGCCGGCCACGACGCGGCGGCGCACGTCCTCCAGATCAGCCAGCACCGCTTCCGGCGCCTCTTCCAGCCGTTGGAGGAGCCCACGCACGGAATCCAGATAGGTCAGGCCCGCCAGCTGTTCGGAAAGCGCGCCCTCCCCGGTGTAGCGGGCGCGCAGACGCGCGCCCACGGTGGCGTGCCCGGCGGCCTGGATGCCGTATTCCAGGCGCGCCTTTTCCTCCAGCAGCATCTGCCCCGCCCGTTCGCGCAGGACTTGCGGGTCCCGGGCGGGCTCCAGCAGGAGTTCCTCCAGAATGGCGAAGAGCTCCGGGATCTTGTCATAGACGGCCTTGCCGCTGAGCGCCACATGGCAGAAGGTCTCGCGGCTGCCGAGCTTCAGCCCGCAAAGCGGCGTGGCGCCGATGCCGCCGGTCTTGGCGGCCATGTGGGCACCCAGGGCCGCCATGTCGCGCCGGGCGGTGCCCGTCTCGGTGAGGGAGCGGCAAAAGAGCGGCAGCAGCGGCAGCAGCCGTTCCGGAAGCCGCGTCACGGGCAACAGCAGGCTCACATAGGCGATGCCCGCCGTGGGAAGCTCATGGACCAGAGCCGTCTGGGGAAGTTTCCGCTCCGCGAGCGGCAGGGGCTGATTTTGGGGCGGCAGATCCGCAAGGCCCAGCGCCGGAATGGTGGCCAGCGCCTCGGGGCTGTCCGGCGCGGCCTGCGCCTCTTCCAGCCGCCGCGTTTCCCGCGCGAGGGCGGCGCGGCGCTCCGGAGAGGCCGCGGCGCGCAGCGCCTCAAGGCGGGCCGCTTCGGCGGCCAGCCGCGCTTCGCCAAGGCCGCTGTCCGGCAGCAGCGCCACATGGGCGCGATGGGGATTGTCGAGAAAATGGCGGCGCAGGGCGTCCTCGAACACGGGCTCCCCGGCGGCCAGCCGGGCCTTGATGGCCGCCAGCGGCGCCTCCCAGGCCAGCGGCGCCAGGGGGTCGCCATCGTAAAGCCAGGTGGAAAGCGCCTGGATCATGGCCGCGAGCCCGCGCGGGAAGCGGCCGGAATTGTTCTCCCGATACGCGAATTCCACGCTGTTGACCGCCGCCTCCACGGCTTCGGCGGGGATGCCGTTTTCCGCAAGGCCGCGCAGCGTCTCAAGAATGAGCGCCTCGGCGCGGGGCAGGTCCTCCGGAGCCACGCCCTTGAGGCCCGTGGAGTAATACATCTGGCGCAGGTCCGTCTCCAGCCCGCAGCCCGTGGTGTCCTCGCCCAGGCCCGAGCTGATGAGGGCCAGACGCAGCGGCGAACCGGGCAGGCCCTCCAGGATATGCTCCAGCATCTCCATGAGCAGGGCCTCATGCACATCCCCGCGTTCGCCCAGAAGCCAGTTGACGGTAAAGAGCGCGCGCGTCTCTCCCGGCGCCGCCGCATAGGGCACCACCACGCGGCGCGGCACCTCCAGCCGTTTCTGGAGGGGCACGGCCCCGTCCGCCGCGTCCGCCGCTTCCGGCCCGCGCGGCGCGAGGCGCGCCAGCTCCGCGTCGATGCGGGCCAGGCGCTCCTCTTCCGGATCATCGCCCCAGAAAAAGAAGCGCGCGTTGCCGGGCTGGTAGTGACGGGCGTGGAAGTCCCGGAAGGCGGCATAGGAAAGGTCCGGGATGCGCTCCGGGTCGCCGCCGGAATCCAGGCTGTAGAGCGTGTCCGGAAAGACGGCCTGCTGGCTCTTTTCCGCCAGGATGGAATCGGGCGAGGAATACGCGCCCTTCATCTCGTTGTAGACCACGCCCTTGTAGGTCCAGGGGGCGTCGTCCGGTCCGGCCTCCACATGCCAGCCCTCCTGGCGGAAGATGTCCTCGCTGATGCGCGGATGAAAGACCGCGTCCAGATAGACGTCCATCAGATTGTAGAAATCCCGGAGATTGGCGCTGGCCACCGGGTAGCAGGTCTTGTCCGGAAAGGTGAAGGCATTGAGAAAAGTCTGGAGCGAGCCCTTGAGCAGCTCCACAAAGGGCTCCTTGACCGGATAGCGCTCCGAGCCGCAAAGCACGGAATGCTCAAGGATGTGGGCCACGCCCGTGGAATCCGTCGGCGGTGTCCGGAAGCTCACGCCAAAGCACTTGTTCTCGTCCGCGTTGCAGACGGAGAGCAGCTCCGCGCCCGTGGCGTCATGCCGCCAGAGCCGCGCCGCGCCCCCCACTTCGGGCAGGTGCCGTTCCTCCACCAGACTGAAACCGTGCCGGCCCATGCGTCCTCCTCTTCCCGGTTGCGGTGCCGCCGCCGGCACACGCCGGGGCGTTGGCAGACTATAGGCATCAGGCCGGGTTTTGCAAGGGGCGGCGCCCCGTCCGCGCCCGGCTTGTCAGCGGCGCGGGGCTCTCCTATACTCTGGCCGCCGCCTGCCCCGCACGCGGCCCTGCGAATCCCCTCAGCCCTGGACACACAGCATGGCGGGCAACACTTTCGGGCGTGTCCTGCGCCTGACCACCTTCGGCGAATCTCACGGCCCCGGCCTTGGCGGCGTTCTCGACGGCTGCCCGGCGGGCCTCCCGCTCGGCGAGGCCGACCTTCAGGCCGAGCTTGACCTGCGGCGCCCCGGCAACGGGCCGGCCTCCACCCGGCGCAGGGAGCCGGACACCGTGCGCCTGCTTTCCGGCGTGTTCGAGGGCCGCACCACGGGCACGCCCATTGCGTTCTACATCGCCAATGAGGACCAGCGCTCCCGCGATTACGGCAATCTCGCCGCGCTCTTCCGCCCGGGTCACGCCGACTGGAGCTATCACCAGAAGTACCGCGGCATCCGCGACTACCGGGGCGGCGGCCGCTCCTCGGGACGGGAAACAGCGGCCCGCGTGGCCGGCGGCGCCATTGCCAGAAAGCTGCTCGCCCGCGCCTGCGGCACCATCATCCGCGCCGCCTGCGTGGAGCTGGGCGGCATTGCCGTGCCCGAAGCCGAGATCGACATGGCGGGCGCCGCTGGCCGGCCCTATTTCGCCGCCTCGGATGCGGCCCCGGCCCTCTGGGATGCGGCCGTGGCCGAAGCCCGCGCCCAGGGCGATACCCTGGGCGGCATTGTGCGCGTCGTGGCGGAGCGGGTGCCCGCGGGCCTTGGCGAGCCGGTCTTTGACCGCCTGGATGCCGTGCTGGCCCATGCCATCATGAGCGTGGGCGCGGTCAAGGGCGTGGAGGTGGGCGACGGCTTCGCCGCCGCGCGGCGGCGCGGCTCGGCCAACAACGACGCACTCCACCCCGCCGGCGGGGAAGGCTGCGGCGCGCATCCGGCGGCCCGGTTCGGCAGCAATCACGCGGGCGGCATTCTGGGCGGCATCTCCAGCGGGCAGGACATCGTGCTCCGGGCGGCGGTCAAGCCCATCGCCTCCATCGCCCGCGAACAGGCCACCGTGGATACGGACGGCAACGCCGCCGCCGTCACCGTGGGCGGCCGCCACGACCTTTCGGCCATCCCGCGCATCGTGCCCGTGCTTTCGGCCATGACCGCCCTGGCCCTGGCCGACGCCCTGCTGCTCCAGCGGCGCATGGCCGACGGCGGGGAGCCGCCCCCGGAGCGGCCCTGATGGCCGCCGAGCTGCCCCTGCTGCGCGATGCGGACGCCGTGGAGCTTTGCGGCACGGTGGAGCGCATCGTCTTTCACAATGAGGAGAACGGCTTCACGGTCCTCAGGCTCATGCCGGATGCCG
>URHE01000124.1 GCA_900547595.1 uncultured Desulfovibrio sp.
CCTCCGGTGAACCGCCCAGCACGCGCGCGCCGCGGCCCTCGGGGATGGGGTCCGGGGCCGTGGCGCGCCAGAAACTGCCGTCGATGCGCACTTCGCCGCGTTCACCGGGGCGGATGCTCCTGCTCACCACGCCTGTATGCCCGGCCAGGGGATGGGGCGGCGGCGTTTCGCCGCGGCCGCCATAGTCGCGCGCATCGCGCGCGGCTTCGGCCCGGCCGCCGAACACATGGCGGAAGCGCTGCCTGAGCAGGCGCAGGGCCAGCAGCGACGCCGCGATGAAGAGCGCCACCTGCCAGCCCGGGGTCAGCCCCGTCAGGGCCGCGCCAGCCGTGAGCCACGCCCCGATGCCGAAAAAGACCAGGACCATGGCCGGGTTGGCGAGTTCCACCGCCAGAAAGGCGAGGCCCAGCAAAAACCAGAGCAGGGGCAGGCTCATGCCGCGCGCCTCCGGGGCGTCACTGGATGGGGTCCGTTCCCGGCGCCCTGCCGCCGGGCGCGACGCCCGCGTCCCCGGCGTCCGCCGCCGGGGCCCCGTCCAGGTCGATGATCCGGCCTTCCAGCCAGACGTAGGCTTCCACCTCGTCGCCTTCTTCCGGGACAAAGTCGCCCAGGACGAACTTGGACGCATAGAGGGCCAGGCGCAGAGGTTCGCGTTCCGCAAAGGGGAAGCTCAGGTAGAGCGCCCTGACGTCCATGTTCTCCAGTTTGAAATCTTCCACCCGCTCCACCACGGCGCGCATCTGGTACTCGCCGAAGCGGCGGCCGGGCATGATGCAGCGCTTGCCCGCCATGGGGATTTTGAGCGGCGGCACGTCGAGCCGCGAGGCGCCGGGGTTCTGCTCCAGCCACGCGGCCGCGTGGGCCTCGAACTGCGGCCCCTGCGCGATGGTGATCTCGTCCAGCAGGGCCTTGCGGATGCCGAGCGCCAGCCCCGCCAGCCAGAAAGTATGCGTGATGCCCGGCGTGAGGTCGTCCTGGTCGCGGCCATAGAGCGGATCAAAGAACCACATGGGGTTCTCGCCCTCAAGCATGGTCACGGCAACGTCCGCGCCCAGTCCTTCGGCGCGGGGATGCACGCTCTCCACCAGCAGGTCGTTGGGCAGGCCCTCCAGAAGGGGGACCGCCGTGACCGGGGTGAGCTTGCCGCCCTCGTCGCCGGCCATGAGCACGGCGGCGCGCACGGGCTGGTCCTTGGGCCAGGCCATGAGCACATGCTCGCGGCCATTCCGTTTCCACTGCCATGCGGGGCGCGTGCCCCCGTCATGGAGCACCGTGCCCACCACCTGGGGCATGATGGCCGCGGGATTGCGCCCGGTGATGGCCACCCAGACATCGCCGAGACCTTCGGCATGGACGCGGTCCGCGCCGGGATGCCGGGCGGCCTGCCGTTCCTCAGCGTCCCGGGCCGCGGCGTCCGGCCGCTGCTCCTTCTGTTCCGGCGTGTCTGACCGGGGGGCGGCTCCCGGCTGTTTCTTTTTTCCGAACATGGCGTGTCCTCTGGCCGGTTCCGCGCGGTCCGGGCTCAACGGCCAGACCGCGCGGGACCGGTATTTGGGCGAAGTGTGCATCGTGGGGGGCGGCGGCACCGCCCCCGGCAGGAGCGTTGACGCGCGGTCCCCGCGCAAACGCTCTAGCGGCGCGGCCCGCGGTCGCCGCGCTCCCCTCCGCGGTCGCCGTGGCGCGGACCCCGGCGGTCGCCGTGCCGGTCGCCGCCCTCGCGGCGCGGGGAACGGGCCGTCTCTTCAGGGTTCCAGGGATGCCCCTGTTCCTCCAGCAGAACGGCCTTGCGGCTGGCGCGGATGCGGTCGCCGTTGATCTCGATGACCTTGACGAGCATGTCCTCGCCAAGGCGCGCCACGTCGCCGGGCTGCTCCACGCGGTTGATGTCCAGCTGCGACACATGGACCAGAGCTTCCACATTGGGCAGCACTTCCACGATGGCGCCAATATCCATGACCTTGCGCACCTTGGCGAGGTAGTTCTTGCCCAGGTCCGGGCGCTGGTCGTAATAGGAGACCATTTCCCGCGCCTTTTCCAGGGCTTCCGCCGTGGGCGCGAAGATGGAAACGCGGCCCGAGTCCTCGATGTCCACCGAGGCGCCGGTGGCCGTGGTGATGGCCTTGATGTTCTTGCCGCCGGGGCCGATGATGAGCCGGATGATGTCCGGATTGACGAAGATTTCGGCATGCTGGGGCGCGTAGCGCGAAAGCTCCTTGCGCGGCTCGGCGATGGCCTTGGCCATTTCGCCGAGGATGTGGAGCCTGCCCTCGCGCGCCTGGCGCATGGCCGCGCGCATGATGTCCGTGGTGAGGCCGGTGATCTTGATGTCCATCTGGACGCCGGTGACGCCCTCGGCCGTGCCCGCGATCTTGAAGTCCATGTCGCCCAGGGCGTCTTCATCGCCCAGAATGTCGGTGAGCACGATGAAGCGGTCGCCCTCCTTGATGAGCCCCATGGCCACGCCGGCCACCGGCGCGGAGACGGGCACGCCCGCGTCCATGAGGGCCAGCGAGCCGCCGCAGACCGCGGCCATGGACGAGGAGCCGTTGGATTCCATGGTCTCGGCCACCACGCGCAGGGTGAAGGGGAAGTCCGTATCGGCGGGCAGGATGGGCCGCAGCGACTTTTCCGCCAGGGCGCCGTGCCCTATTTCGCGGCGCGAGAGGCGCACGGGCTTGACCTCGCCCACGCAATAGGGCGGGAAGTTGTAATGGAGCATGAAGCGCTTGGTCACGTCGCCGGTGAGGGAGTCCATGCGCTGCTCGTCCGTGGAGGAACCGAGCGTGGTCACCACCAGGGACTTGGTCTCGCCGCGCCGGAACAGGGCCGAGCCGTGGGCGCGCGGCAGGACGCCGGTCTGTATCTGGATGGGCCGCACGCTTTTCACGTCGCGGCCGTCGATGCGCGTGCCCTCATTGACGATGCGCCCGCGCACCAGGCGTTTTTCCAGATCGCCGAGCATGTCCGGCACGGCCTTGAGCGCGGTCTCGTTCTCCGCCCAGGCCGGATCGGCGGCAAGAGCCTCCAGCACCGCCGTTTTCACGGCCTTGCGCGCGTCCTTGCGGGCGAGCTTTTCCGGCACGCGCATGGCGGCGTCCAGGCCGGCCTTCATGGCGAGCTCCTCCACGCGGGCGGCCAGCACCGGGTCGTCCTCATGCGGGGTGAACTCCATCTTGGGCTTGCCGCAAAGTTCCGCCAGCCTGAACTGGGCGTCGATGAGCGGCTGGATCTCCTTGCGGCCCCATTCCAGGGCTTCGATGATGTCATCCTCGGGCACGAAGCGCGCCTCGCCTTCCACCATGGTCAGCGCGTCGCGCGAGGCGGCAAAGACGAGATTGATGTCGCTCTGCGCCTGTTCGGCAAAGGTGGGGTTGAGCACGAACCGCCCGTTGACGCGGCAGATGCGGCCCCCGGCCACGGGACCGGCGAAGGGCAGGCGCGAGACCATGAGCGCCGCCGAGGCGCCGGTGATGGAGAGCACGTCGGAATCGTTCTCCTGATCCGCCGAAATGACGCTGGCGAGCACCTGCACGTCCTCGTTGAGGCCCTTGGGAAAGAGCGGGCGGATGGGCCGGTCGATGAGCCGGGAGACCAGGGTCTCGCGCTCGGAGGGGCGGCCGATCTCGCGCCGGAAGAAACTGCCGGGGATGCGCCCGGCGGCGTACATCTTTTCGGAATACTCAACGGTGAGGGGGAAGAAGCCCTTGTCGAACTCCAGCGGCTGCGAGCAGACAGTGACGAGCACCACCGTGCCGCCGCACTGCACCCAGACCGCGCCGTCCGCCTGATTGGCGAGGCGGCCGCATTCGAGGATGACGTCCTTGCCGCCAACCTGGGCCGTGACCCGCGTGGGCTGAAAAATGTCCTGATTCATACGTTCCTCATGGGGAAGGGGATTCCGGGAAAAGCGGGCAGCGCGCCACCTGCGGAGCCGGGGGACGGGACGCCGGCGAACCGCGCGCCCGGCGGCGCGCGCGGCGGCCCCTGCCTGATTTTCCCGGACCCCCCTTCTGCGTTTGCGCCCGTTGCGGGCATGAAACCTGCCATGCGCCGCCGCCCACTGCGGGCGCGCGGCTTCCGGGCAGGAAAGCGGTCGTGCGGCCAGTGCGGGCGTGCGTCCGCATGGCCGTTCATACGCCAAGGGGGAGCCTTGCGCCCCCCCTGGCAGTTGCCGTAATGATAAAAACGAATGCCTACTTGCGCAAGCCCAGTTTTTCAATCAGGGCGCGGTAGCGCTGAATATCCTTCTTTTTCAGATAGTTGAGAATCTTCCTGCGATGGCCGACCAGCTTGAGCAGGCCGGTGCGCGAGTGGAAGTCCTTCTTGTGAACCTTGAAATGGCCGGTAAGGCCCTCAATGCGCGCGGTGAGCAGCGCCACCTGCACCTCGGGGGAGCCGGTGTCGCCCTCATGTTTGGCGTGGGCGTCAATGACGGCCTTTTTCTGATTGGCATCCATGACCACAGCGATTCTCCTTTCAGGAAGGGTTGATGGAACGCTACCCCCACAGGCCCCGTTCCACGGCCCAGGCATCGCCCAAGGGCGTGGCGTCGCGCCGCGCCAGGGCCAGGGCCGCGCCGTCCGGCGCGCAGAGCAGCGCATGCGCTGTCGTGCGCGCGCCG
>URHE01000125.1 GCA_900547595.1 uncultured Desulfovibrio sp.
TCGAAAAGATTTGGGACTGGTGGATGGAAGAAGGCAAGAACCGCGAGCGCGTGGGCGAGACCATGAAGCGTCTCTCCTTCCAGAAGCTGCTCGAAGCCACCGAGACCGAGGCCCAGCCCTGCCAGGTCAAGAACCCGCGCACCAACCCCTTCATCTTCTTCAAGGAAAGTGAAGTGCCCGGTGGCTGGTCGCGTGATCTTGCCGCCTTCCGTCAACGCCATCAGCGCTAGCCGCCAAAGGGGGACACAGATATGGCATTCATCTCTACGGGATACGATCCCAAGAAACCCATGGAAGGCCGCATCTCCGACATCGGCCCGCACAAGTACGACCAGTACTTCCCGCCCGTCATCGCCAAGAACTTCGGCAAGTGGCTCTATCACGAGATCCTTGAGCCGGGCGTTCTCCTCCATGTGGCGGAGAGCGGCGACAAGGTCTACACCGTGCGCGTGGGCGGCTCGCGCACCATGTCCATCACCCATATCCGCGAGATCTGCGACATCGCCGACAAGTACTGCGGCGGCCATGTGCGCTGGACCACGCGCAACAACATCGAATTCATGGTGACCGACGAAGCCACCATGAAGGCCCTGCGCGACGACCTCAACTCCCGCAAGTTCGCCGGCGGCTCGCACAAGTTCCCGGTGGGCGGCACGGGCGCCTGCGTCTGCAACATGATCCACACCCAGGGCTGGATCCACTGCCACACCCCGGCCACCGACGCCTCCGGCCCGGTGAAGTGCGTCATGGACGCCCTGTTCGACGAGTTCGAGAGCATGCGCATGCCCGCGCCGGTGCGCGTGTCCCTGGCCTGCTGCATCAACATGTGCGGCGCCGTGCACTGCTCCGACCTCGGCCTCGTGGGCATTCACCGCAAGCCGCCCATGATCGATAACGAGTGGGTCGACCAGCTCTGCGAAATCCCGCTGGCCGTGGCCGCGTGCCCCACTGCCGCCGTGCGTCCCACCAAGCTGGAGCACAACGGCCAGAAGGTCAACTCCGTGGCCATCAAGGAAGACCGCTGCATGTACTGCGGCAACTGCTACACCATGTGCCCCGCCCTGCCCATCGCCGACGGCGAGAGCGACGGCATCGCCATCATGGTGGGCGGCAAGGTCTCCAACCGCATCTCCTGGCCCAAGTTCTCCAAGGTCGTGGTGGCCTACATTCCCAATGAGCCGCCGCGCTGGCCCACCCTCACCAAGACGGTGCGCAAAATCCTTGACGTCTATGCGGCCAACGCCGAAAAGTACGAACGCCTGGGCGACTGGGCCGAGCGTATCGGCTGGGAGGAGTTCTTCAAGCTTACCGGCCTGAAGTTCAGCGAACACCTTATCGACGACTTCCGCGATTCCGCCTACTACAGCTGGCGTCAGAGCACCCAGTTCAAGTTCTAGGCATTCCCTCGCGGCCCGGCCCCCAGGGGCCGGGCCGCCTTCTCATCAGGAGAGAAAAAATGGCTGCGACCGTTACGGATCAGGAAAAGCAGGCTGTTGTGGACTTCCTCAAGGGCAAGTCCGCCGCCAAGTCCAAGTTCTATTTCAATGACTTTCTTCCCCTGTTTCCTGACAAGAAGCCCCGCGAAGTGAAGAAAATCCTCACCGCCCTGGTGGATGACCAGACCATGGAATACTGGTCCTCCGGCTCCACCACCATGTATGGCCTCAAGGGCGCCGGCAAGCAGAGCCACGCCGAGGGCGAGGATTAGCCGCCGCCCGGCGCCCCGGGCATGCTCTGCGCCGGTCGCGCCCGCGGGCGGTTTTGCCGCAAAAAGTCCTGCCGGTCGCGTGAGCGCAGGCGACCGGCCGCCAAGGCGCGGGCACAGAAAATGTGCGCTGAAACACGCTTTCATGCCCTGAGGTTTTGCCGTTGAAAACGGCAACAGCCTGTGCTCAAAGAGGTGCCGCAACCGCTGGTTGTGGCATTTCTTTTTGTGGCCCGGAGTTTTTCCTGCGGAACTGGGCGCGGCATCCGGACGCGGGGCGTTCTCGGTGTCTGCAATTCAGGAGGAATGAAATGGCGCTATCTTTCAGCCTCAGCGCGCCTGAGCGGGCATGGCTGGGGCGGCTGGCCAGACAGTCCATTGCCCTTGCCGTTGGAGCCGCCCCGGCATTGCCGGGTGTGGCTGACCTTGCCGGGGCTTCCGTCTGCCCGGAAGCCCCCCGCGGGGAGCACCCCACCCTGCAACGCCCGCTTGGCGCCTTTGTGACCATTACCCTCAACACCGCATTGCGTGGGTGCATCGGCGCCATTGTCGGACGCGCCCCTCTGGTGGAAACCGTCTGGCGCATGGCGCGCGCGGCTGCCGTGGAAGACCCGCGTTTTCCGCCGCTCACCGTGCGGGAATGGGAACAGGCCGCGCTGGATATTTCCGTTCTGGACGAGCTTGCGCCCTGTCCGGACCCGGCGCTCATCGAGATCGGACGCCATGGGCTGGCCTTGCAGCATGGCGGAAGGTGCGGCGTTTTTTTGCCTCAGGTTCCTGTGGAACAGGGCTGGGACAGGGAAGCCTATCTGGAGCATCTCTGCGCCAAGGCGGGCTTGCCGCGTGGCGCCTGGCGTCTGCCGCAGGCGCGGCTCTTCTGGTACGAGGCCCTGGTTTTCCCGGCCTGAAGCGGATGCAGGCAGGGGCGGCGGGGGTCCCGGGCCTCAGATTTCCGCGCCCGGACGCCCGTTGCCGCCGGGCATGCGCGTTGCGGTCGTTGCGGTATTGTGGACCGTGCGCGGCGCTGTGGAGACTGTGGCCATGGGCGCGTTCCAGGGGCGGCTGCACCGCGCCAGAGGGATGGAAGCCGCGTTGTCCTTGCCGGGCTTTCCGTGAGGCGCCGCGTCGCCGGGGATATGCTGCACGGCAAGGGTGGGCGCGTTCAGGAGGGGGTGCGGGCGCCGGGTCATGAGCAGCCCCGGTTCGGGGTCAAGCGCGCCCGCAAGGTAGTCGCTCACGGTGACGAAACGGCGGCAGCCTCCGGCCCGCAGGTTGGCGATGATCCGGGGCAGATCATCCACGGTCCCCTTGTGCGTGTCGTGGAAAAGGAAGATGCCGCGCAGTTCTCCGCTGCCATACTGGGTGCCCCGCGCGGAGCGCAACTTGGCGTAATCTGCGGGCAGGCGCTTCCAGTCATTGCTGTCCAGCGACCAGAGCACCACATCCAGCCCAAGCGTGCGCGCGATTTCCAGCGTCTGGGCGTCAAAGGCGCCATAGGGCGGCCGCAGGAACGCGGGAGTGCCGCCCAGGGCGCGCAACGCCGCATCCGTGGCCTGAATTTCCTTCAGTTGCAGCTCCGCCGGGAGCGCCCGCAGATTGGGGTGCGACCAGGAATGGTTGCCGATCTCGTGCCCTTCCTCAATGATGCGCCGCACCATGGCGGGGTTGCGTTCCACATGGCTGCCCAGAAGAAAGAAGGTGGCGGGGATGCCGTAGTCGCGCAGCATGTCGAGCAGGCGATCCGTATGCCGCGACGGCCCGTCGTCAAAGGTGATGGCGCAGAGGTTTTCGCTCATGCGCTGGTCCATGATGCGCGGCCCGTCAATGACTTCCGCCGGGGCGGCGGCGGGCAGAAGGTGGATGAG
Source organism: uncultured Desulfovibrio sp. (assembly GCA_900547595.1). GTDB lineage: Bacteria > Desulfobacterota > Desulfovibrionia > Desulfovibrionales > Desulfovibrionaceae > Desulfovibrio. The sequence goes on from URHE01000125.1 coordinate 3,571, forward strand.
GGCCAGGCTCAGCAGAAGGCCCCAGGTGCGTGCTCTCGTCATGGTGGTGCAGTCCTTGCGTGGCGCAAGAACTACCATCCCTTGCGGGCAACGGCAAGGCGTGGCGGCGCGGATTTGCCGAGGGTGAAAAAATTCTATTGGAAAAGCGGATGGTTAAGAAAAAATGTCCGTAAAAAATTTTTTACGGGAAATTTGCCTTGACGTAACAGCAGGAGTGGAATAAACCAATTGCTCCGGGAGGGCAGTTAGCTCAGCTGGTAGAGCACCGCCTTCACACGGCGGGGGCCACAGGTTCAAGTCCTGTACTGCCCACCACAACTCGCCCGGCCCGGCGCCATCCCCGCATTGCGGGGCGGGCCATTACGGAGCGGTAGTTAAGACGGTTATAACGCCGGCCTGTCACGCCGGAGGCCGAGGGTTCGAGTCCCTTCCGCTCCGCCAGCCTCCACCTCCCGTTGGGGAGAAGCATATGCGTCCTGACCTTCGCGGTCAGGACGCTTTTTTGTCGCAGTGGCTTTTTCGGCCAGCCCGGCATCGCCCGCCGGACGTGCCGGGGCGAACGCACGGGGGCAACGCACGGCTGGGTTTGACGGATGCATGCGGCGGCACACGCTCCGCCACATCAGCCGTGCGGCGGCAGGGCGGCAAGCTCCTGCGCGGAGTACAGGCATTCCTCCGCGATCTGGAGAAGCTCTTCGGCCAGGCCGCCGCCGCGCATGGGGTGGCCGAAAAGCGCCGCGCGCTGATGGGCGAGGCCCCGGCTGTCCACGGCATCGGGCAGGCTGGGCGCGAGCATGGCGGCAAGACGGCTTGCCATGAGCCAGCCTTCGGCGCCCTCGGCGAACAGGGCCACCAGGTCGGCAAAATGCGGCCCAAGCCCCTGGCGGAGCCGCTCCCGCGCCTCACAGGTCGCTGGTGCCGCGTCCGCGCGGCGCGCCAGCTCCTCAAGCTCCGCAAATGCCGCCAGCAGGTTGTTGCAGGCCATGCCCGGCAGACCG
>URHE01000126.1 GCA_900547595.1 uncultured Desulfovibrio sp.
CTGCCGCACGGCGCCGCCGCTCTGGCGCAGGCCATGGCCCAGCTGCAAACGCCGGCGAGCGGCGCCCTTGCCGCCGGGCATGCCCGCCTTGCCGCCCGGGAATGGCCGGGAGGCGGCCGCCCGCCCGCCAGGGAGACCTTCGCCCGCGCCATGAACGCCCTGGAAGGCGCGGGGCTCGTGGCCGGCCCGGAAATGCGCCACGAAGCCTCCCTTTCGCCCATTGCCCTGCTGCGGGACTGGCGCATCCGCATCAGCGTCCGCAACGGGCGCCACGCCCATCGCCTTTGCGGCACGGCCACGGCCTACGGGCGCGGCCTCTCCCTGGCCGCCGCCCGCGCCTCCTGCGCCATGGAGATGGTGGAACGGGCCAGCGCCTATGCCTCCATCGGCGAGGGGGGCGCCCATGGCGACGGCGAGGTCCTCGACCGGCGCGCTCCCCTGCCCCTGCGGCGCGCCACGGCCACGGAACTGGCGCGGGCCGGACTGCGGACCGTCGCGCCGGACGACCTTGCGGCGGAGGCCCCGCTTTTCTGGGTGACGGCCCGCGATACGCGCGGCGCCGCCGTCCTTGTTCCGGCGCAACGCGTCCTGCTCTTCTGCAATCTGGACGAAATCCGGCTGGCGCGGGTTCCGGGCTCCACGGGACTGGCCTCGGGCAATACCCCGGAGGAGGCCCGCTTCGCCGCGCTCATGGAAGTCATCGAGCGCGACGCGGACGCCACCACGCCCTTCTGCCGCCACACCTGTTTCACCCTGCGCAGCCGCGACCCGCGCATCCAGGGCCTGCTGGACGATTACGCGGCGCGCGGCATCCGCGTCCAGTTTCAGGACATCACCAGCGAATTCGGCGTGCCCGTCTACCGCTGCTTTGTCACGGGCCGCGACGGCTCGGTGGTCTCGGCCACGGGCGCGGGCCTGCGCGGGGCCGATGCCGCGCTGTCGGCGCTCACGGAAACGCCGTGGCCCTACTCCTGGGCCACGCCCGCGCCCCACGGCGTGGCTTCCGGGCCGGGGCTGGCCGGGCTTGCGTCACGCGAGCTCGAATCCCTGCCGGACTGGAGCCTGCCAACGGCCCAAGCCTCCCTGCGGCTGCTCGAAAACGTGCTTGCCGCGCATGGCCGGGAAGTTTTTCATGTGGAACTCACCCGGGCCGACCTGGACATCCCCGTGGCGCGCGTCCTGGTCCCCGGCCTTGAGCCGCATGCGGATTTCGACGCCTTCACGCGCCCGGCGCCGCGGCTCTTCGCGCGGCAGGCGCTGCTCAACGAGGGCGCGCCCGCCGATCATCCCCTTTTCCGCGTCTGACGGCCACGCGCTGCCGCCGGACACGTATCCTCAAGCAAAGGTCCTTCCCATGCGCAACACCAGACACGCCCACGACCAGTCCGCCCGGCGCAAGGACGCCCCCGACCATTCCGACTACCTCCGGCGCATCCTTCTGAGCCGCGTTTACGACGTGGCTCTGGAAACGCCGCTGGAAGAGGCGGCCAGCCTCTCGCGCCGCCTCGGCACCCGCGTCCTGCTCAAGCGGGAGGACGCGCAGCCCGTCTTTTCCTTCAAGCTGCGCGGCGCCTACAACAAGATGGCCCGGCTCACGCCCGAGGAACTGGGGCGCGGCGTCATTGCCGCCTCGGCGGGCAACCATGCCCAGGGCGTGGCCCTGGCCGCGCGCAAGCTCGGCTGCGAGGCGACCATCGTCATGCCCGTGACCACCCCGGCCATCAAGATCACGGCCGTGCGCCGCCTGGGCGGCCAGGTGGTGCTTTCGGGCGAATCCTTCAGCGACGCGGGCCGGCACGCCGCCGAACTTGTCCGCCAGACCGGCGCGGTCTTCATCCCCCCCTTTGACGACCCGGACGTCATCGCGGGCCAGGGCACCATCGGCATGGAGATACTCCGCCAGCATCCCGGGCCCATCGGCGCGGTCTTCATGCCCATCGGCGGCGGCGGCCTGGCGGCGGGCGTGGCCGCCTACATCCGCCATTTGCGGCCGGAGATACGGCTCATCGGCGTGGAACCGACGGATTCGGACGCCATGCGCCGCTCCATCGAGGCCGGAAGCCCGGTGGAACTTTCCGAAGTGGGCCTGTTCGCGGACGGCGTGGCCGTCAAGCGCGTGGGCGACGAGACCTTCGCCCTCTGCCGCGACCTGCTGGACGAGATCATCACCGTGGATACGGACGCCATCTGCGGCGCCATCAAGGATATTTTCGAGGCCACGCGCGTGGTGGCCGAACCCGCGGGCGCGCTCTCCCTGGCCGGGCTCAGGGCCTGGGCGGCCCGCGAGGAGGCGCGCGATGCCACGCTGGTGGCCATCGTCAGCGGCGCCAACATGAATTTCGACCGCCTGGGGCATGTGGTGGACCGCTCGGAGATCGGCTCCGAACGCGAGGCCCTGCTGGCCGTGACCATTCCCGAACAGGTGGGCAGCTTCCGGCGCCTCTGCGCCGCCATCGGCAACCGCAACATCACCGAACTCTGCACCCGCTTCGCGGACCCGGAAAATGGCCGCGTCCTCGTGGGCATCAAGACCCAGGGCAAGGCCGACGTGGCCGACGCCATGGCCGAATTGCGCGGGCAGGGCTTCACGGTCATGGACCTGAGCGACAACGAGCTTGCCAAGCTCCACCTGCGGCACATGGTGGGCGGCAACGCGCCGCAGCTCGAGCATGAGCGCCTGCTCCGCTTCACCTTCCCGGAGCGGCCCGGCGCCCTGCGCAATCTCATGGACGCCATGCGCATGGAATTCAGCATCACGCTCTTCCAGTACAGGTACCATGGGGCGGACTATGGCCGCGTGCTCATGGGCTTTGACGTGCCTGACGAAAAGCGCGAGGACTTTGAGGACTTTCTCGCGCGTGTGGCCGCCATGGGCTACCCGCACGCGGACGAGACGGACAATCCGGCCTACCGCATGTTCCTCGGCTGGCACGGCGCCGCGTGAGGCATGCCCCGGAAGGCCGGGCATTTTCGCTCGACCTTGCGGGCGGCCTCTGGCATAAGGAAAATATCCAGGGCATACCGGGCGCCCACGGCGCCCAGGGAGAAGCATATGCGCAATCATCTTGTCCTCGCGGTCCTTTCCGTCTGCGTCCTCGGCCTCGCGGGCGCCGCCCTTGCCGCGCAGCAGCCCGCCGCGCCCGCGGCGCCCCTTGAGTTCAAGGGCGCCAAAAAGACCGTCATGTTCCCCCATGCGCCCCATGCCAAGGTGGAATGTGTGGTCTGTCACCATCTGGTCAATGGCGAGGCCAGCTTCCAGAAATGCGCCGCCTCCGGCTGCCATGACGACCTCACCACGAAAAAGGGCGAAAAAAGCCTGTATTTCGTTGTCCACAACAAGGGCGAGGGCCTGCGCCACCAGACCTGCCTCGTCTGCCACGCCAGGGTGGCCGAGCAGCAGCCGGAACTGAAAAAGGAACTCACGGGCTGTTCCAAGTCCAGGTGCCATCCGTAGCGCCTGCGTGTACACATGCACACCGGCGGCGCATTTCCGCCGCATGCCGGGCACCGGTCCCCGCCGTTCCTTGCGCCGCGCATCCGGGCAGGCCATGAACAGTCATGGTTTTCCGGGTGCGCGGCGATCGTTCGCGCGCGGGGCCTTCGCGCGCAACAGGTCCTTGCCGTCCGTTCTCCACGGTGCCGCATTTGCTTCTTGCGGCATAAACTGATAGTTTTTCTTGCCGTTTCTTAATGCAGGTAAACGGTCGCCCGCGCGCTTTCCGTGGCACGCGTGGCGGCCTGCGTCCTCCCGCAAACCGCGAGGTTGCCATGGCTGCCGATACTCCCCCCGTTCCCGAAGAGAACGCGGAAGAAATCATTGACCTCACCGAACTGATCGAACGGGGCGATGCCGCCCCCACGCCGGATGTGGATGCCCACATCCAGAGCCTCAACGCGCAGGCGGCGGGGGAAGACGCGGAAATCGAGGCCCTGCTCGCCCAGATGGACGCAAGCGACGGCGCCACGCTCTCCCAGGGGCCGGCGGCCCCGCTGGGGGAACCCGCAGCCACCCCCGGCGTCGTGGACCCGCACGAGCAGCTTGACATGTCCGACATGGGCGACATCGACAACCTCCTCGCCTCTCTGGATATTCCGCCCCAGCCCCGCGACAGCGCCCCCGTCGCTCCCGCGGAGGCCCCCCGGAACGCGCCGGAAGCCCCCGCCGCTCCCGCGGACGGGGATATGACGCAGAGCCTTGACAAGGCCATGGATGAACTGCTCAACGGCAATGCCCCGCAGGCCCCCGGGCCCGCGGCGGCGCCGTCCCCGGCGGCTGCCCCCGCCGCTGCC
>URHE01000127.1 GCA_900547595.1 uncultured Desulfovibrio sp.
TGCCGGAGCCGCGGGAGCCGCCGCCGGCGCGGTGCCCGCGCAGGCGCCGACCGGCTCCACCTGGGGCCAGGCGGACCCCAAGCCTGTGGCGCAGGTGCCGCAAAAGGACATTTCCCTCGCGCTCTTTGACGCCGGGGTGAACGCCTACAATGCCCGCAAGTATGACGAAGCCCAGCGCTCCTTCACGGATTTCCTCAAGAATTACAAGGGGCACAGTCAGGCCGCGGAAGCGCAATACTATCTTGCGGAATGCTATTTCCAGCGCAACCAGTTCGCGGACGCGGCGCTGGCCTATGACAAGGTGATCAAGCAGTATCCCAAGTCCTCCAGTGCGCCCGGGGCCTATCTCAAGCAGGGCATCTGCTTCAGCAAGATCAACCAGACGGCGGCGGCCAAGGCGCGCATGCAGGAAGTCATCAACAAGTATCCCAATACGCCGGAAGCGGCCAGGGCCAAGAGTTTCCTCAAGACCAACCGCTAGAGCGTTTGCGCGATGGAAGTGCGCGGCCCTCATCCCGCGCCGGAGGTACAGAACGGTAGAAGGCGGCGAAACGCCGTTGGTGCATATGGGGGACATCATGTCGGAGCAGAAGCGGCAGGCGGCGGTCTACCGGCAATTGAGCGCGGACATGCGCCAGGGCCTCAAGGACATCTATCAGCAGATTTCCACGGCTTCGGCGGCGGAGGGGACGGCTCCGGCCACGGACGCATTGTTCCACGAAGCCTCGGCCCAGCTGGATGAGGTGCTCAAGGACACGGAAGCCGCGGCCATGGGCATCATGGAGATCGTGGAAAAGCATCTGGAGCTCCAGGCCGAGAGCGCCCGGATCCTTGAGGACGTGGCCGCGGGCGGCGGCGACATGGCCCGGCTTGCGGCCATCAATGGCGAACTGGGCGCGGACCTTACCACCCTGCTCACCACCCTGAGCTTTCAGGACATCACGGGGCAGCGCATCAAGAAGGTGGTGGCCGCGCTCAATGCCATTGAGCGCAGGGTCGTGGACCTCTATGTTTCTTCAGGTCTCATCATGGACGGGGCGGAAAAGGACCCGGCCAAGGACGCGCAGACCCTCCAGGACGAGGCGCGCCAGGCCGTGGCGGACTTCCGCGAAAGCCGCGAAAAGCCGGCGGTTCAGGGGTCGGAGCTCAAGGGGCCGGACAGGAACGGCATTTCCCAGGGCGCCATTGATGACATGCTCGCCCAGCTGGGGCTGTAGCGGTTCACGCCGGCGGCGGGGGAACGCGCGCCGGCGGCTGGTTTCTCCCGGCGCGTTCAAGGCAGTCCCGGGCAAAGGCGCGGCACAGGGCCGCCACGCGTTCACGGCTCTCCGCGTGCGTGGCGGGCAGATGCCCGCCGTGCGGGCTTTGCGTCCGCAACAGATGCAGGTGCGCCTCGTCGGAAGCGCAACGCGCGAGCAGCAGGGCCGCATGGCCGGGCGGGCAACTGGCATCGTGGCGGAGCTGGATGACGCAGAGCGGCGCCCGTATGCGGCCGAGACGGCGGCGAATGCCCCGCAGGGCCGTTTCCATTTCGGCGAAATGGCGCAGGCAGCAGACGGTCTCATGCCCGTGCCAGGGCGCCGTGGCGCGCGCCGCCGCGCTTCTGGGCGCCACCGCAAGGACGGGCCAGAGCCGTGCCGCCAGCGGCAGCAGGCGAAAACGCCAGCTGCCGGGCCCCCGGAGGCGCAGGCCGGGGCGCCGGGAGCTGAACGTGAGCGGCGTTGCCAGAAGCAGGAGCCCCAACGGAAGGGGGAGGCCCTCCCGCGCGGCGCTTTCGGCGATGTCCAGCGCCAGGATGCCCCCCAGCGAATAGCCGCCCAGAAGCAGCGGGCCGACCGCGCTCAGGCGGCGGTATTCCGCATGGGCAAAGGCGCGCCACCGGGCGAAGGACGCGGCGAGGTAGGCTTCCCTTCCCGCGCCGTGCCCGGGCAGGAGCGGCGTGTGCGCGGCCAGGCCCTCCGCCTCCAGCGCGCGCGCCACGGGCGCCATTTCAAAGGGCGTGCCCGCGAGGCCGTGGAAGAGCAGGGCGGCGGCGCGGGGCGGCGCCGGCGGTTCTGCGCCGCGTTCCCGAACGCTGGCGGACGGCTCGCGGCCTTCGTCCATCTGCACCTCCTCTTCAGCACAAGGATCGCTCATGCGCCACTGTCAGACTCTTGTCCACGCGGGCGTTCTCGTCACCCAGGATGCGGAACGCCGGATCTTCAGCCCCGGCGCGCTCGCCATCAGCGACGGCGTCATCCTTGACGCGGGGCCTGCCGGAGAGGTCGGGGGCCGCTGGCAGGGCGCGGAGACCCTTGACCTTGCCAGCATGCTCGTTCTTCCGGGGCTCGTCAATGCGCACTCCCACGCGGCCATGACCTTTCTGCGCGGCCTTGCCGACGACATGCCGCTCATGGAATGGCTGGAGCAGCGGATATTCCCGGTGGAGGCCAGGCTCACGGCGGATATGGTGCGGACAGGCAGCCTGCTGGGCTTTGCGGAAATGCTCCGCACCGGCACCACGGCCTGCATGGACATGTACCTGTTCGAGGGCGCGGTGCTGGAAGCGGCGGAGCGGGCGGGCCTGCGCTGCGTGGGGGGCGAGGCGGTTTTCGGCTTTCCCTCGGCGGCCTGCGCGGATTTCCGCGCCGCGCTTTCGGCCACGCGCGAGCTGGCCGCCCGCTATGCCGGCCACGGGCGCATTTCCGTCGCGGTCAACTGCCACAGCGTCTACACCACCACCCCGGAGATCGTGGGCGCCTGCCGCGACCTGGCCCTGGAGCTGGACCTTCCCTTCCACATGCACCTGGCCGAGACCCGTGACGAGACCGGGCGCTGCCTTGCCGCGCACGGACGGCGCCCCGTGGACTACTGCCGGAACCTGGGCGTGCTTGAGGCGCCCTGTACCTTTGCCCATGTGGTGGACGTCACCGGGGAGGAGCTGGAACTGCTTGCCGCCGCCGGGGCGGCGGTGGCGCATAACCCGTCCTCCAACATGAAACTTGCCTCCGGGGCCGCGCCCGTGCCCGCCATGCTGCGGCATGGTCTGGCCGTGGGCCTGGGCACGGACGGCCCGGCCAGCAACAACCAGTGCAACCTGTTTCTGGAAATGGGGCGCGCCGCGCTGCTGCACAAGCTCGTCAGCGGGGACCCCGCCGCCGCTCCTGCCCAGGCCGTGCTGGACATGGCGACCCTGGGCGGGGCCGCGGCGCTGCGCCTGCCGCGCATCGGCGCCCTGGCGCCGGGCATGGCCGCGGACTGCGTGGCCCTGGACCTGGCGGAACCCAATCTTCAGCCCATGTATGTTCCGGCCTCGCATCTCGTCTACGCGGCCACCGGCCATGAGGTGCGCCTGACCATGGTGGGCGGCGAGGTGCTTTACCGCGACGGCCGCTTCAGCCGTTTCGACTATGACGCGCTGCGGCGTGAGGTCCGCGCCCTGCGCGACCGTGTGCTCGCGTGAGCCGTTGCCGCTGGACGGCGGCCGCCCCCTTGTCCTACCATGGCGAAGATGCCGCGGCGCACGCGGCACGCAGCGAAGATGAGGAACCGATATGCGCATGAAACGATATTTCCGGGCATGCCTTGCCGTTGTTTCCTCCGTGCTGCTGGCGGCCTGCCTTTCCGCCAGCGGCCCGGAAAAGGCGCTGGACGGCCTGGCGCGGGCCCTTGATTCCAATGACAGCGCCGCCTTTCTTGCCGGCGTGGACATGGCCGCCTTTGCCGAAAACCACATCCGGAACATGACCGCCGATGATCCGGCCCTGGGCTCCCTGGACGCGCTCGGCAATTTTCTGGGTCTGGGGAGTGTGGACAGGCTTCTGGGCAATCTGCTGGATGTGCGCGGCCGGCTGGAAACAGAGTTCCGGCGCGGCGTGAGCAGCGGCGAGCTCATGGCCCGCTGCCGCACGGCGGAAACGCCGGACTGCCCCTGGGTGCCCCGGTCCCTGCGCGAGGCGAAGATCGTGGAGCTGGGGCCGGAGGCGGCCATCGCCAGAGTCACCACGCCCGCGCGGCTCACCAGCTGGCTGGCCCTGCGCAAGGTGGGCGAGCGCTGGCTTGTGGTCGGGCAGGCCGTCATGGAGGAAGCCGCCAGGGCCTGCGCCCTGGGCGCGAAGGCAAAAACTCCCGCGCCCGGCGGCGCGGCGCGGCCGCGTCCCGCGGCTCCCGCCGAAGGATCGGACGGTGTGACCACCATCTGAGAAATTGAAAGTGGGCATCTGATGAGGATATTCCCTTTTTCGGACAGGGCGGCGCGACGCGCC
>URHE01000128.1 GCA_900547595.1 uncultured Desulfovibrio sp.
ACATGACCGACAAAAATCGCCCAATGACGCCGCCAGCGCAAAAAGGGCTGTTTTTGACGGATGATTGCGGCATTGCACAAGCTGCCCCCAAGCCAGCATCACATCGGCCTGACTGACCCGAACCGCCGGACTAGTCCTCAGCGGCGCAGAAATGCCGGCAGCGCGAAGTAGAGCCTGGCCGCAAGGTCGAAGCAGGCGCCGGGCAGATGACTGGCGGCCCAGAAGAGCCGGTACTTGGGAGAACTCGAGCGCCAGGGCCGGACAGTCTCGCGGGCTTCGGCATTGCGCCCTTCACGCCAGAGGGCCACGGCCTTCTGAAAGGCGGCCCGCCGCGTGAGCAGGGCCACCAGGTCCGCATGCTCCACGGCATAGCCGGGATAGAGCCGCCGGTGCTTGTCCAGGATGCGCAGAGTCTCGTCCGCGAACTGGCCGAACTTGCGGAAGGTCGTATTGCCGCCATGCACACGCCAGAGCGTGAGCGGCGCATCGACATAGTCCAGTTCCCAGTCATGGGCGATGCGGTAAAACAGATCCGCTTCCTCGCAGACATTGAGGCTTTCGTCGAACCAGCGGCCCGCGCCCCCCTCCGGGACGCGCTGCCCGGGACCGCGCTCAAGGCCGTCCAGCGCCTCGCGGCGGACCATGGCGGACGACATGGAAATCCACTGCCGCGTCATGAGTTCGCCAAAGACCATGCCGCGCCCCGGCGCGCTCCGGGCGAACACGCGCGAGAGCACGCGGCCGCCGTCAACTATCTCCGTATCCGTGCACACAAGGCCCACGCGGGCATTGGCCTCGAAAAGCGCGACCTGCGCCTCGAGCTTGCCGGGGCGCCAGAGGTCGTCGCAATCAAGAAAGGCCACATAGCGGCCCCGCGCCTCGGCCAGGGCCAGATTGCGCGCCGCCCCGAGCGGCACGGTGCGCTCCCCGCGAAAATAGCGCAGCTGCGGGCCATAGGCCCGGGCGATGGCCGCGCTTTCGTCCGTGGAGCCATTGTCCCAGAAGATGATCTCCAGGTCCTGAAAGGTCTGGCAGCGCACGCTCTCCAGAGCCTCAGGAAGCTCCCGCGCGCAATTCAGGCAATTCATGATGACGGAAACGGCGGGCATCATTGACCTTCCTTCGCGCGGGCGCGGCTCACGCGCGGAACACCCAGCATTTGCAGATGAGGTACACGACCACCGGCACCGCCACGATGGCCGCGCCCATGGCGATCTCATAGGACACGCCCACGCGGACGAGCAGCCAGATGATGCCGGAATTGAGCGCCAGGCCCACAGCCTGCGTGGCCGCGAAACGCGGCAGCATGGTCCGGTGCGCGCCGCCGGCCCGGAATGTCCAGAGGCATTGTCCAAGATAGGAGACCACAAAACCCGCCAGAAAGGCGAGCGCGTTCCCCAAAAGGACGGGCAGGCCGAGCAGCGTGACGAACGCGATGCCGCAGAAAAAATAGACCAGGGTCGCCGCGCCGCCCACAAGGCCGAAGCGTATCCAGCGCCGCGCCAGCAGGCCGCGCACGAAACAGCGCAGGTCCTCGCAGGTGGGTGAACGCAGGGGCGGCAGGGGCATGGGCGATTCCGGGCAGCAGGCGCGCGGGGCGCCCCTGCGGGGTTCAGAGGGTTTTTTCCACGATGTAGCGGGGCCTGTGCCGGACTTCCGTAAATATCTTGGCAATGTATTCGCCCATGACGGCAAGGCAGAACAACTGCACGGAGCCGAGCAGAAGAGTGACGATGATGAGCGATGTCCAGCCCTGAAGGGTTTCGCCCAGGGCGTACTTCCAGAGGGTGACGGCGCAGAGGAGCAGCGCCACCACCATGCACACGAAACTCATGAGTCCCGCCAGACGCAACGGCGCCGCGCTGCATGAGGTGATGCCCTTCCAGGCGAAGGAGAGCATCTTGCGCAGGGGGTATTTGCTCTCCCCGGCCTGGCGCGCGAGCCGCGCGTAGCTGACCATGGCCGTCCGGAAGCCCATGGTGGGAAAGAGCCCGCGCAAAAAGAGCGACTGCTCGCCATAGCCTTCCAGCGCCTCCAGCGCCGGGCGGCCCACAAGGCGATAGTCGGCATGATCCGGGATCATGGACACATTGAGCCGGCGCATGAGCGCGTAAAAAAACCGGGCCGTGCCGCGCTTGAAGGGAGTGTCCGTGCTGCGGCTGGCGCGCACGCCATAGACGATGTCGCAGCCTTCCGCATAGCGGGCGAGCATTTCCGGGATGACCGAAATATCATCCTGCAGATCGGCGTCCAGGCTGATGATGCAGTCCACGCCCCAGTGGCGCGCGGCCTCCATGCCCGCCCAGACCGCGTTCTGGTGGCCGGCGTTGCCCGCGAACTTGACCCCCCGGCAGAACGGATCCGTGGCATGGCGGCGCTCAATGAGGGCCCAGGTGGCGTCGCGGCTGCCGTCATCCACATAGAGGGCATAGCTCTCCGGCCTGATGAGCCCCCGGGCCTTGCAGTCGTCAAGCAGGCGGGCCAGCGCCTCCATGGTGCGCGGCAGGGTCTCCTCCTCGTTGTAGCAGGGGACCACAAAGGCCAGCAGGGGCGCGGGCCGCGCGGCGGTCACGGTTTCTGCGGGAGCGTTCATGACCGCTCCAGGGCGCGGGCCAGCGCGCCGCACACGGTTTCCACATCCTCCGCGCTCAGGCCGGGATGCAGGGGCAGCGTCACCAGTTCGGCATAGAGCGCCTCCGTGGCGGGAAGCCGCTCGCGGCCACCCCCGAAGAGCGTCAGCAGGTGGTTGGGCTTGTAATGGACGCCGGTGGGGATGTCCGCCGCCTGGAGGGCCTTCACCACCGCCTCCTTGCGGCCGCCGAGGATGCGGACGGGCATGATGTGGGGCACAATGAAGTCCCCGGGATCGGTGCGCAGCAGGGCAACACCGGAAAGCGGCGACAGGCGTTCGGCATAGCGCCGCGCCAGTTCGCGCCGCGCGGGAATGAATTCGCTTTCCAGACGCGCAAGCTGGGTGCGTCCGATGGCCGCCATGATATTGCTCAGGTGGAAACGCCAGCCCGGCAGCCTGACGTCCGGGTCCCACGAACGGGCGCCGGAAAAGCGCTTGGCCGTGTCGCCCTCCACCGAGAGCAGGCGCGCATCCGCGGCGACGCGCGCGGCCTCCTCGTCAAAGGCCACCAGGCAGCCGCCCTCGCCGCAGGTGATGTTCTTGATGCCGTCAAAGCTGAAACAGACCAGATCGCCGAAAGACCCGATCTTGCGGCCATGGTGGCGGCAGCCGAAGGCATGGGCCGCATCCTCCACCACGCGCAGGCCATGGCGGCGGGCAAAGGCGTAGGCTTCGTCCAGGTGCCAGGGATTGCTCGCATAATCCACGGGCATGACGGCAATGGTGCGCGGGGTCACGCGCCGTTCCGCATCGGCAAGGTCGAGCGTGCCGGTCTCGCGCAGGACGTCGCAGGCCACGGGCACGCAGCCCGCGGCCAGAATGGCCTGAAAGGAGGCCACAAACGTCAGTGAGGGGACAAGCACCTCCGGGGCGCCGTCCGCGACGCGCCCGGCGCCCGCGCCCTGAAGCGCGGCAAAGACGCCGAGATGCAGCGCCGCCGTTCCGGAATTGACACTCACCACCTTCCAGGGCCGCACGCCCAGAAACGCGGCCACTTCCTCCTCGAAACGCCGCGTCTCCGCGCCCATGCCGAGGTAGCCGTCCTCCTCAAGGATCCGGGCCACGGCGCGGGCCTCGGCCTCGCCCACGATGGAGCGTGAAAGACGCATTGCCATGCGCTCCTCCCACGGCGGGGACAACGGCGCATCCGCGCCGCTCCCGCCGAAAATTCTTTTTTCACATATCCCCTAACTCCCCGGCAGGCAAGTCCGGCGCCGTCCGCAAAAATGTGTTTGACAGGGGCGTGCGGCCCTCATAAATTTTCAAGCGCGGGGACAGGCCATGGCCGTTCCCCTCCGGGCGGCCCGCCGCCCCACTCCACTTCTTCAGGAGGCCGCATGCGTCGTCCGCTTGCCCTGCTACTGACGATCCCCCTGCTTCTGTCCGGCCTGTGCGGCTGCGCCAGCCGCTACGGCGAACAGAAAACCACCGTGAACTACTATCCCGGCTGTTACCGGCCCATCCAGGACCTGCGCGAACGCGAAAACGACGTGGCCAAGGGCACAGCCGGCGGCGCGGCCATGGGCGCGCTCGGCGGGGCGCTCCTCGGCCTGCTCGCCAGCGGCGGCAAATGGGAAGGCGCGGCCGCGGGCGCG
>URHE01000129.1 GCA_900547595.1 uncultured Desulfovibrio sp.
CCGTATTCGAAGTCCCACGCCAGGCGGAAGGGATCGAACATGGTCAGCTCGCCGGTGAGGCCGCCCCACCAGGCGTTGCCGTAGGAGCTCAGCTTGCGGGCGCCGTTGGCGCCGCTGAAGTCCTTGTGGCGCGCGCCGCCCACCGGCAGGAGCCCGCCGGCAACAAGGGCTTTATCGGCGCCGACGATGTTGCCGAAGGCATCGTTGGTCATCTTGGCAGGCCACTCTCCCTCAGCGTCTTTTTCTGTGGTGGCGTTGCGGAAGGTGTTGGGGCCGATGGCCGCGTACATGCCATAGGGGGTGACTTTCAGGCCGTCGAAGGTCAGCGGCACGAGCAGGCCGAACATGTCCATATTGTCCATGTAGTTGGCGCGCCAGCCATCGTGCTCATACTTGTCGGTGTACCCGGCGAAGTTGTCGTTGAAGGGCCGCGCCCAGAAGGCGGTGACGCCGGCCATTTCGTTGATCTGATAGCTGGCGACCACGGCGGCCACATCGGCGTTCAGCACGGAGTTGCCGGAGGCGTAGGCCGGAGTGGCAAGGGGCTGGATGCCCATGCGGACCTTGAGGTCGGTCTCGGGCACCATCCAGTCGATGTAGGCCCAGCGCAGCTTGATGGCATCGGTGGAGTCGGCGCCGAGAGCGCCGCCGTCGCTGTTCTTGCCCCAGATGGTGTTGCCGATTTCAAAGCCCACGGTGCCGGAGAGAGACTCGGAAGCCACGGCGTCCAACTGCAGGCGCACGCGCTGGCGGGCCTCGAAGTCGTCCTCCTTGCCGTTGTAGCCGGTCTGGGTGTGGCCGGCGTTCTTGCCCATGAAGTTGCCGTTCTGGCCGTAGTCGAACGACATGATCCACTGGCCCTTGGCCTTGAAGTCGATGGCGCTGGCGCCGGTGGCGACGCCGAACACCAGACCGGCCGCCAAAAGAAGCGTCGCGATCTTTTTCATTGTGTCCTTCCTTTCAGCAAAGGTTCCCGAATGCGGGCCGTTCCCCGTGCCGTACAAATTTTTGCCCCCCGGGAGCAAACGCCCGGCACATTGGCCCGTGGCCAATTACTAGGCTCTAGCCAAGTGGATGTCAAGAATTTCTAGGCTACATCCAAGCAAAAAGCCCGCTCAGGAACGGAGGATGTATGCCTTTTATCAGTAATCTCGGTAAGTTGATGCGTCAAAAAAATTTGACGTATGAAGAGCTCCAGTTCCAGTCCAATGTGGGGCCGGACACGGTGGCCCGCGCGCGCGATGGCCGCATCGCCACCTGCAAGCTCCAGACGCTGGAAAAACTCGCCTCGGCACTGGATGTGGAGGTGTCGGATCTGTTCGACTGGGAACGGTAGGGGGGATGCCGGAAGGACGCGCCGGCGCGGGTCGCGTCACCCGCGTGCTGCCGGTCGGTTGTGCGTTTTTGGGTTTGACGGACTGTTTCAGGCGAAGACACTCAAGCCCTTGTCACGGATAAGCGTGAGCAGGCGGAGCGCCGGACCGCCGGGCTTTTTTACGCCCCGTTCCCAATCTGAAACCAGATTTTTTGAGACATTGAGATAGCGGGCGAAGACAGGCTGCGAAACGTGCTCCTGTTCCCGGATGGTCCGAATTTCCTGCGGTGAAAGTCCTTCCGCCGCGCGCAGGCACGAATCATCGAAGTCACGCATGGTCTGCTTGTCAATGGCCCCGTGCCGGTGGAGGTCTTCCGCAAGTTCGTGAATGGCGGCGGACAGATTGTCCGCATAGTGTCTGGTCATGACAGCGTCTCCCGGAGCATGGCATGTTTGGGGGCGGCATGCCCAAAGTCAAGCATGCCGTTCAGGTGGCCAACAGGGGATTTTGAACATCAAATGGCGCTAAAACTCCTCAAGCGAAGCATCAGCCAGCAGTTCCTGCAACGTTGCTTCCGGCAGGTCAAGAAGAACGGCGGCAAGCTTTTTCAGATCCGCTTCCTGGCGTGGAGAAATATTGGCGCATTCCGACTTGGCGAAGCCGTACACAAAAAACGCGCGATGTTCTTTCCTGAAACATATCAAGGTCCTGTAGCCGCCTGAGCGTCCTTTCCCGGGACGGGCCACGCGCTGTTTGTACAGGCCGCCGCCCAGATCGGCGTCTGCCATCCCCTCTTCCAGGCGTTCAACGGCTTCCGCAAGGGTGCTGTCCTCGATGCCTTCGCGCCGGGCGAACCTCCTGAATGTTTTTGTCTTGAATTTTCGCATGGTCGAATCTGCAGGCGTTCTCCCTCACGTAGAGGGGAGGATATATCATACATAGTGTTATGTAAAGGATGCTTCGGGAGAGAACTCCGAAGCAGACCCCACTCAGCAGGAGCGGAGAACAGGGAGCCCGCCGCCGCTTACGGCTCCTGGGCGAGGATCAGTTCCACCTCATCCACGCTCAGGCCCGCGTTGCGGGCGATCTGGCGGCTGGAAAGGCCCTTGCGGCGCCCATTGAGGATGATCTCGCGCAGGAACTGCGGCGAGCGGGAAATGCCTTCGGCCTGTTCCAGCAGGCGGCGCAGCTCGGCCACGCGCTCCGCGAGCTTCTCGTCCAGTTCGCGCAGTTCGGCCTGGCGCTGGGCGAAGGTGGCCACGATCTCCCGTTCCAGGCGGGCGTTCATCTCGATGCGCGCCAGCAGGCTCTGCTGGTTGTCCTGAAGGGTGTTGAGCAGGCTCTCGGAGCGGCGCAGGCGCAGATAAAAGACCAGCGCCCCGCCGAGCACAAGCAGCTCCAGCAGGGTGCAGGCGCCGATGAAAAGAAGGAAGAGGACATTGTCGGGCATGGGATTCCCGCGGGCGTTGGTATACTTTTGCCGTGATGACGCGCCTGTAAGAGTGTCCATCAACTGCGGTATGGAACCGCGCCCCGCATTCGGGATGTGTCGGCGGAGGCGCGCCTATACCTTTACATTGAGCAGATTGCCCACCAGCGGTGACGCGGAGGGGCGGGCCCCGTCCGGCTCTTCCGGCGCGAGGAGCCCGCGCCGCGCGCGCCCGCGGCGGCTTCCGAACCAGGCGGAGCCGTGGTGCCCGTCAGGCTGGATGTCCGGCCCATCGGTCTTGTCGGTCTTTTCCACCTGCTGGCGTTCCATCCTGGCCTGCTCGGCGGCCAGGACCCGCGACATGGCCACCGCCGCCTGGGGCGCCACCACGGCGGCATTGGCAACAGATGTGGAGAGTCCGCTCTGGGCGTAGAGCACGGCCATGGTGGTGTCGATGCTCATGGGCTCTCCTTTGCGGCGGGCCCGGCGCCAGCTTCCGCCGCTGCCGCCGCCCTCCCGCACCGGTGAGAGCGGGTGGGCGCGGGCCGGAAAGGCTGCCGTCCGCGGGCCGCGTTACTGGTTCAGATAGCTCTCGAACAGGATATCCTCGATTTTGCCCTGTGTCATGTAATCATTGAGCACGCCCAGCATATCCTTCTTGATCTCCGGGCCGTTGTGCGCATCCATGAGGAACGCGCTCTCCTTGCTGCGCAGATAATAATAGATGGCATCGCGCAGGGCGAGCATGTGCTCGTCCATTTCGCGGCCGGTGCCCTCGTTGCCGATGATCGCCGAAAACTTGCAGACAAGAAAGCGCGTGCCGCCCTGCGCGTCCTGCGTGGGAACCACAAACGGCGCGAATTCCTTGATGATGTCGGGAGCGGCCTGCGCGGGCGGGGTGGACGGCACCACCACCACTTCGGGTTTTGGCGCTTCCGGGGGAGGGGGAGGCGGCGTGCGGAACACGAACCACCACACGGCGGCGGCCACCACCAGGAGCAGGACGCCGGCTGCCGCCCCCGCGATGAGGAGCTTTTTGCGTTTGCCGCCAGGGGCTGGGGCGTCGGACGTGGCCGGCAGATCGGCGTCGCGCGGTACGGGCGCGTCCTCCGGTTCCTCGGCCTGGAGGAAGGGGGCGTCGTCCAGGTCCAGCTCGACTTTTTTCAGCTGGGAACCCACGCCCGCGCCGGCCACTTCCACAGTGGGGGGGGCCGCCTGTTTGAGATCGGTCTCTGCCACCTCGTCTCTCCCGGCGCATCGCGGCTCTGGTTTCTTCCGCCCGCGTCAGCAAGCGCTTTTCCGTCGGGGACGCGCTCCCGCATCCGTACCAGCGCGTCCCCACACAAGGGGGCGGCGGGGAAAACCGCGCGGTGCGCGACAGCCTAGAGCATTTTTTTGATTGAAAATATCTATTTTCAATCACTTCGCTGCCATCATTTCGCGTCCAGAACGCGGTCTGGACGCTGCTTCAGCCGTT
>URHE01000130.1 GCA_900547595.1 uncultured Desulfovibrio sp.
GATGCCGTTGACCAGAACGCCATCACGCGCGATGCGGCGCCGGCGGCCCCGCAGCCCTTCCGCCACGAGCGGGGCGAGGGCGCGGTCCAGCCGTGTTCCGGCATGTTCCGCCGTGACGCGCAGCCCGCCGCGGGCATGCGCCGCCGCTTCCGTCCCCTTGCCGGCGGCGTTCACTCCGGCCTCCGCCGGGCGCAGCATTCCAGCAGCAGGGCGGCCACGGCCTCCGGATCATGGCGGCAGGGATCGGCCTCGGGTATCATGTCCCGGTCTTCCAGGCGGACGCCCATGGCGTCGAGTTCGCGCCGCGTCTCCGGGCCAAGGCCGCCTTCGTACCGGCCATGGCGGCTGTCGACGAGGACCAGATGCAGCAGCTCCTCCGTGCGCGCCCCGGGCGCGTCCTGTCTCAACGCGCGCAGGATGGCGGCCACCTGGCCGGCCACGCCGAGGCCGCACAGTTCCGCGTCCGCGCCGGTATTGGGGATGAATACCTTCGGGCAGGAGCGCGCTGCCACGGCCCGACCCACGCCGCTGGGCAGCAGATTGGCCAGCACGCTCGAATAGAAGCTGCCCATGGGGTAACAGATGGCATCGGCCGTGCGCAGATGTTCGGCGGCCACGGCGGAAAGCCGCGGGCGGCAGGGCGTGGAGGCGCCCGGAGTTCCGGCGTCCGTTCCCCCCCGGTCAGGCTCGTGGACAGTGAGCAGGAGCCGGGCCACGGGGCTCGGGAGGGACTTGAAATGATGCTGGCCCACCACTCGGCTGCCGTCCTCCAGCTCGGCGGCCAGGTGGAGGCTCTCCTCCACCGTGGGCAGCACCGTGCCCCGGACAGCGAGCAGGCGGCTGAAGAGCGCGAGGGGCGGCGTCAGGTCGCGCTTGTGGCGCAGATAGCCGCCCGCCAGCAGCAGATTGCCCAGGCAGGCGAGGCGCGGCTCGAACGCGGGGGGCATGCGCCGGAGAAAACAGCCGAGATGGAGCCGGAATGCCCGCGCATAGGCTTCGGGCATGCCGCGCCAGACGGGATGCCCCGCCAGGCCGAGCGTGGTCAGGCGCGCGCGCAGTTCGTCGGCATCGCCCTCCGGCGGGAGACGGCTGGTAAAGAACGCAAGCGCCGCGGGGGGCACGGCCCTGTCATCGGCCAGAGCCACGAGGCGGTTGCGGATGTCGCCCACGGCGGGCATGGCAAAGGCGCGGCGCAGGGCCGCGGAGCTGCCGCCGGAATCAAAGGTGGTGAGCAGGTGGACGGAATGGCGGGTGCGCCGGGCAAGGGCGCGGCTGGTTTCGCGCAGGGCCGTGCCGCCGGAAAAGAAGAGCGGGCGCGCGTCCGTCCCCGCCGGAAAGGGCGCATCGGGGCGGGCCGGATTCACGCGCCGGAACCCCGCCGTTTCCGCGTGGCGGCCATTTCGGAGGCGCTGCCGTCGGCGAGCCCCAGTTCGCGCAGCCGGAGATAGATGCAACGGCCGATCCAGGCATCGGTAGCGGCGTATTCTATCTGCCGGGGGCTCAGGTCCATGAGGCTCCAGTTGGAGCATTGCGAACCCTTGGAAATGCGCCAGCCGAACAGGCTGGCCGCCAGGGTGCGCAAGCCCTGATTGGGGAGCCGGTGCGCGCGGGCCACCTGGCCAAGGTCCACCAGCCCCGCGGGCGTGAACGGGTGCAGCCGGGCAAGCGCGCGCATGTCGTCGCCAATGCTGACGCCCGCCTTGACGATGTCCGGAGAGGCGAGCAGGGCGGCGCAGTCCTCGCCAAAGGGCAGCCACGCCAGCTGGATGAGATAGACGGTGCCCGCCGTGGCGATCTGGATGAGCGAGGGCGCGTTGAGCTTGCCCTTGCGGAAGGTGGGCCGCGTCTCGGTGTCAAAGCCGAGAACGCCGTCGCGGCGCATGTCCGCTTCGGCTCTGGCCCAGCCCTCGGCGGTGCGCACCACCTCCACCGGCCCCTCGTAGTGCCGCAGGGGCATGGCGTTGATTTCCTCGCTGCTGGGGCGGCGGCTGAGCTCGGTGAGGTCCATGGGTCACTTGCCGATGCAAAAGTGCTCGAAAACACGGTCCAGCACCTCGGCGGCCGTGCCGAGGCCCGTGACTTCCCCCAGCGCCGCCGCCGCCGTGTCCAGCCGGGCAAGGCAGCAGTCGTGGGGCTGGCCGGCCATGATGTCGGCGGAAAGCGCGTCCAGCTCTTCCAGCGCGCGCTCCAGGGCCAGCGCCTGCCGGGCATTGGGCGCAAGGGCGCCGTCGCCGGGTTCCGCCGTCTCCAGAAGCTGCCCGCGCGCGAGCCGGACAAGCTCCTCCACATGGGCGCCGGTGGCGGCGCTGACCATGCAGGCCGGAAGGTGGCGCCCCCAGAGGGGGGGCCAGCTGTCGGGGGCTTGCGGCGCGCAGAGGTCGCACTTGTTCCAGACGAGGAGGGACGGGATCCCGGCATCGGCCGCCAGGGCGAGGATCTCCGCCGTGACCGGATCAGGGCAGGCCGCCGCGCGGGCTCCCGCCTCGCCCAGACGGGCGCCGTCCAGAACCACGAGGAGCAGATCCGCCGCGCCCAGCCTGTCGCGCGTCAGGGCCATGCCCAGCGCCTCCACCGGGTCGGCATGGGCGCCGTCCCGCGCGGTCCGCAGCCCCGCCGTGTCCACCAGGCGCACCGGGAGGCCCCCGAAATCGCACTGTTCTTCAAGAAAATCGCGCGTGGTGCCCGGAATGTCCGTGACGAGCGCCCGCTCCCGGCCAAGCAGGGCATTGAGCAGGCTGGACTTGCCCGCATTGGCCGCCCCCACGAGGACCGTCAGCGCGCCCTCCTGCATGAGGCGGGCGCGGCGCTTGCCCGAGAGCAGCCGCCGCACGGAGGCGGCCACGCCGTCCACGGCGCGGGCGAAGGCGTCAGGAGGCAAGGCCGGAACTTCATCATCGGGAAAGTCCACGCCCAGACAGGCATGGGCGCGCAGGTTTTCCAGCTCCTCGCGGAGTGCGGCTGTCTGGCGCCCCAGCTGGCCGTCAAGGCGGTTGAGGCCGAGGCGCGCGGCCTCGCGCGAGGTGGCGCCGATGAGTTCGGCCACGGCTTCGGCCTGGCTGAGGTCCATCCTGCCGTTCAGAAAGGCGCGGCGCGAAAATTCGCCGCGCTCCGCCTGGCGCGCGCCAAGGCAGAGCACGCTTTCAAGCGCGGTCTGAAGCAGGAACGGGCCGCCATGGCAGTGGAGTTCCGCCATGTCCTCACCGGTAAAGGTCCGGGGACCGGGCATGAAAACGGCCAGCACGTCGTCCAGCTCCTCGCCGTGCCTGTCCAGCATGCGCCCCCGGTGCAGCCGCCAGGGCCGGAAATTCTCGAAGTCGGGCGAATGGGATAGAAAGACGCGCGCCAGCACGTCCTTGGCCCTGGGGCCGGAAATGCGCACGATGCCGATCCCTCCGGCCCCGGGGGGCGTGGCTATGGCGGCGATGGTGCTCATGGCGCCTCCGGGCAATGGGCCGGCTTACGCGTCTCCGGGCTTGCGCCGGGAAATGACCACCCGTTTCAGGGGGCCGTCTCCGGAGCTCCGGGTCTGAAGGTCCTCCGCATCCTGAAGGCAAAGATGGATGATGCGCCGATGGTAGGAGGACAGCGGGCGCGTGGAATAGGCGCGCCCCGTGGCGCGGGCTTTTTCCGCAAGGCTCAGGGCCAGGGAACGCAGTTTCTCGTCCTGGCGCAGGCGGTAATCGCCGATGTCCAGCTGGACGCGCACGGCGGCGTTCATGCCGTGGGAAACCATGCGCGAGGCCAGATACTGAAGGGCGGCCAGGGTCTGGCCCTCGCGGCCGATGAGCAGCCCGGCATCGCCGCTCCAGTCCACATTGGCGCGCACGCGGCCGTCCTCCACGCGCACCGACACAGGCACGCGGCCTCCGGTGATGGGGCGCACCAGTTCCCTGACCGTTTCCTCGGTGAGCTGCTGGAGCCGCAGGGGGTCCAGCTCTTCCAGAGGCGTGCGCGGCAGGCCCTCCGGCGCGTCATCAGGGTCGAGGTCATGGGGCTGCGGGAGTTCGGGAGCGCGCGCATGGGACGCCGGAGCCGTTGTGGCGCGTTCCTCCCCCGTCGTCGCGGCAGCCGGAGCTGGTCTGGGCGCCGCGGCGGAACGCGGACGGCCCGC
>URHE01000131.1 GCA_900547595.1 uncultured Desulfovibrio sp.
ACATCCAGAACTGGTAGAGCAGGACGATGGGCACCATGACGAGCGCCACGCCGAGCATGATCTCCAGCGTGAGCGTGGTGGAGGCGCTGTTGAAGGCCGTCAGCGTGCCCTGCGGGTCCATGCTGGAAATGAGCATGTTCGGATAGATGCCCATGACGCCGAAAAAGGCCACGCAGACGATGAAGAGCGCGCTCGCGCTCCAGGCGCCCCAGAGCTTCCCCGCATTGAGCAGGCGCGGCACCATGAGCAGGGCCGCCACCGCCAGGACCGGCAGGACGACGAGCCAGGGCATGCGCAGGTAGTTGGCGAAAATGTCCGTGCAGAAGAAGGTCAGCGTCAGGAATACGAGCAGCAGGACGGCCACCGCCACCCAGCAGACGCCCGCCGCGGCCAGGGCCTTGGTCTGGAGTTCGCCCCGGCTCTTGATGGTCAGCCAGATGGCGCCGTGCATCATGAAAACGGCGAGAAAGAAAACGCCGCCGGCAAGGCCGTAGATATTGAGCAGCTTCAGCAGATTGCCGTGGTAGACGCCGTCGGCGTCGATGGGGATGCCCATGAAGAGGTTGGCGAAAAAGACGCCCAGCAGCACGCAGGCCGCCAGATTGGAAAGGAAGTGGACCCAGTCCCACACGGCGCGCCACGCCGGGCTGTCCACCTTGTTGCGGAACTCGTAGGACACGGCGCGGAAGATGAGCGCGAAGAGCAGCAGGAGCAGCGGCGCGTAGAGCGCGCTGAACATGACGGCATAGACCCTGGGAAAGGCCGCGAAGGTGACGCCGCCCGCCGCGATGAGCCAGACCTCGTTGCCGTCCCAGAAGGGGCCCGAGGCATTGTAGACGATGCGGCGCTCCTCCTCGGTTCTGGCAATGCCGGGGAGCAGGGCGCCGAGGCCGAGGTCAAAGCCGTCCAGCACGAAGTATACGGCCCAGAGCAGGGTCCAGAGGACGAACCAGATGGTTTCCAGCATGACTTATGCCTCCTGGGCGTCAGGGCCCTTGAGCGCGTATTTGCGGAGCAGGTAGATGTCCAGGATGCCCAGGACCGAGTAGACCGCGATGAAGGCCAGGAGCGAGAGGCTCACGCTGCCCGCGGGCACGGGCGAGACCGCGTCCGACGTGCGCATGAGCCCGTAGACGATCCAGGGCTGGCGGCCGATCTCGGCCACGGCCCAGCCGAGGGCGAGGCCGATGTAGGGCAGCGGGATGTTCCAGACAAGCGCCGTGAGCAGGCGGGGGCAGATGGCCTCGCGCTTGCGCTGCCAGAAGGCCGCCAGCGCGAGGAGGACAAAGAGGCCGCCCAGGGCCACCATGCCCCGGAAGCACCAGAACACCTCGGCCACCGGGGGCCGGTCGGAAGCGGGATAGTCGAGCAGGCCCCGGACCTCGGCATCGGCGGAGCCGTGGCTGATCCAGCTCATGAGGCCGGGGATGCCGAGAAACTCCACGCTGTTGGTCTCATTGGCCGGATCGGGCCAGACAAAGAGATAGAAGGGCGCGCGGCTCATGGTCTCCCACTGGGCCTCCATGGCGGCCAGCTTGACGGGCTGGTGGCGCGCCACGTTCATGCCCTGCTCATGCCCGCTCAGGGCCAGCGCCAGGGCGAGGATGAGCGTATAGGGCGCGACCATGCGGAAGGCGCGGTGGAAAAAGCCGGTATGGCTCCCGCGCAGGAGGTGCCACGCCGAGACGCCGAGCACGAAGAACCCGCCGAGCGCCCACGAGGCCAGGATGGTATGGACATACTGGCCCCAGGCATAGCCGTTGAGGATGACATCCCAGAAATTGGCAAGCTCCGCGCGGCCCGCGGCCTCGTTGAGCGTATAGCCCACCGGATGCTGCATGAAGCCGTTGGCCAGGATGATCCAGAGGGCCGAGGTGTTGCTGGCGATGGCCACGAACCACATGCAGGCGCAGTGGGCCTTGCGGCCCAGGCGATCCCAGCCGAAGTGCCAGACGGCGATGAAGGTGGATTCAAGGAAGAAGGCCACCGTGGCCTCGATGGCGAGCAGCGAGCCGAAGATGTCGCCCACATACTCCGAATAGCGCGACCAGTTGGTGCCGAACTGGAATTCGAGGGTGATGCCCGTGACGACGCCCAGCGTGAAATTGATGAGGAAGAGGCGCCCCCAGAATTTCACCTGCCGTTTCCAGAATTCGTCCCCGGTGGCGGCGTAGCGCGTTTCCATCCAGACAAGGATGACGGAAAGGCCAAGGGTGAGCGGCACAAAGATGAAATGGAAGAAGACGGCCACGGCGAATTGCAGCCGTGAAAGCATCACGACATCCATATGTCCTCCTGCGGCGAAGCGGTATCCGCCGTTTTGGACATAGCACGGCTCCCTGCCGATGGCAATCCGGCGCCGCTTGACATCCGGCGGTATCCGGCGCAAAGCTTGGCTCGTTTGTTTTTTCACAAGCAAATTCCGCAAGGAGGCCCCTATGTGGGAAGAAAGCGTTAATATCAATGAAATCAAGGAGATTCGGGTAAAAACCACGGTCTTTCTCGGCGTGGGGGCCATCGGCAGGATGGACTTCATCGCCGGGGAGCTTGCGCGCAAGGGCGTGAAGAGCGTGCTCTGCGTCACCGGCGGCGGTTCCTACAAGCGCACCGGCGCATGGGATCATGTGCAGAAAGCCTGCGCGGCGCACGGCATCGCCATCACCCTTTATGACAGGGTCACGCCCAATCCCACCACCGGCTCCATCAACGAGGCGGCGGCCCTGGGCAGACAAAACAGCGCGCAGGCCGTCATCTGCATCGGCGGCGGCTCCCCCATTGACGCGGGCAAGAGCGCGGCCATCCTGCTCGCCAATCCCGGCAGGACCGCCGAGGAGCTGTATACCGGCGCCTTCGCGCCCGACACGGCGGCGCCCGTCGTGGTCATCAATCTCACGCACGGCACGGGCAGCGAGGCCAACCGCTTTGCCGTGGCCACCATCACCGAGCGCAACTACAAGCCCGCCATCGCCTTTGACTGCATCTATCCCTGGTATTCCATCGACGATCCGGCGCTCATGGCCTCCCTGCCGCCCAGGCAGACGCGCTTTGTCTCCATCGACGCCGTGAATCACAGCATCGAGGCGGCCACCTCCAGGGCGGCCAATCCGCTCTCCATCCTGCTGGCGGGCGAATGCATCCGCCTGGTGGCCCGCTGGCTGCCCGCCGCCGAGGAGAATCCCGGCGACCTGACGGCGCGCTACTTCCTCGCCTATGCGGCCCTGCTGGCGGGCGTGAGCTTTGACAACGGCCTGCTGCACTACACCCACGCCCTGGAGCATCCCCTGAGCGCCGTCAGGCCGGAGCTTTCGCACGGCCTGGGCCTCGCCATGATCGTGCCCGCCGTGGTGGAGCTCATCTACCCCGCCGTGGCGCCGGTGCTCTCCCAGTTGCTCCAGCCCATCGTGCCCGGCCTCAAGGGGCTGCCCATGGAGGCGCACGCCGCCGCCGCGGGTCTGGAACAGTGGCTGGCGTCCGTGGGCATGTCGGAAAAGCTTGCCGATGAGGGCTTCACCGGGGATGATATTCCCCGGCTGGTGGATCTGGCCCAGCACACGCCGTCACTGGGGCTGCTGCTCTCCGTGGCGCCCGTGGAGGCCACGCCGGAGCGCATCGAGACCATCTATCGCGTGTCCATGAAGCGCATGGATTGAGATAAATCAAGAAGGATGCATTAAAAAGAAAGAAGGATGAATTAAGAGGGACGCTTCCCGAAAATGCGGCGCGCCGGGGCGGCCTGGGGGCGGCTCCGGCGCGTTGGCGGCAACGACGGCGCGCTGTCTCAGGCGTCGCCCACGGCAAAGACCGCGCCGTTGGCCGCGCCCGGAAAGACCCGCGTGCCAAAGACAAGAGCCGTGCCCGCCACGCGAAAGGCGGGCCAGGGACCGAAATGGCAGCCAAGGGTTTTCAGCAGGGCCAGGGCCGTGGGCGTGACCAGTTCGCCCGCGTCCCCGCCGCCCGCGAAGGGCCGCACCGGCACGCCGCCGAGCAGGGCCAGGACCGCGGGCGCGGGC
>URHE01000132.1 GCA_900547595.1 uncultured Desulfovibrio sp.
GGCGGCGGCCTGCGCCCTGGCGGCCTTTGCCCTCCGCGACTGGCCGTTCGCGGGCCTGCCCGCGGGCATGGACATGGGGCGCGCGGCCACCGCCGTGGGCAAGCATGCCTGCCGCGGCTACTTCATGGCTCTCGCTTCCGGGGGCGCCTTCGGCCTGCTGCTGGTGGCCCGCGCCGCACGGCGGAACGGCTGCGCATCCCGGCCCCCGGCTGCGGGCGCGCAGAGCCCTTCCGCGCCCCTGAGCGTTGCGGAGGCCGAAGGCGCGGTACGCTGGTGCGCGCTCTGGGCGGCGGTGGGTTATCTGCCTTCCTGTCTTGAGCACTGGGGCCTGGCTCTGGGCCTCCTCCTGCGCGGAAACGTCGGGCCGCTGCTCCACGGCGGTCACTGGCCGCTCATCCTCCTCCAGTTCACGACGCTTGCCCTGCTCACACTGGCCATGGCCGCGTGGCTGCTTCTGCTCCTTGCGCGCGCCCCGCTGCGGCGCCTCCCGCTTGCCTGGGCGGGCGCCGCGCTTCTGCTTCTTGCCGCAAGCGCCCCCTGGGTGTTTGCCCTTGTGTTCCCCTGACAGCTCACGGAGAAGCCATGCCCGGAATTACCCGCGTCATCGTCCTGCTTGCGGCCCTGCTCTGCCCCGGCATACCGCTTGCGGCATCTTCCGCCGCAGGCGCGCCCGCAACGCCCCAGACCCAGGGCGAACGGGAGTTCACCCGCTTTGCCGCCACCCTGCCGCCCGGCTGGGACGGCGAGGAGCGCACCGGCTTCAGCAGCGGCGCCCCCGAGGAATACATGCTCGTTCTCGGCGTTCAGGACACCGCAGGCGAACGTTTTCTCGCCCAGGTGAGCGTTTTTGTGCTGCCCAACAGCAAGGGAAGCACGGCTGAGGACTTCGCGCGGCAGATGGCCGAACTTCAGGGCGATGCCACACCGCCGCGCGCGGAAGGGAACTTTCAGGTCTTTTCCGGCGAGCCGCGCACCCAGGCCCTGCGCGGCCGGGCCACCACCATGGTCAGCGCAACCCCCGAACGCCTGCTCATCATCATCGTCCAGGACCCCGAGGCGCTCGGCGGCGCGGAGGTGGCGGCCAGCCTGCGCGGGCTGACGCCCGAGACGCGCGGACTTCTGGGCCGCTGAACAACGGGCGGGCGCTCCGTCCGCTCCGCGAGGGAGCGGCGAAACGCCCGCCGGGGTCCAGATTTCCGGAAGTTTTTCTGTTCAGCCTGCGGCCCCGAACGCGGGACGCCGGCGCGGGCGTCTGTTCCCGCAGCCGCCAGGGCGTTTCCGCGCTTTCATTGCGAAACCGCCCTACTTCGCGGCGGCCTTTGTCTCCCGCAGCATCTTGACCGCGCAGAACTTGCCGCACATGGCGCAGACCTCTTCGCCCTTGTGCGGCTCGCGCCGTTTGGCGAGCTGATCGGGGTCAAGGGCCGCCCGCGCCATGCCGTCCCAGTCCAGCGCCTTGCGCGCCGCGTTCATGGCCGCCTCGCGCGCCAGGGCCCGGGGGCGCCCCAGCGCCACCTCGCCCACCTGCGCGGCCACGCGCGAAGCCATGACCCCGGCGGCCACATCCTCGGCATCGGGCAGGGTGAGGTGCTCCGCCGGCGTGAGATAGCAGAGAAAGTCCACCCCGGCCTCCACGCCGAGCGCGCCGCCGATGGCCCCGGCAATGTGGTCATAGCCGGGCGCGCTGTCGCAGCAGAGCGGGCCGAGCACATAGAGCGGCGCCCCGTGCGTCAGGCGCTTGATGCCCTGGATCTGCGTGCGCACCTCATTGAGCGGCACATGGCCCGGCCCCTCGATCATGCACTGCACGCCGCGCTCCAGCGCTCGCCGCGCCAGCACGCCGAGATTGATGACCTCCTCCCACTGGGCCGCGTCGCCCGCGTCCGCGCCCGCGCCGGGGCGCAGGCCGTCGCCCAGGGAGAGGACGAGATTGTGCCCGAGGCTGATGTCCAGCAGGCGGTCAAATTCCTCAAGCAGCGGATTTTCACGGTCATTTTCCAGCATCCAGCGCGCGAGCATGGAGCCGCCGCGCGAGAC
The DNA here is from genome assembly GCA_900547595.1 of uncultured Desulfovibrio sp. GTDB lineage: Bacteria > Desulfobacterota > Desulfovibrionia > Desulfovibrionales > Desulfovibrionaceae > Desulfovibrio. Next base: position 2,038 of record URHE01000132.1, read on the forward strand.
GATGCCCATCTGGCGACCGCCGTTCACGGCCAGTTCGGCCCCGCGCCGCGAAAGGCCGCAATGCACGGTGACGAAATCCACGCCCTGCCGGGCCTGCTTCTCGATCTCCGCGAAGAGGTCGTCGGGCCGCATGGAGGCGATGTCCTCCCCGGCGTCCAGCAGGCGCTGGCCCACGGCGTACATGGGCACCGTGCCCAGGGGGAGCTGCCAGGCGGCCAGCATTTCGCGGCGGATGGCGTCCAGATCGCCCGCGATGGAAAGATCCATGATGGTGTCGGCCCCGGCCCTGGCGGCGGCCGCGATCTTGCGGCGCTCGGTCTCCATGCAGGAGCTCAGGGGCGACGTGCCCAGATTGGCGTTGACCTTGACGCGCGCGGGCTGCCCCACCAGCAGCGGCCGCAGGCCCGGATGGGCGGGATTGCCCAGCAGCGCCATGGTGCCCGCGTCCAGCGCTTCCAGAATGACAGCCTCGTCCAGCGCCTCCTGGCGGGCAAGCTCCGCGAGATGCCGCTCGCACAGCCCGGCCAGCGCCGCGTTTTTGGAACAGAGCGAATGTGCCATGAATGCCTCCGGCAGGTACGACGCAGGGCGCAAAAAAAAGACCGGAACCTGGGGGAATCCGGTCGACGCTTCCCTCCGGCAGTGCGAACTGCGTCAGGTTCACAGGGTCTGGGGCGCGTCCCCACTCTCAGCCGCCTTGCCCGCGCCTGCGGCGCGGGCCTGTCCGGCTCCCCTAGCTGGTTTCGTTATAGCGGTTCCGCCCTGGACTGTAAAGGGAAACCGCCGCGGATGCGGGCCGGCCCCGGGGCGGAGCTTCACGCGCCGGTTCCGTCCGGCGGCAGGGCCCACCACGGAAGCTCCCGCCACGCGCGGGAAAGGCCCCGCTCCAGCGCGGCCCAGTCAGGCGAGAGCCGCGCCAGCTCGGCGCGGTAGGCGGCGGAATGGTCCATCCGGCGCAGGTGGCAGAGCTCGTGGCGGCACAGATGATCCAGAAGCGGGCGCTCAAGGAGCAGCGCCCGCCAGTTCAGGTGAACGCGCCCCGGCTGGCCGAGGGCCACGGCGGCCGCCGGGCGCGAACAGCTGCCCCAGCGGGAGCGCTGGTCGCGCACGGAAACCTGTGGCGGCAAAAAGCCATGCGCCAGCGCCAGTTCCCGCACATGCGGCGGCAGAAGCCGCGCCGCTTCCGCCCGGCACCAGCGCCCCAACGCCCCGGCGCAGAGGCTGAGGTCCCCGATGGCGCCGAACAGGCGCAGCGTCTCGCGCCCCTCCAGAAGCACGAGCCGCCGCCCGCCCGCGCCCATGCGGATGACGGCGGCCGCCTCCCGGCTTTGCCGGCGTCCGGCGGCGAGGTCTCCGGCGGCTTCCACGGCCAGCACGCGTCCGGCCAGCGGCAACGCGATATGTTCCGGCAGGGACGGCGCCGGGCGGGCGGCGGCAAGACGCGGCCACGCCCGTTCCAGCCAGGGAAGGAAGAGCGGCGCCGCCTGGCGCGCGCGGGCGGGCGGCCAGTCCCGGGGAATGACAAGGACAAGGGCGCCCCTGGGCGACACGCTGAGCCGGGGGCGGCGGCAACGCGGGGAACGGCGGACGGCGGCGACAAGCGTTTCGCCCCCGGAAAGCGCAAAGGAGACGGTTTCCACCGGCGCTGAAGCGGGCGAGGACATGGCGGCATGCTGCCACAGCCCGGGGCGGCGGTAAAGCGGCAGATAGTTCCCGGTCACGGCGCGGCACGAATCCTGCTTCTTTCCGTTCCGCACATGAACGGCGGGAAAATCCTGCCGTCCTTTCAACGCGGGAGCGAAAGCATGGAAATCAGCGGAGCATACAGCGCAAACGGCCTGTGGGACCTCGATCCCGCAAGCGCGGTCAACGGGGAAAAAGCGTCCGGCGGCGCGCGGTCGGGCTCCGGTTCCGGCTCCGGCGACACGGCGGAAATCTCCGACGAGG
>URHE01000133.1 GCA_900547595.1 uncultured Desulfovibrio sp.
CGCAACGCCGGTCCTGCTCTTTGTGGAACCCGGCACCCGGCTCGGCGGCACGACCGTGATGCGCCTGCGGGACGTGGCCCTTGCCGGCGGCCTTGCGGCGCATGCCCCCTGCATGCACGACGGCCCCTGCCCGCTGGCGCGCGGGGCGTGGTGTCACTTCACCTTTGCGCCGGAAGGCGCGCCGCGATGGCTGGCCGCGCTTTCGGCGCGCGCGGGGCTTGCCAAGCGCAGTCTTTCGCTCTCGCCGCTTTTGCTGGGGCCTTCGCGGGGGGAACGCGCTTCCGGGCGCTCCCGCGAGGCGGGGGCAGCCGCGCCGGAGGCGCGCGTGCTTTCCTCGCCGTTTGCCGTTCCGGGCGTGCGCGGACAGGCGCGCTACGCCTGCGCGGCGTGCGGCCTCGCCCTGCTGGAGGATGCCGGCGCGCTTCCCTGCGGGGCTTGCGTGCGGCTTGCCGCCGGTGGGGAGGGCCCGGGGCGGGAAGCGCGCCCCCGGCGTGACCTCAGGAGCGGGGCGCGCATTTTCGCCGCGCCCGCGCGGGGCGGCGCTTCCGGCCAATGCGGGAAAAAATCATAAATTTTCCTTCATTAATACGCCTTGTTATCCGAGACAAGCGGGCTGGCGGGGCTTTCGTTTCGGCCCCGGCTGGCGTATAAGACCGCCTTGGTTCCGGACTTCCTTTCCCCACCGACACAAGACCACGGATTTCGCGCCATGATAGCCATGCCCAGAAATTTGCCCAGACCCTCTCTCAAGCCCAATACCGAAGTCGTGCTGGAAAAGCGCTACCTGCGCAAGGACCTGGACGGCGCGCTGGCGGAAGACCCGCGCGGCCTGTTCTGGCGCGTGGCCGCGGCTGTGGCGGAGGAAGAGGCCAGGTATCCCGAATCGCCCTACAAGCCCGAGGCGCTGGCGCGCGAGTTTTACGACCTCATGACGAGCTGGAAGTTTCTCCCCAACTCGCCCACGCTCATGAACGCGGGCACGGACCTGGGCCAGCTTTCCGCCTGTTTTGTCCTGCCGGTGGGGGATTCCATCGAGGAGATTTTCGACGCCGTCAAGTACGCGGCCATGATCCACAAGTCCGGCGGCGGCACGGGCTTTTCCTTTTCTCGGCTGCGGCCCCGGGAAAGCCGCGTTGGCTCCACCGGCGGGGTGGCCTCCGGGCCGGTCTCCTTCCTGCGCATCTTCAATACCGCCACCGAGCAGATCAAGCAGGGCGGCACGCGGCGCGGCGCCAACATGGGCATCCTCCGCGTGGATCATCCCGATATTGTGGACTTTATCCGCGCCAAGGAACGGGAAGGCGAATTCAACAATTTCAATCTTTCCGTGGGCCTGACCGAAGCCTTCATGCAGGCCGTGGAGCGCGGCGAGGAGTATGCGCTGCGCCTGCCGGCCACGGGCGAGGTGGCGGGCACGCTGCCCGCGCGGGAGATTTTTGCCCTGCTCGTGAAGAAGGCATGGCAGTCGGGCGATCCCGGCATCGTGTTTCTTGACCGCATCAACCGCGACAATCCCACGCCGGACCAGGGCGAGATCGAATCCACCAATCCGTGCGGCGAGCAGCCCCTGCTGCCCTTCGAGGCATGCAATCTGGGGTCCATCAACCTGTCCTGCTTTTATGTGCCGGGGCACACTGCGGAGAAAGACCCCGCGGACAACGGCGTGGACTGGCAGGGCCTTGCCCGCGCCGTCCATCTGGCCGTGCGCTTCCTCGACAATGTCATCGACGCCTCGCGCTTCCCCCTGCCCATGATCGACGAGACCGTGCGCCGGAACCGCAAGATCGGTCTGGGCGTCATGGGCTTTGCCGACCTGCTCTACGAGCTCGGCGTGGCCTATGACTCGCCGGAAGGCGTGGCCCTGGGCGAGCGGCTCATGGCCTTTGTCCAGAGCGAAGGGCACAAGGCATCGGCGCAGCTTGCCAGGGAGCGCGGCCCCTTCCCGGCGTGGCCCACGTCCACCTACGCGGCGCGCGGCGAGGGCCCGTACCGCAACGCCACCGTGACCACCATCGCGCCCACGGGCACGCTCTCCATCATCGCGGGCTGCTCGTCGGGCGTGGAGCCGCTCTTCGCGCTCTGCTTCACCCGCAATATCCTCGACGGCGAACGGCTGGTGGAGGTCAACCCGTATTTTGAAGCCGCCCTGGCCGATGCGGGCCTTGCCAGCGCGGAGCTCATGGAGAGCGTGGCGGCCAAAGGCTCCATTCAGGACATGGACTTTCTCCCGGCGGCCTTGCGCAAGACCTTTGTCACCGCCATGGACATCGCGCCGGTGTGGCATCTGCGCATGCAGGCCGCCTTCCAGCGGCATACGGACAACGCGGTCTCCAAGACCGTCAATCTGCCCAATACCGCCACGGAAAAGGATATTCACGACATCTACTGGCTCGCCTATCAGGAGGGCTGCAAGGGCGTGACCGTCTATCGGGACGGCTGCAAGAGCGTTCAGGTGCTCGCCACGGGCGAGGGCCAGAAAAAGATGGACGGCGCCCGGACTGATGCCCAGCCCGATGGCCAGCCCGGCGCGGTTCAGGCCGCTCCGGCATCCGGCGTCCGCAAGCGCCCCGATGTGGTGCAGGGCTTTACCCAGAAGGTGCAGACCGGCCTGGGCGCCATGTACCTCACGGTCAATGAGGTGGACGGTCAGCCCTTTGAGGTGTTCGCCACCATCGGCAAGTCCGGCCGCTCCATAACGGCCAAGGCTGAGGCCATCGGCAGGCTCGTCTCCCTGGCGCTGCGCTCGGGCGTGGCCGTGCGCGACGTGGTGGCCCAGATCAAGGGCATCGGCGGCGAGCACCCGGTCTTTCGGGGCAAGGGGCTGCTGCTCTCCATCCCGGACGCCATCGCCTGGGTGCTGGAAAAGCGGTATCTCAAGGACGAGCATCTGGGCACGGTCACGGACATCGACGGCCAGAAATGCCCGGAATGCGGAGAGGCCCTGGTTTTTCAGGAAGGCTGCCTCATCTGCCCCGCCTGCGGCTTTTCCCGCTGCGGGTAGGGCGCCGCTCCTCCAGTCGGCACTCCGGCTTTCCGCGTAGCCTTCCGCCGCCGTGCGGGGCCGCGTGCCCCGCACGTTCTGTATCCATCAGGTGTAGTGTCTACTTTTGCACATAGACACTAGAATGGCTATGCGTGGCCTCATTGGTGCCTCAGAAAATAGTATAAATAAGAGGCGCCAAAGCAGAGCCTGAAGTCAATACAAAAAGAATGCCAAAGATAAGCAGCACAAGAATTACAGGCAGAAGCCAGAGTTTCTTGCGAATCCTCATGAAATTCCAAATATCATGGATAAAATCCAGCATTATTCCTCCCTTGCGTGGATAAAGTTCCATTCGATTACCCATAAACATTCCATGTTCCTGCGTGTCAGCAGGGTACGGAAAAATCAGAATAAACAAGTATTTCGTTAATAAATATCCATATATTTGTTTGTTTTTAGTGAAAGAAAGTATGTTATTGTAATATATTTCTTGATTTTAAATCATTGATAACATAATCAACTATATGATCTGTTATGATTGAATTGCCAAGATAGTTGACATGGCAGCACATATCAACATATATTTCCTCTTCTTCATTATCAAATATCGTCGCAAGATTAACCATTTGGATATCGTTTTTGTGAAAATTTAATACGTTATTAATTATATTTGGGTATTCGATAATCCATTTTTCCCAATTTTTATCAATACAATATTGCTTTTCGTAATCTGTAATTTTTTTTGTTGTATGATATTGTGATGGTTGTATAAACTCATAATAAAGAATATTATTTGATTTACATATATCAGATATGACTTTAGAACACATAATCCAGAGGTCAGTTATTAGTTTTATTTTCTTTTTGCTATCCAATATATTATCATGCTCTGGAACAAGAAACATATTACCTGTTGTAGATTCCATTCCGACAATTTTGTTTTGTTTTTCTATTAAATCAGAATGAAATTTATTAAATACTCTATGACAT
>URHE01000134.1 GCA_900547595.1 uncultured Desulfovibrio sp.
GAGGGCGCCTGGGCTCCCTGCCGGGCGGAACCCCCGCCGCGCAGCCGCGCCAGCACTTCATCGCGCGGGCCGTCCATCCTGATGCGGCCGTTTTCCATGACAATGAGCCTGTCCACGATGCGCAGCATGGACAGGCGGTGGGTGATGAGGATGAGCGTGCGGCCCTCGATGATGCCCGCGAGGCGCCGCTGGAGCATGAGCTCCGAATCCGTGTCCATATTGCTCGTGGGCTCGTCGAGGATGAGCACCTCCGGGTCGCGCACCAGGGCGCGCGCCAGAGCCACGGCCTGCCGCTGGCCGCCGGAAAGCGCCCGCCCCTGTTCACCCACCTGGGCGGCGAAGCCGCCGGGATGGTTGCGGATAAAGTCGGTCACGCCCGCAAGGGCCGCCGCGCGCAGCACCAGATGGTCGTTGATGGAGGGATCGCCCAGAGCGATATTCTCGCGCACGCTGCCGTAGAACAGCGTCACTTCCTGCGGCAGCACGCCGATGCGCCCGCGCAGGTCCGCCGACGGTATCTGGCGGATGTCCACGCCGCCGAAGCGCACCGCGCCCTCGCCCGGCTGGTAGAGGCCGAGCAGCATGCGCGAGAGCGAACTCTTGCCCGACCCCATGGGGCCGATGATGCCCACGCGCTCCCCGTGCCTGATGTGGAGCGAAACATGCTCCAGCGCCGGGCGTTCGGCGCGCGGATAGGAGAAGGACACGTCCTCCAGGGTAAAGTGCGGTTCCAGGCTGCCGTAATCCATGCTCACCCGCTCGGCGTCGTCTTCCGACGGCAGCTCCATGAGCATGTCCAGCGCCTTGAGCGACACCCGCGAGTTCTGCATGCGCGTGAGCAGGGAGGCCATCTGCAGCAGCGGCGCCATGGTCCGGCCCACGAGGATATTGCAGCCGATGAGCGCGCCCATGCTCATGAGGCCGTCGGTGATGCGGTAAACGCCCCAGACGATCATGATGACCGTGACGATCTGGGTGACAAGCATGGCGGAGGTGACGGCCATGCTGTTGTATTTGCGCGCCTCGCTGGACGAGCGGGCCGACAGGCCGACAATGGCTTCCCACAGGCGCTGCATGCGGCTCTCGGCCATGCAGGACTTGAGGGTCTCCAGCCCGTTGACCATTTCCACCAGCAGGGCGTTCTTCTGCATGTTCTGGCGGTAGCCGGCCTCGGCGCTCTGGCGCGCGCGGCTCTGGAGGAAGAGCCCCAGGCCCACGAGCACGGGGATGGCCGCCAGCGGCAACAGGACCATGGGCCCGGCGATGAAGGCGATGAGCAGGAGAAAGATGACGAGAAAGGGCAGGTCGATGCAGGCGAGCAGGCTCGACGAGCTGAAAAATTCGCGCAACTGCTCGAACTCGCGCAGGTTGTTGACCATGGCGCCCGTGGACTCGGGCCGCGCGTCCAGGCGCATGGAAAGCACCTTTTCCACCAGGGCGCTCGACAGCACAATATCCGCGTTGCGCCCGGCCACATCCACAAAATGCGTGCGCAGGGCCGAGAGCAGGAAGTTGAAGAAATAGATGACAAAAATGCCGGAGGCCAGCACCCAGAGCGTGTCCGTGGCGTTATTGGGCACCACCCGGTCATAGACGTTCATCACAAAGAGCGGGCTTGCCACGGCAATGAGGTTGATGACCACGCTCGCCAGGGCCACATGGCGGTAAATGGGCGCGTAATAGCGCAGCACATCCCAGAACCAGCGCTTGCCCCGCCCCAGGCGCGGCGCCTCCATGCGCCGCTCCGGCGCTCTGGGCACAGCCGCGAAAATGGCGTAGCCGGCGTATTCTTCCTGAAGCTCTTCCTGGGAAACGGTCTGGGGGCTGTCGCTGATCTCGGGAAAAATCACTTCCGCGCGGCCGCCGCGCAGGGCGGTGAGCACGCAGGAGCGGTCGTTTTTCAGCAGCAGGATGCACGGCAGCACCAGCGGCGGGATGTCCGACAGGGCGGGCCGCGCCGCGATGCGCCCGGAAAGGCCCGCCTTGCGCGCCGCCCCCAGGCAGGCGCGGGGCGTGATCTGGCTGCCGGAAAGCCCGGCCAGCAGCAACTGCGGCGACACGGGCTTGCCGCGCAGGCGCATGAGCACCGAAAGGCTGCGCAACAGGCCGGGCATGAAGTCCACGTCCGAGGGACGCAGGGCGCCCACGCCCTGACCGCCCCCCTGCTCCGTCTGAGCGCCGCCGGAAGGCGCAGAAGATGCGCGCGGGGAACCGGCAGTTCCGGAGGCGCCGGGCGCCCCGGCGGCATCGGTCGGGGCCTGCTGCCGCGCCTGAGCCGCTTCCGTGGCCTGTTCCGCGCTGGACGCTTCCATACCGTTGCCCTCCACCTAAGAGCGTTTGCGCAATTTCAGTACGAAAACGCTCTAGTTGAACCACCCCAGCTCAAAGTCTTCGCGCGGGTCCTTGGGATCGCGCGGGGGATTCTCGCCCAGGGGCCGGGTGTCGATGGAGAGCATGGGGAGCAGATTGCCCGTGAGCGCGCACAGCCGGTAGGCGCCCACAAGGATGTTGCCGCGCGCGGTCTCCGCCTGGGTGGAGGAACTGTAGAGCTCGTTTTCCGCGTCCAGCACGTCGAGCAGGCTGCGCTTGCCCAGCTGGAACTGCTCCAGATAGGCCGTGCGCGTGAACTCGTTGTACTTGATGGCCTCGGAATAATGGCGGTACTGGTCCTGCGCGGCCAGATAGTTGACCCAGGTGCTTTCGATGTCCAGCTTCAGGTCGTCCACATAGTCGTACATCAGCTGCCGCGCCTGGCGGATGCGCGCCGACGCGGCCCGGGTCTCGGCCACGTCCGCGCCGCTGTTGAACAGGTTCCAGCGCATGGTGGCCACGGCGTCAAAACTGTAGACCCAGCGGTCATAGGCGCCGCCACGGTCGGAATACGAGGGCCCCACCTCGGCGTTGAGCGTGGGGTAGAAGGAGGATTCGGCCAGCTGGCGGTCGGCCTGGGCGGCGCGGATGTCCTGAAGGTAGGCGGCCAGTTTGGGATTGTGCTTTTCCGCCAGCTCAAAGACGGGATCGGGCCCGGTGAAGGTATCGGGCGGCATGGCCACGGGCTGCATGCGCGCCACGGGAGGCATGCCCGTCAGGCGGTAATAGGTGTCCTCGGCCACGAGCAGCGCGGCCTGCGCCTCCGAAAGGCTGGACAGGGCGCGCGCCAGCCGGGACTGCGCCTGGCTCACGTCGGCCTCGGTGTCGGCGCCGAGATTGGTGCGGTCCTGGGTCTGGCCGAGAATGGCGCGGTGCTGGGCCACGTTGCGCTCCGCCAGGGCGTAGATGGCGCGGCGGCGCAGGAGGTCGATATGGGCGATGATGCCGTCCAGCGAAAGCGAGGTGGCGGTATCGAACACGCGGGCCTTGACGGATTCCAGCGTGGATTTGGCGTTGCGCACGCGCGAGCGCGTGGCGAAGCCGTCCCAGATGGGCTGCGTGAGCCGGGCGCTGATCTCGCCCACGCCGTACATCTGCTTGTCCAGATCGCGGTCGCGGGTGGAATTGTCGCTCAAAAGGCTGCCCCCGGCCTCGCCCTGCACATCCACGCTGGGGCCGAACCCGGCGCGGGCGCGGCTCAGTTCGTGCTCCAGCACCTGCCGGTTCTCCTGCATGCCCTGAAGCGACCGGTGATGACGCAGGACGCCGTAAATGGTGTCCGAAACCGTCAGGGGCTGCCCCGCAGCGGGCGGCGGCGGCCAGGAAGCCCGGCCCTTCTCGGCGCAGATGGCGGGCGCGGAAAGACAGCACGCCAAAAGGAAGGCTGCGAGCGATGCGACGACAGTACCCTTTGCCCTGATCTTCACGGTATCCTCCACCATTTTCCAAACCCCGGTGAAACGCCGCCATGCCTGTTCCGTTCCGGGCGCCGTACCTTCTCACGGCAACGGCGTG
>URHE01000135.1 GCA_900547595.1 uncultured Desulfovibrio sp.
AAGGTCCTCCGCGTCCGGCATGGCGGGGGCGTTCCGCCGGTCGCCGTCCGCAGGGGATGGCGCGGAAGCGGGTTCCATGGGCGGCACTGCCGGCGCCGTGGCATCCGGCCCGGCGGCGTCCTCGCGGAAGGCCGGCGCGGATCCCGCCCCGGGGGCTTCGGTCACGACACTTTGCCCGGCGCGGGCGGCGGGGCGGGGTTCCGGGTCGCGTCCCAGACGCTGATTGAGCAGGATGAGCGCCATGCCCAGGATACAGACCGCGAGGATCAGGAAGAAAATGGTCTTGTTCATGCCGTGAGGCTCCTCGTTCTCCACGGCGCGGACGCCGCGAAGCGTTTGCTGTCGGTCAGCGGGGCGGTCACGCCGCTCCCGGTGTTTTCAGTCCGGCCGCGGGGCGGCCAGGCCGTCGGCATTGCCGGCGGATATGGGCGAGCATGCGCGGATAGACCGGCTCCCCGCCGTCAAGGCGCATGGCCGTTTCCACATGGGCGGCAGCCTTGTCATAGTCGCCGAGCGCGCAGAGGATGCGCGCGAGATTGAAATGCCCATGGTCGTCGTCCGGCGCCAGTTCCAGAACGCGCAGCCCGCACCGCAGGGCGAGTTCCGGCAGGTCCTTCTTGCGCAGCGTGACGCCGAAATCGCGGAACATATGCTTGTGTACGGGCACGATGCCGTCGGTGACTCCGGAGAGCTGTTCCAGTGCCGCCAGGGCCGCCTCCCGTTCGCGCGGGCGCCCCAGACCCCGCAGGGCCTTGCGGAAACTGCCGCGCAGGTCGTTTTCCACCTGTTTGGCCCTGCGGGCGTTTTCCAGCTCGCGCAGGGTGTCGTCATTGAGTTCCGCCGCCGCGCGCGGCGCGGTGTCGCCGGTTTCGCGCTCGGCATGTCCGAAATCCGGCTGGGTGATGGGCGCCACAAGGATGGACGGCTCCAGCTGAAATCCGCTCTGGAGGCGCCCGGCGCTGATGAGCCGGACGTGCGCGCGCGGCTCGAGCGCGCCGTCCAGTTCCTGAATGGCGTAGTCCGCCGGGGAGAGTTCCCAGACAAAGAAGCGCCTGCCGCGGCCGGGCGTGCCGCCGCCGGTGGGCGCGCTCCCGTTTTGGGAACGCTCGCTGTAGACGCCGAGGTATCTGGGCTGTCGCATGGCTGAAATGTACATTATTCGCCCCAAATAGCAAGATTGCGGGGGCATGGGCGGCTTTCTGGCGGCAGCGGCCTTTACGCGGCGCCGGGAATGGGCTAGCCTCCCGCATGCACGAAATGTCCGTGGCCATGAGCCTGCTTGAACTTGCCGAGGACGCGGCGCGCGGTCAGGGTTGTTCGCGGCTGGAGCGCGTGCGCGTGGAATACGGCGCCCTGGCGGGCATCATGCCCGAAGCGCTTCAGTTCTGCTTTGAGGCCCTGACGCGCGGCACCGCGCATGAAGGCGCCTGTCTGGAACTTGTCCGTCTGCCGTTGCGGCTGCGCTGCCCGTTTTGCGGCACGGTCTTTGGCGGCGAAGGGCAGGAAGCCCGCTGGGAACCGTGCCCCGGCTGCGGCGAGGTGGCCGGGCATGTGGTGGAACAGGGCAGGGAACTTCTTCTCCGTCAGGTGGAAGCCTCCTGAGGCCGGCGCCCGCCGTTCCGCTCCGGGGAACGCGTTGGCGCCCTCCGGCGGGGAACCGGCGCGCCCGGCCCGGCGCGGACAGTTTTTTCAACCCCGATGAGCCAATGGAGGCCGTGATGCAGATCCCCGTTGTCCGCAATGTTCTGGAAGCCAACGACAAGATCGCGGCCGAGGTGCGGCGGGACCTGGCCTCCAGGGGCATTCTCGCGCTCAATCTCATCAGCTCGCCCGGCGCGGGAAAGACGACCCTGCTGGAGCGCACCCTGCGCGACCTGGGCGGGGAGTTCCGCATGGCGGTCATCGAGGGCGACCTCCAGACCGACAACGACGCCCGCCGCGTGGCCGCCACCGGCGCCCAGGCTGTCCAGATCAATACCGAAGGCGGGTGCCATCTCAACAGCAATCTGGTGCTTTCGGCCATGGAGCGGCTCGACCTTGACGGTCTGGACATCCTGTTCATCGAGAATGTGGGCAATCTGGTCTGCCCGGTGGAGTTCGACTGCGGCGAGGATGCCAAGGTGGCCATCCTCAGCGTGGCCGAAGGCGACGACAAGCCGGAGAAATATCCGCTGCTCTTCAACCTCGCCAAAGCCATGCTGCTCAACAAGATGGATCTGTTGCCCCATGTGGAGTTTGACGTGGCCCGCGCCCGCGCCCATGCCACGCGCCTGAACCGGGACCTGGCCGTGTTCGAGGTCTCGGCCCGCGACGGCAGCGGCCTCTCCGCCTGGTATGACTGGCTGCGGCGGATGCGCGCGGCCAAAAAGACGGCGGGTGCGGCGAACTGAGGTTCAGTTGCCGGAACTTCCCTTGTATGCCGCCACATCCACGAGCAATGTGCCCGAGTCCGGCCGCAGGGTGAGGGTGAAAAGCTGCACGTCCGAGCGCGGACCGTCCGCCTCCGCCAGGGCGGGCAGCTCCGTCGCGGGCGCGAGCATGATGCCCGCCTCGCCCCTGCCTGTCCGCAGGAAGCGCTGCAGGGCCAGATTCAGCGCGTCCTGACGCTTTTCGGCGGAAAGGTCCTGCATTTCCGTGAAATCCATGTCCAGACCGGGAAATTCCGCCTGCCATGGCGTATAGCCCTGGGCGTAGAGAACGCGCAGCAACTGTTCGATCCCGGCATGGTCAAGCGGACGGCGCAGTTCCAGATGCTCCAGATATTCGCGCCCCAGGGCGTGCACATCCCCGCCATCCGCATCGGCGGTGCCAGGTATGAGCCGCGCGGCCCACAACTGCCCGGCAAAACCGAGTCCTTCGAGGATGGCGCCATTGTCGTCGCGCGGGGCATCCGCGCTCAGGAGGGAGCAGACATCGCTCATGGTCATGCCCGGCCGGAACCTGGCAAGCTCGCACACCGGGCGGCTGCCCGCCATGGGGACGAGAGCCCGCACCGTGCCGCTGATATGCCGGGAAATGCCGTCCCGCAGTTCCAGGATCATGCAGGCCGCATGGTCGCCGCAAAAGATCATGCGCCGGGCGTTGCCCACGGGAATGGCCCGGAAGGACCAGAGTTCAAGGCCGGTGTCCACGCGCATGTCCGCCACGCCGCCCGGATTCTCCACCGCGTCACGCTGGCCCGGCGCCATGTCCAGACGCAGAAAAAAGACCGAAGCCCCGGACTGGAAGCGGATATTGAGCAGGTCCTGCCGGGTCTGGTTGCTGATGTCGAGCTGCGGGGCGGCCGCCGGAACCGTGGCGGCAGGCAGGCAGAGCAGCGGCAGGAGCAGGGCTGAAAGAAGCATACGGAGCGAAACGGGCATGGCGGACTCCTGAGGCGCGGTTTGCGGCAGTGTACCAGAGGCCGGGGGACGCCTGTCAAGCCGGGGGAGGCGCGGGCACCGGCCCGGCCCGGCTGCTGTTCGCCCCCCGGCGGGCGTTTGCCCGGCGCATGCGCGCCGGGCGGGACTTTACGCCCGCCCATGCGGCTGCTATGCTGCGCCCGGCCTTTTTGAAGCCTCCATGCGCCTGTTCCCGAAACACGCGAGACCGAAATGCCCCTAAGCTCCCCCAACAGCGCGGAAGCGCCTCCCTTTCTGCGATTGCGGTTTTCTTCCCTGCTGGCGCTGGCCTTTCTGGGGATAGCGGC
>URHE01000136.1 GCA_900547595.1 uncultured Desulfovibrio sp.
AGCGTTCCGCGCCGAGCCCCGCGCTCCGGATGGCGTGCCCGGGCCACGGGCGAAGCCCCAGCCGTGCCCGCCACCAGTGGAAATGCGCCAGTTCATCGGGGCGCGCGCCGCGGGCCGCAAGGGCCGAAGCCTCCGCCATGGCGTCATCCGGCACCTGCGCGGCCGCGAAAAAGCGTTCCCGGCCTGGAAAGGCGGCGCGGCCCACGAAACGGGGAGGCAGACAGGCCAGACGGGCGGCCTCGGCCGCATCGGGCAGGGGGCGCCACATATGCGGCGCCACGGCCAGCGGCAGATGGTGGACGCGGCGCGCCCCGGCGGCGCGCAGGCCGGGCAGGAAGCTTGCGTCGGTCACGAAGAGCGCGGCCTCGCGCCACCAGGGGAGCCGCGCCGCGGAGAGGATATGCCAGGGATTGTCCACGAACCAGAGCGCCACGGGCACGCCCAGGGCCCGGCAACAGTGGAATACGCGGCCCTCCGGGTCCATGCCGCGCAGATTGACGGACAGGACGAAGGCGGGCGCGCGTTCTCCCCAGATTGCGGCCAGCGCGGTTCCGCCGCCCGTTGCGGGGCATCCTTCCAGGGGGACAAGACCCGCCTCCGCAAGGGCCTGGCGCAGCTCCCGGTGCAGGAGGCGCGTGTCGTCGCCGGGCAGCCAGACCGCGCGCGCGTCAGGGGGCGCGGCCGTCAGGCGGGGGGAAATGGTCCCGGCCTCCAGCCCGCCCACGAGCGGCCCCCAGAAATCGGGGGCCAGGCGCAGGGAGGGACGGTAAAGGAAAACGGCGGCGTCCCGTGGATGTTCGCTGGCCCGCGACGGCAGGGATTTCCAGCCGGGGGGAGGGGCGAAACCCTCCGGATGCAGGCGGCGCAGGGTTTCCGGCTCTTCCAGCCAGAATACCGTGCCGCCGCGCTCCACCGCCGCGCGCGCAAAGGGCAGAGCCTGCGGGCTGCCGGGGCCGAGGCCGAGAAGAAGCAGATCCCGGCGCGGGGCATCGCCGTCCAGGCGTTCCCACGCGGTGGGCGCATCCGGGAGGCTCAGGGGGCGCCCGGCGAAGTCCGCGAGGCGCGTCCGCCCGGGGGCCGCCGGGGAGAGGTTTTCGTTGCCGGGGCGCATGCTCGCGTCCTCACCGCGGCGGCGGAAACGCCGGGCATGATGGTTGGGCGGACGGCATGGACTTCCTTCAGCGTTGGCCGGGGGCCGGGGGGCGATCATCCGCGGGCGCGCCGTTCTCCACCGGCGCAAGGCCGAAAAAGCGGCGCGCGTTCCGCCCGCAGACGCGCCAGAGCTCTTCCGGCGTCACGCCCCGCGCCTCCGCCATGGCCCGGGCCGTGAATACCGTATAGGCGGGCTCGTTGCGGGTGCCGCGCCAGGGCACGGGCGAGAGGTAGGGGGCGTCCGTCTCCAGCAGGAGACGGTCTGCGGGGATGAGGGCCACGGCCTCGCGCAGGGGGGCGTTGGCGGCATAGGTCACGGGGCCCGGCACGGAAATGTGCCAGCCGTTGGCGAGGATGCGCCGCGCAAGCGCGGGGCCGCCGCCGAAACAGTGCCAGAGCAGGGGAAAGCCCGCGAATCCCCGCGCTTCGAGGATGGTCAGGCATTCTTCCTCGGCCTCGCGGCAGTGGAGGGCCACGGGTTTTTTCAGGGCGCGGGCAAGGTCGAGCTGCGCCGCGAACGCGGCCATTTGCAGTTCGCGCGGACAGTCGTCCCAGTGAAAGTCCAGCCCGATCTCGCCCACGGCCCGCAGGCGCGGCTCGGAGGCAAATGCCGCGGCCATGGTGTCCAGACACTGCGGTGTGCAGGTTTGCCCGTCACAGGGATGGACGCCGAGGAGGAAGAATACTTCCGGGTGGTCCGCGAAGAGCTGCCGGCGGTCGCGAAAGGCTTCGGGAGAGAGAAAGACATTGCCGATGCCGGTGAGGCCCGTCGCGCGGGCGCGGGCGAGGACCGCCTCGCGGTCGGGGTCGAATTCCGGGCCGTCCAGGTGCGCGTGGCTGTCCACGCCTTCGGGAGGCAGCGGCAGGGTGAGCGGGTCGATGCGGTGCGGTTTCTTGTGTCCCATGATGATCCGGTGGCGTGACGGGGTGGGGGACCGGCGGGCGCGTCGGGCTGCCCGGCTGCGGCAAGGAGCATAGCAAAGCGGCGCCGGCCGCGCAAGAAAGCCATTGCCATGGCGGATATTTGCGCGTAAAAGTGCGGAGCGCGCCGTATCTGCGCCATTCGCCGCATACCGGCGCGAGGGGGGACATCATGCACTTGAGAAAGCGGATTCTCGTCACCGGCGGCTCCGGTTTTCTGGGGTCACACCTTTGTGCCAGGCTCCTTGCCGAAGGGCACGAGGTCATCTGCGTGGACAATTTCTTTTCCAGCGCCCGCGCCAATGTGGAAGACCTCATGGACGACAAGCGCTTTGAGCTTATCCGCCATGACGTGACCTTCCCGCTCTATGTGGAAGTGGACGAGATATACAACCTCGCCTGTCCGGCCTCGCCCATCCACTATCAGCATGACCCCGTGCAGACCATCAAGACCTGCGTCCACGGGGCCATCAACATGCTCGGTCTGGCAAAGCGCGTGGGCGCGCGCATCTATCAGGCTTCCACCAGCGAGGTCTACGGCGACCCCGAGGTGCATCCCCAGCCCGAAAGCTACTGGGGGCACGTCAACCCCATCGGCATCCGCTCCTGTTACGACGAGGGCAAGCGGTGCGCCGAGGCTCTGTTCTTCTCCTACCGCCGGCAAGCCGGCCTGCCCATCAAGGTGGGACGCATTTTCAATACCTATGGCCCAAAGATGCATCCCAACGATGGCCGCGTGGTCTCCAATTTCATCGTCCAGGCCCTGAAGGGCGAGCCCATCACCATTTATGGCGACGGCAGCCAGACGCGGTCGTTCTGCTATGTGGACGACCTTGTGGAGTGCATGCTCCGGTTCATGGCCTCGCGCGAGGATTTTATCGGCCCCATGAACATGGGGAACCCCGGCGAGTTCACGATCCTTGAACTGGCGGAAAAGATCGTGGCGCTGACAGGCAGCGGTTCGCGCATCGTCCGCGAGCCCCTGCCCGCCGACGATCCGAAGCAGCGCCGTCCCGACATCTCCCTTGCCCGCCGGGAACTGGGCTGGGAGCCGCAGACGCCGCTGGATGCGGGCCTGGAAAAGACCATCGCCTATTTCGACGGCCTGCTGCGGCAGGGGCTCATCTAGGAAGCGGGAAAGCATTTCGGCCATGCGGCAGCCGTGCCGGCATGGCGACGGCGTGTCCGGCCTCTGGCGACATCCATTCCACTTTTTGCGTGCGCGGTTTTCCATGGATTGCTATCTTGCCAGCCTGTGCGTTTTTCTGGCCGGGGCGCTGTGCCTCGGGCTCCTGGCCGTGGCCGCATCGTTCACGCCCCCCCGCCCCCGGCGCGGGCGCCGCGTCAATGCCCTTGGCGCGGGATGCGCGGCCCTGGGCTGCGCCCTCGGCTTCGGCGGCGCCGCGGGCGTCCTGCTGGACGGCGGCGGCGCCGCGCTCCAGCTCCCCTGGGGGCTGCCGGTGGGCGCGTGCACGCTCGGGCTGGATGCCCTGAGCGCCTTCTTTCTCCTGCCGGTATTCGGCCTGGGGTTCGTCTGCGCGCTTTCCGGCGGCATGGCCCTGCGCGGCGTGCGG
>URHE01000137.1 GCA_900547595.1 uncultured Desulfovibrio sp.
CGGGGGCGGCCCCGTGCGGAGCGGCCGCGTCGGGCTCCGCCAGTTCGGAAGGGATGCCGACGGTGAAGGTGCTGCCGACGCCCTCTTCACTCTCCACCTCGATGCTGCCCCCCATGGCCTGTACAAGTTCTTTGGTGATGGGCATGCCCAGGCCCGTGCCCCTGAGCGCGGCATGCCGCTGCGCCTGCTCGTCCTGGGTGAAGGGATCGAACAGCTTTTGCAGAAAGGCCCTGCTCATGCCCCTGCCCGTGTCCTGGCAGCGGTAGATGGTGCGCACATGGCGCTCGTCCGTGCGCTCCTGATGCACCGAGACCGTGATGGAGCCGCCGGCGGGGGTGAACTTGGCGGCATTGCCGATGATATTGATCAGTATCTGCTTGAGGCGCGTCTCGTCGCCCAGAACCCAGGGCGCGGGCACGTTTTCCTCCAGCGTCAGGCGCAGGCCGTTTTTTTCGGCATTGGCGGTCTGCATGAAGATCACGTCCGCGATCATGTCCGTTATGGAAAAACGGACGTTGGCGATGTCGATCTTGCCGGCCTGGAGCTTGGACATGTCCAGAATGTCGTTGAGCAGCGAGAGCAGATACTCGGCAAGGCTTCTGGACTTGCCGAGCCAGTCCTTGATCTGCGGCAGCCTGTCGCGCTCTTCCACATGGGAGGCCACAAGATGGTTGAGGCCGATCAGGCCGTTGAGCGGCGTGCGGATCTCGTGGCTCATGCTGGACAGGAACTCGCTGCGCACGCGCACGGATTCATTGGCCATGTGCAGCCGGTTGCGGCTGAAGATGCCATAGACCATGAGCAGGGTCAGGACCAGCACCACCAGCACGAGCAGGGACAGGCCCATGAGGGAGAAGGTGGCCTGGCGCGCCACCAGATAATCGTTGTTGACCATTATCAGGAAATACCAGTCCAGATGCGGGCCGGCCTGGTTGATGAACGGCACGAAATAGACCAGTTTCTTGCCGTCCCCGTCCTCGAGGTAGAGGCTGAAGTCCTCCCGCCTGGCCATCCGGCTGACGATCTCCCGCTTGGTCAGGCTGCTGGAGCGGGAGGTGGCGAGCTGGGTGAAAAAGTTGGTGTCGTTGCGCAGATAAATATCCCGGGTGCGGCCCACGATATAGTTGCCGTTCATGTCGATGACGGAGCTGAAGCCATAGGCCCGGTCGTTTCTGACAAAGCTCTCGATGATCAGGTGTTCCTGGAGGAAGCTGATGTCCGTGAAGCCTATGAGGGCGGTCATGCGCAGCCCCGCCACGCTGAAATCCTCCAGCCGTATGGCGCAGAGGATGGATTCGCGCGAGATGCCCGCGAACTCGGCATTGTCGTCAAAGCGCAGGACAAGTTCCCTGCCGCTGTTGCCGGCAAACAGGTGCCTGAAGTCGAAACGGCCGCCAATGCCGCCCTGGCCCGGCGTGTAGATGAGGAATTTGTCCGTGAATATCCTGCCGTCCTCGGCGAGCATGAACAGGCGCTTGAAGGGCGTGGTGGCGCTTTCCAGGTTCAGCCGCGTTTCCAGTTCCCTGAGGGAATCGCCGCCCTCCGCCGCAAGCCGTTTTTCCACGCCGGAAAGCTCGTCCAGAAAGAGTTCGAGGCAGGTTCTGATGGCCCGCTTGTCATGCTGGGCGATTTCATTGATATTGAACAGGATGTTCTGTTCGATGACGTCGCGCAGCTTTATGGTGTAAAAAAAGACCAGCAGGGAAACAATGCCGAGAAAGAGCAGCAGAAGTTTGCTGTAGAAGAGTTTGTCGTGCCTGCTCATGGAATTTTCTCCATCCAAATTCCATGGTTCAGAAGTGATAGTACGCGGTAAGGCCCACGCGGTAAAAATCCCGCTCCAGCCGGTCGCCGAGGCGTTTCCAGACGCCGCCGTCCCAGTTGACGCGCAGCCAGTCGGCATCCAGGATCAGGGTCAGGTTCTCGTATACCTGGAGCCGCGTCTCGAAATCCACTTCAACGGCCTCGTCCTTTCTTGTGAGATAGCCCCCCGGCGTGGCGTCCGTGAAAAACGGATTGTCCGTCACCATGGCCGGGTCATTGCTGCCGCGCACATAGCCGACGCGCACGGTATGCCCGAGCCCCTCCACGAACGAAAGGTCTTTCAGAAAGCCCACCAGCCCCCAGGTGCCGATCATGGTGCCGTTGGGGCTGATGATCTGCGCCCCGCCGTCCGGGCAGAAGGGCGCGCCGTCATAGGCCAGGTTGAGCACCTTCCAGTCCCGGTTGGCGCTCTTGCCCACGGGCATGCGCTCCGAGCCGTTCCAGGGATTGCCGTCATCGCCGGACGAATACCAGCCCAGGAGCCCCGGCGTCAGCCGGCCCTGCCGGTATTCCGCCAGGAACGCCCCGTACCAGCCCGCGCGGCGCATGGCGAAACGCCTGCCGCGGGCCGTGAGCGAACCGAAATCCGCGCTGCCGAAGGCGGCCTCCCCGGCCAGGTGCCAGCGGGCGTCCAGGTCCGCATCGCCGCCAATGCCGCCCCACCAGGAGGTGCCCCAGGGCCTGAGGCGGCGGGCCGCGCGCGGATCGGCCAGCAGATGCGTGCCGCCCACGGGCGTGAGGTTGGCCGCCACCGTGCGCAGGGAGCTTTTGTAGGGCGTGAGCGACCAGCCGGCGCCGGTTTCGGTCCGCGACCCGAAGGCGTTGATGCCGGCCTCGGCAAACATGGCGTAGGGCGTCACGCGAAAGGCATCGCCGCGCACCGGCAGCGACAGCCCGAAAAAGTCCAGCTCGTTGAAGCCGGGAAGCGCCGCGCGCCCCGGAACTTCATTGTCCGCCGATGCGCGCGCCCAGAAGGCCGTCGCGTCCAGGCGCTCGTGCAGTTTCCGCGAGACCACGATGGCGGCGGCATCCTCGGAAAACAGCGGCGAACCGTTGACAAAGGAGGGCATGTTCACCGGCTGGAGGCCCATGCGGACGGAGGTGCCGCTGCCGGGCGCGCGCCAGTCAAGCCACGCGTGGCGCAGCTTGGTCAGGGCCGCGTCCGTGCCCAGCGCGCCGCCGCTCGATGCCTGCCCCCAGTTGGTCTTGCCCATTTCCAGCTGTATCTGGCCGTCCAGGGACGGCGCCGCCACAAAGCCGAACTGGGTGCGCAGGCGTTGCACGGCCTGAAAATGGTCGCGCACGTCCGAACGCTTCTGGCCGTAGACGTTCCCCGCGTTCAGGCCGAACATCCAGTGCCCCAGGGCGGTGAATTCCGCGGCGGTGGTTGCCGCCGGCGGCATCAGGCCGGGGAGCAGGCAAAAAAGGACCATGACCAGGCAGCCGCGCCCCAAAAGGGAGCGTCCGACTGCCGGGCGGGCGCGCGGAGAGGACATGGCGGCAACTCCGGGCAAAAGCTTCGCCTCCGCGGGGCCGGACACGGCGCCGCGGGCGCTGGCGGCAAAAGCAGGGTTCAGAAAACGCCATTAGCATACCCCACGGTCTCCCGGATGGCAATTGCCGGCACGCGCGGAGCCGCGGGAGGGGAGAGCAGCCTGCGCCGCCGGGGCCGTGGGGGGGCGGCACGTCCGTGCTCGTGGCGGGGGCGCGATCGCGCTGTCCGGCGCGCCGCGCTGCCAACGCCCGCCGCGTGCCGGGAAGGGGTGTGGGGAGACAAGGCGG
>URHE01000138.1 GCA_900547595.1 uncultured Desulfovibrio sp.
CGACCTGCTCGCCCTTGCCCCGCCGCAAGCGGGACCCGCGCCGGACGCCGCAACGTCCGCGCGCCTGCTCGCGCGCATGGGCGGCTTCTGCGTGCTCTTCAAGCCCGCCGGTCTGCACAGCGCGGCCCTGGCCGGAAACGACGGCGACAGTCTGGAAGCCCGTCTCCCGGCCCTGTGCGGCCCGGTGCTGATGCCGGGCGAGGCGCCGACGCTGCTCCAGCGGCTGGATCAGGGCACGTCGGGCCTTGTCTGCGCGGCCCTGACGCCGGAAGCGGCCCGCGCCTTCCGCGCCGCCGAAGCCGCCGGACACTGCGAAAAGCGCTATCTGGCGCTGCTCACGGGCGCCCTGCCCGGCCCCCTGACCGCGCGGGGGCGTCTGGATACCAACGGGCGGCGCACGGCCCGCCCGCTGACGGACGACGGCGACAGGCTGCGCTGGACGGAATTCTTTCCGCTCCATGTCTGGAGGCCGGAAGCGGCGGCGCGGCTGCGCCCCGTGCTGCGCGGCAGCGCCGACGACTCCGGCGGCGGGGACCAGCCCGGCGCGCTCACGCTGGCGGGCTGCCGCATCCGGCGCGGCGCCCGGCACCAGATCCGCGCCCATGCCGCCGCTCTCGGCCACCCTCTTCTGGGGGATGTCCGCTATGCCGGAACAGGCGCGGCGGAGGAACGCCCGGAGCGTTTCCACCTCCACCACGGCTTTCTGGCATGGCCAGGGGGCAGATGTTCCGCGCCGCCGCCGTGGCCCTGGCTCGCGGACTGTCTGCCGGCGGCGGCCACCGCCGGCGTCCGGGAATGGCTGGACCTGCAGACAGCCACGCGACGACCGTAGCATCTCCAGCATCCCCCCCGCGCCCCTGAACGCCCCCCCCTGCGGGCCATTACAGCATTTTGCGAAGGAAAATATCCGCAAGACAGATATTTTCCTCAGGTTTCGCTGCCGCCATTTCCCCGCGGACGGCACAGCCCCTTTTGGTATCTTCGATACTCTTCTTAAGGAACCGCTGATGTATTCGCAGAATACATCAGCTCCATGCCCAAAGAGGCAAAAGCCTCTTTGGGAAAGGCACGTCAGGCCGTTCATTTAACGGGAAAAGCAAATTTTCCCTCTTCACGGCTTGCGGGCGGCCTTGCTCCGCAAGACCGCGGGAAACGCTTCAATCAGCGTTTCCTTAACTCTTAAGAGTTGTCATCAATTGCCGATATTATCCATGATAGCCGCAGACAAAAATTTCTTGCAGGGAAATGGCGCGGCTGTTAAGTTAAACCCTGAGAATCCGTGAACTGAATGGGGCATGACGCCTTCATGGCCGGCAATTTTTTTGGGGGGGATGACAGGTGAAAATGTCGATTTTGCAAAAAATGCTTTTATGTATTCTTCTGCCTGTTGTCCTGGGCTTCTCGGTCCTGACACTGGTCAACTATTTCGTCGCCCGCGACTACATGGAAAAGCAGATCGTGGAGGAAATAGCCCTTGTGACCCGTGACCAGAAAACCGAGCTGGCGAACACGGTCTCCCTGCTGGGGAGCGCCCTGGGCGATTTCGCCCAGAGCGATGCGGCCCGCTCCTATCTGACGGCCCTGGCCGAAGGCGGCGATACGGCCAGCGCCGAAGCCATGCGCAAGACGCTTTTGCAGGCCGTGAAGCGCATGGCGGAGAGCTTCTCCGACTTGCGCGACATTGGCGTGGTGGACGGGTCGGGCAAGGTCGTGGCCCATTCCAATCTGAATTTCATCGGCGCCGGCCTTGGCGAAAGGGGCTACATAAAGGCGGCCATGAATGACAAGCCCGAGCCGTTCACCATCATCAGCAAGGCCAATGGGAAACTCTCCAGCGCCCTTGGCCTGCCGGTGAAAAGCGGGGACAGGATAGTGGGCGCGGTTTACGCGACCATGGCGCTGGAGAAGCTGGCGGCCGCCACCACAGACAATGTGCGCATTGGCAACACCGGCATAAGCTTTGTTTACGATAAAAATGGCATCCTTCTGATGCATCCCGACAAGAAGCTGGTGGGGGCCAACAACAGCGGCCAGGAATGGCTGAGGCATATGCTGGACTCGCCCGCGGGCGGTCATTCGTATGAAGTGAATGGCGTGGCCAAGGTGGCCCGCTTCGAGCATGTGCCGACTGTGGACTGGCTGGTGGCCGTCAGCGCCGACAGGGACGACATCCTGGCGCCTGTGGCCAGCATGTTCCGCAACAGCCTTCTGGTGTGCGCCATAGCCATGCTGCTCATTGGCTGCATCATCGTCGGTGTGGCGCGGGGCATATCCCGGGGCCTGGGCTCCACAGCCGCCCTGGTGGACAAGATCGCGCATGGCAATCTGGAGCTGGATGCGGCCGAGGAGGCTTCCCTGGACCGCGTGGCCGCCCGCGGGGATGAGATCGGCGTGCTTGGGCGCGGCGCCAGGGAAATGCTGCTTGGCCTGAAGCGCCTCTTCGCCCAGAGCGAGCAGAAAACAAAGGAGGCGGAGGCCGCGGCGGATAAGGCGGTGAAGGCGATCCGGGAGTCCGAGGAGGCCAGGAAGGAGGCGGAGCGCGCCCGTAGCGAGGGCATCCATGAGGCCGCCACGCAGCTTGAGAACGTGGTCGAGGTGCTCGGTTCGGCATCCGAAGAGCTTTCCGCCCAGATTGAGGAGTCCAGGAAAGGCTCGGGCCATCAGGCCAGCCGCATGGCCGAGACCGCCACTGCCATGGAGGAGATGAATGCCACCGTGCTGGAGGTGTCGCGAAGCGCCAGCGCCGCAGCCGGAGTGGCTTCCGCCACGCGCCAGAAGGCGGAGGCCGGCGAAAAGGTGGTGGAGCAGGTCGTGTCCGGCATCCACAAGGTGCGGGAGCGCTCCATGACCCTGAAGCACGGGATGACGCAACTTTCCGAAAGCGCCCAGTCCATAGGCGAGATCATGTCGGTGATTGCCGATATAGCCGACCAGACGAACCTGCTGGCCCTGAACGCGGCCATTGAGGCGGCCAGGGCCGGCGAGGCCGGTCGGGGCTTCGCTGTGGTGGCCGACGAGGTGCGCAAGCTGGCCGAAAAGACCATGGCCGCAACCAGCCGCGTGGATGAGGCAATACGGAATATCCAGGGCAGCGCCGCCAAGAGCAGGGATGATGTGGATTCCGCCGTGGGCGCCATAGAAGAGGCCACCGCCTGTGCCAACCAGTCGGGCGAGGCCCTGACCGAAATTGTCAGCATGGCCGACCAGACCGCCGATCAGGTGCGCGCCATAGCCGCGGCGAGCGAGGAACAGTCAGCGGCCAGCGAGGAGATCAACCGCTCCATTTCGGAAGTGAACAGCATCGCGGTCGAAACGGCCAGCGCCATGGACGAGTCCTCGCGGGCCGTGCAGTCCCTTTCGGAGCAGGCGCAGCGCCTGAACCAGCTCATAGAGGAGATGCGGCGCGGCTGATGGGGATATGACGATAGCCGCAAAACAGGAATTGCGCGAACAGGAATTGCGCCTTAGAGCGTTTTCGCAATGAAATTGCGAACGCTCTGGCGGCTGCGAGAGCAGACGCGCGCGCCGTAATAAGGCGGAAAACCACGCTTTTCCGCCGAAATGCAGGCAGCGAAACCTGAGGAAAATATC
>URHE01000139.1 GCA_900547595.1 uncultured Desulfovibrio sp.
CCCGCCGCTCAAGCGTGTCGCGCGCGGCGGCCAGCAGGGCGCCCATGTCCGCGCCGGTCGGCGCCCGCCGCCCCGTCTGCGCTTCCTGCGCGCAGAACAGGCAACGCCGGGGACAGCCGGAAAAGGGAAGAAAGACGGGCACAATGGCGCGGCGCGGCGCGGCGCCGGGCCAGGGCATGGCCACGGAAAACGCGGAAGCCATGGCGCGGGGCGCGCCCGGCGGCGCGGGACGTGACGGGGGGAAGGCTTTCATGGCGCGGCATTCCGGGCTGGTGAAGCATCGGACACAAGAGCGCAAATGCGGGCCGCGCGGCGGCACGGCAGGGACGGGAGGACCCCCGCTTTCAGGGCGCCGCCAGTGCCGGCAGCCACGGCGCCCGCAAAAAAGCGCTTGCTCCTTGCGGGCATTCCGCGTAGGTTTATGAATCATTTCCTGTTTCAGCCAAGGGCTGACACAGGAAGCTCCTCCGCCAGAACGCCTCTCCGTGGTGCGGCTCCGGCGCTTTTTGTGCCGCGCCGGACGCGCGTGCGGCGGAAATCCATCTGAAGCAGGAAATGACTTCTACAAGAAATCTCCGCCCGTGGGAAGCGGCATGGCCGTTCCGGGAGCCGAGCCCCGGCGCATGCGGCGCGGAACGCGCGGCGGGATGTGGAGAACCTGCCATGAAAAAAACACTTACCAAAGCGGATATCGTTGAGGCCATCTACGAAGAGACCGACAAAAACCGTGTCGATGTGAAACAGGTGGTGGAAAAGCTGCTGGAGATCATGAAAAGCGCCATCAAGAAGGACCGCTCCCTCCTGATCAGCGGTTTCGGCAAATTTGAATGCTACGAAAAGGCGTCCCGCAAGGGACGCAATCCCCAGACGGACGAAACCATCACGCTGCCGCCGCGCAAGGTCATGGTCTTTCGGCTTTCCCGCAAATTCCGTTCGGAACTCAACGCCTGATCCGCAGGGCCGCGCGGGGGAACTCCCGCGCGGCCCTGTCCTCTTCATTTCCCCGGGCGCATGCCCCTCAGGCTACCACATCGAGTTTGCCGCCAATGCCCTCGGCGGCGAGTCCCGCGCTGCGGGCGAGGGTCTGCTGCATTTCCGCGCCCTTTTCCAGCGAGCCGTTGATGAGGTTCGCGCTCATGCTGGCCTGAAAATCCATGGCTTCCTTGGTCACGGCCACACTCATGCCCATCTGCACGTCATCCATGACATCCTCCGGCCGCCCTCCGGCGGCGCTTTTTCTTGGTTTCCGTCCTCTTTTTCGGCGCAACGCCGAAGAACTTTAGGCGCCCGGCGACAGTTGCGGGCCGCGTCCACCCCGTGTACACATGGAGGAAAAAAAGGATGCTCCCATGTCTTTTTCCCCAAGCGACACCGCCATGCCCATGCTGGACGCGGTGGTGGAACGCCTCTGCCGCCCCGAATCCCTGGATGCGGTCTGGCACCGCCAGGCCCACGGCGCGGCCATGCCCTCCCTGGAGACCCTGCGGGAGATCATGGGGCGGCTCAGGGCCGCCATCTTTCCCGGCTATTTCGGCCCCGTGCGCGTGCGCCGCGAATCCATGCGCTACCATCTCGCCGCCAATCTTGACAGCATCCTGCGCAAGCTGGGCGAACAGATCGTCAGCGGCCTCTGCTTTGACTGCGCCGACGGGGAGGAAGACCCCCTGGCCGGTCCCTGCGGCCGTTGCGAGGAACGGGGCCTCGCCGCCGCCAGGGCCTTCATGGAGCGCCTGCCCGAGATCCGGCGGCTGCTGGCGGGCGACGCCACCGCCGCCTACGAGGGCGACCCCGCGGCGCGCAGCCCCGGAGAGACCATTTTCTGCTATCCCTCGCTGACCGCCATGTTCCACCACCGCGTGGCCCATGAGCTCCAGCGGCTCCAGGTGCCGCTCATCCCGCGCATCATCGCGGAAATGGCGCATTCCGCCACCGGCATCGACATCCACCCCGGCGCCGCCATCGGCGAGGAATTCTTCATCGATCACGGCACGGGCGTGGTCATCGGCGAGACCTGCGTCATCGGACGGGGCTGCCGCATCTATCAGGGCGTGACCCTGGGGGCGCTCTCCTTCCCCAAGAACGCGGACGGCACCCTGACCAAGGGCATCCCGCGCCACCCGGTCCTGCGCGACAATGTCACCGTCTATGCCGGGGCCACCATCCTCGGCCGGGTCATCATCGGCGAGGGCGCGGTCATCGGCGGCAATGTCTGGATCACCGAGGACGTGCCCGCCGGGGCGCGCATCTCCCAGGAAAAAACGGGGCGGCGGAACAACGACGGCCGCCGGGCGGACGCGCCGGCGGAGGGGACGGGCAGCGGCGGAGAGACGCGGTGAGCGGTCGAGCGGGACGGACACGGGCCGGACGCGCCGTCTGGGGCGCCGTGGCCGCACTGCTGTGCTGCGCCCTGCTCACGGCCTGCGCCGGGCAGCGCCTGGAAGTGAAGCCGCGCGGCCAGACGGTTTTCAGTGTGGGGACAGGCAGCCGCTGAGGCGGGAACACGGGACACGGGGGGACATCGCGCGCCCCGCCGGGCCGGACTTCAGCGCCTCCCGCGCGTCTGGTGATAGACCGCGGGCACCATGTACATGAGGCTCATCTGGCCGTGGGTGGGCGCGTACTGGGTGGCGACCACGGTGGTGCCGAGGTTCCAGAGGCGCGAATCCTCGCCTTCGCCGGCCGAGGGCGGCCCGAAGCGGCCTTCCACCATGTGGAGGATGGCCTGGGCGCGCGCCCTGT
This sequence comes from uncultured Desulfovibrio sp., assembly GCA_900547595.1. GTDB lineage: Bacteria > Desulfobacterota > Desulfovibrionia > Desulfovibrionales > Desulfovibrionaceae > Desulfovibrio. Next base: position 2,740 of record URHE01000139.1, read on the forward strand.
CCGGCGCGGGATAGTCGATCTTGAGGAACGCCAGGGGCGCATCCGCGCCGCGCCCGTAACAGACGGCCATTTCCGTGGCGCCCGGCACCACGCGGGCGGCGTCGTAGCTGTCGCAGATTTTGCCGTCATCCTCGCTCCGGACAGCGGCTCCGGCCTTTTTCAGGGCGGCGCGCATGCCCGCGCGTGTGGCCGCGTCGAGCTTTTGCCCGAACAGCACGGCGGCAGGGCGCCCTTCCCCGGCCATGAGCCGGAGCTCCTCCACGGCGTCGGGCAACCCCTCCATGGCCGCCGCATAGAGCAGCAGGACGGCCCGTTGCGGATTGGCGGCCACGCCGCGCCCCACCCGGTAGAAATGGCCGAGGCGCCCGAGCGCCTCGGGCTGGCGCTGTGACGCGGCCCGGCTGTACCAGGCCGCCGCCGCCGCGTCGTCTTTGGGCACGCCGCGCCCGTGCTCATACAAAAAACCGAGATTGTACTGCGCCTCGGGCTGGCCCTTGCGCGCGGCCAGGTCGAACCAGCGCGCCGCTTCGGCGGGGTTGGCCTCCATGCCGCGCCCCTGTTCGAGCATGCGGCCGTAATTGCTCATCCCCGAGGTATTGCCCGCCTCCGCCGCCCTGGCGAACCAGTGCAGGGCGCGCCCCACGTCCGGCTCCACCCCGTGGCCCTGGTCATAGAGGACGCCGAGATTGTTCATGGCCTGCCCGTCGCCTTCCGCCGCCAGGCGTTCCCAGATGCCGCGGGCCGTTGCCACGTCTCCGGCGGCGAAGGCCCGCGCCGCCTCCCCGGCCTGTCCCTGGGGCCAGACCCGCGCCGGTTCGGACGCGGGCGCCTGTTCCCGCCC
>URHE01000140.1 GCA_900547595.1 uncultured Desulfovibrio sp.
GGCGTCCGCGGGGCCGGAGGCGGGGGGTTCGGTGCGGGCGCTCCGCCTCCCGCGGGAGCGGCCCCCCCTGCCGCCGCGTCCTCCGGCGCTCCTGCCCGGTTCCGGCGCGGGCCCGGCATCCGGGAAAAAGCGGCCTTCGCGCAGGCGTTCCTGATGGCAGGCGTCCAGAAGCATGGCGAGCAGGAGCAGGTTGTCGTTTTCCTCGCCCTCGGCCTGGCCGGGGGTGGGCTCCTGCGGGCGGGCAAGGTCGCGCGCGAGGCCGGCATAGCGCGCCACGCGCATGCGTTCAAGGCCGGTCAGGCCGCGGTAGCGCGCTTCGAGAACGGCCATGAGCCGCGCGGAGGCGGCCTGCGCCACATCGGCGTCGGTGGGGGCGGCAAGCTCGGTGAGATTGATCTTGTAATGCCGGGCGATGCGCTCCAGCTCCATGCGCTGCATGACGTCCACCAGGGAAATGACCGTTCCCGCCGCCCCCGCGCGGCCGGTGCGTCCGGCGCGGTGGATGTAGCTTTCGTGGTCTTCCGGCGGCTCGTAGAGGAACACATGGGAAAGGGCCGGGATGTCGATGCCGCGCGCGGCAACGTCCGTGGCCACGAGATACTGGAGCGTGCCCTGGCGCACCTTTTCCAGCACGGCCTCGCGCCGGCTCTGGGTGAGGTCGGCCGAAAGGCCGTCCGCGCTGTAGCCGAAGCCCTGGAGCACGCCCGCCACATAGTGGACATTGGCCTTGGTATTGCAAAAAATGATGGCCGAGGCCGGGTTTTCCGTCTCCAGCAGGCGCACGAGGGCGCGGTCCTTGTCCATGGGCTTGACTTCGCAGAAGAGGTGCTGCACCTCCGCCACATGGACTTCCTTGCGGGAGAGGGAGAGCATGTCCGGCTCGGTCATGAATTCCGCCGCGAGCCGCAGCACATGGGGCGGATAGGTGGCCGAGAACAGGCAGGTGTGGCGCCGGACGGGCAGGTAGCGCTGTATTTCCTTCATGTCCGGATAAAAGCCGATGGAGAGCATGCGGTCCGCCTCGTCGAAAACGAGGAGGCGCACCTGGCCGAGATCAAGGGTGTGCCGGAGCAGATGGTCCAGCACGCGGCCCGGCGTGCCCACGATGACCTGGACCCCGGCGCGGAGGGCGTCCATCTGTTTTTTGTAGCCCACGCCGCCATAAATGGCGCAGACGTCGATGCCGGTTCCGGCGAACAGGGTGGCAGCCTCGCGCTCCACCTGAAGGGCGAGTTCGCGCGTGGGCGCCAGCACCAGGGCCTGCGGCGCCTTGAGCTCCGGGTCCAGGGCGGCGAGCATGGGCAGGAGATAGCAGCCTGTCTTGCCGCTGCCCGTGCGCGACTGCACCATGATGTCGCGCCCGGCGAGCAGATAGGGCAGGGCCAGGGACTGGACGGGCATGAGGCGTTGCCAGCCCGCCCGCGCGCAGGCGGCCTGAAGGGCGGGCGCAAGACCGGCGAGTTCCACTCCGGGGAGAGAATTTTCCGGCTCGCTGACGGAAATGCCCGCCAGTTCCTCATGCGCGGCGGGCGCGCTTTCGGCGGGTGCCTCCTCCGGAGGCAGGGTGGACGAAATATCCGGCATATAACGACCTTTGCGCGCGGGGCGCGCCAAAATCGGGAAGGACGCTAGAGCATTTTGCTGAGGAAAATATCTGTCTTACAGATATTTTCCTCAGGTTTCGCCGCCTCCATTTCCCCGCAAAGCGGGACAAGCGGCGGAAAAGCGTGGTTTTCCGCCTTATTACGGCGCGGGCGTCCGCTCCCGCGTCCGCCAGAGCGTTCACGCACTTTCATTGCGAAAACGCTCTAGGGCGGCGGCTCCCTCGCACTGTGTGGCCTGCACCGTATACGCCATTCCCGCCGGTTTCGCAAGGCGCCGGGCGGGGAAATGCGGCTTGCCCGCCGCGGGGAATGCGCTTAGAACAGGGGGCGTCACCCATGCCCTTTCGGGCGAAAACGCGGGACGCCGCCATTTCGGGGCGTGGCAGGAGGAAGCATGACCAACGGGCACGAGACGGCGCTTGCGCCGGAGACGGGGGCGCGCACGCTCCCCGGCGCGGAGTTCGCCCCGGCCTTCGGGGGCGGCCTGCTCCCGGCGGTGGTGCAGGATGCCGCCAGCGGCGAGGTGCTCATGCTCGCCTGGATGAACGAGGAGGCGTGGCGCAGGACCCTGGAGAGCGGGGAAGCCCATTTCTGGAGCCGCAGCCGCCGCGAACTCTGGCACAAGGGCGCCACCTCGGGGCATGTGCAGCGCGTGCGCGCCGTGCGCCTCGATTGCGACAGCGACGCCATCCTCCTGCTTGTTGAGCAGGCGGGCGGCGCGGCCTGCCACACCGGGCACCGCACCTGCTTTTTCCGGGAGTGGCGCGCGGGCGCGCTTGCCGTGTGCGCGCCCATGGTTTTCGATCCCGAGGCCGTCTACGGCACGGCCACTGTTTCCGGCCCCAACCCTGGCCAAGGGAGTGACGCATGAGCGCCCAGAATCGTCCCATCCTCAAGCTCGGCGTGCCCAAGGGCTCGCTCGAGGACGCCACCATCCACCTGTTCGAGCGCGCGGGCTGGAAGATCCGCAAGCATGCGCGCAACTATTTTCCGGAAATCAACGATCCCGAGCTTTCGGCCTCGCTCTGCCGCGTGCAGGAGATCGGCGGCTATGTGGCCGCGGGTGTCCTGGATGTGGGCATTACCGGGCTGGACTGGCTGGGCGAGCGCGGCCATGAGGATGCCGTGGTGCGCGTGGCCGATCTTGTCTATTCCAAAACCTCGTCGCGTCCCTGCCGCTGGGTGCTGGCCGTGGCCGGGGATGCGCCCTACACCTGCGCGGCCGACCTGGAGGGCAGGCGCGTGGCCACGGAGCTGGAAGGGCTCACCCGCCGCTATTTCGCGGGCAAGGGCGTGAACGCCGAGATATTCTATTCCTACGGCGCCACCGAGGCCAAGGTGGTGGAGGGGCTGGCCGACGGCATCGTGGAGGTGACGGAGACCGGGACCACCATCCGCGCCCACGGGCTCAAGATCATTGACGAGGTCATGATCTCGTACCCTGTGCTCATCGCCAACAGGGATGCCTGGGCCGATGCGCGCAAGCGCGCCAAGATCGACCAGATCACGCTCCTGCTCCAGGGCGCCCTGCGCGCCGAGAACCTCGTGGCGCTCAAGATGAACGCGCCCGCCGGCCGTCTGGATGCCATTCTGGAAATGCTGCCCTCGCTCAACTCGCCCACGGTCTCGCCGCTGCGCGACACGGCGTGGCTCTCGCTGGAAACCGTGGTGGAGGTGGGCATCGTGCGCGACCTCATCCCGCGTCTGCGGGCCGCCGGGGCCGAGGGCATCATCGAATACGCGCTGAACAAGGTGATCTGAGGCCGGACGCCCTGCGGCGCTTCCCCGCCATGAATGAAGAGGGCCTAGGTTCAGACCTCATTAAACTCTGTTATGGTTTTTTCAGCGAGGCAAAGAGGTTTTTCCGCTGGCCGCCCTTGGCTCCGCTTCGGGCGGGGGCTGTCGCCGCAAGGATCCTAAAAAATAAGATTTTTTTGCGCTGGCA
>URHE01000141.1 GCA_900547595.1 uncultured Desulfovibrio sp.
ATCATCAGCTGGATGGCCAGCGGCACCCCGCGCAGCAGGGCGGTATAGCCGTCGCCCAGGCGGCGCAGCCAGCGCGGGCCGAAGGCGCGGGCGCAGCCCAGGGCCACGCCGCCCGCAAAGCCGAGGCTCGCCGCCGGGATGATGAGCGCCAGCGAGACCACGAGCCCTTTGTTGAGGGCGGGCAAAAGCTCGTTGGTGAAAAAAACCGTATCCAGCATCGGCCTGTGTTCCTGCTATCAGGAAGTTCACGGGGCTGCGCCCGCGCGGTGGCGGGACGGCCTCCGGCAGTTGCGGCGCAAGCTGCAACGGTAGGGCATTCCTCCCCGGCGCGCAACAAAAAAGACCTCCCCTCCGGACCGGGGCACGGGCAGCCCCGGAACGGCGGGAAGGTCTTTGGGGCAAAAAACAGGCCCGGCGCGGCTAGGCGCCGGCCGCGTCGCACTTTTTCTTCAGCGCCTCCGCCACGGCCGCGCCGAGGGCATGGCAAGCCTTGTAATCGTCCTTGGTGGGCGCCCAGGAGCACTTGACGGGCTCGGCGGGCATGTCCATGTGCATGGCCGCCAGGCGCGCCTGAAGCTGCTTGGGCGCTTCGCCCGACCAGCCGTAGGAGCCGAAGGCGCCGCCCACGCGATTGAGCGGCCGCAGCCCTTCCATATAGGTGAGCTGGGCGGCCACCAGCGGCATGATGCCGTTATTGTGGGTGGGCGAACCGGCGAGCACCGCGCCGCAGTCGGCCAGTTCGGTCATGACGGCGCTGTGATGGTTGTGCTTGACGGACATGATGCGCGTCGGCACCCCGTTTTCCTCAAGGCCGCTGCACACCGCGTAGGCCATGCGCTCAGTGGATTTCCACATGGTATCGTAAAAGATGACGGCGCGTTGCTGCGGCTTCTGCTCGGCCATGGCGCGGTAGGCGTCGATGATGAAGCGCACGGCGTCGCGGCCCCGGTGGATGAGGCCGTGGTCCGGGGCGATCATGTCGATGTCCAGACCTTCCACCACGGGCAGGGCCTTGAGCACGGTGGGCGAATAGGGCAGCACGATATTGTAGTAGTATTCCTTGATGCGGCGGACAAATTCGGCCTTGTCGCCGAAATCGTCCGTGAAACGGGCCGTGCTGGCGATATTCTGGCCGAAGATGTCATTGCTGATGAGCAGCTTTTCTTCCGGAATGTAGGAGACCATGCTGTCGGGCCAGTGGAGCATGCGCGTTTCCTGGAAGATGATGCGGCGCGCGCCGAGTTCCAGAACATCGCCGCTTTTCACCGCCTGGACGGGCCAGTCCCTGCCCGCGAAATACCCGGCCATGGACTTGAGGCCCAGTTGGGAGACAAAGATTTTCTCCGGGCGGATGCGCTCCACGATTTCGGCCAGCGCGCCCTGATGGTCCAGTTCCATGTGGTTGCAGACGATGTAGTCCACCTTTTCCGGCGGCATGGTCTTGGCAAGACGGCAGAGCAGGGAGCCCGCCCTGCCCGCGGGCACGCAGTCCACCAGAGCGCTTTTTTCATCCCTGATGAGGTAGGCGTTGGAAGTGGTGCCGTCCGGGCAACGGGAATAGCCGTGGAAGTCGCGGTGATCGAAGTCGACGTCACCGACCCAGAAAATATCCTTTTTGATTTCTACTGGCTGCATGGAGTTCTCCACAAGAAAAACAGCGTGAGCCGGGGCCCCGGCGGTAAAAGCGCGCCGTTGCCGGCGCGTATCCACAAACGCCCCGCCTCGCCGTGCGGCAAGACGGGGCGATGATCGGGCGGCGCGCCGCGGCGCGCGCTACATTTTGGTGAACTGGTCCTTGCCCACGCCGCAGACCGGGCAGGTCCAGTCATCGGGAAGGTCTTCAAAGGCCACGTTGTCGTGTTCCTTGGGGTCGTATTCGTAGCCGCAGACACTGCAAACGTAATTGGCTGCCATGTTTTGCTCCTTACAGGAAGGGCGCCATCCGGGCGCCATGAAGGTTGAGGTTCAGTTTTCGGCTTTCCAGAGCCCGTGCAGGTTGCAGAACTCGCGGGCCGCCACCTTGTCGGCGGTCACTTCAAAGAACGCCTCCGGCTCGTCGGCGGGCGTGAGGAAGCGCTTGTAGCTCACGCCGTCGGCCAAAAGTTCGATCCATTCGATGTAGTGCTTTTCCTCCATGGGATGCCGGGCGCTGCCCACCTTGACATGATAGCCCTTTTCCCACTTCTCGATGACGGGCACATGCTTTTCCGTGGCGCCGTCGGTGGAGCCCTCGCGCATGAGCTTCATGGGCTGCCCACAGCAGACGAGCTCGCCGTCGCCGGCATGGAGGACTTCAACGATATTGCCGCACACATTGCACTTATACACTTCAAGCCTTTTGGTCATACGTTTCTCCGTGTAGGGTGATTGCACTTTCCTGGGTCTGCGGAGCGCGATCGCGCACGCCGCATGCCGGGACAGCGCTCACCGGGGTGCGGGGCCCGTGCCCCCGCTCCTTCCGGTCGATGAGGATTATGGCGAAAACCGGGGCGCTTGTAAAGATGCCCGTCACTGCCCGCGCGGGGCGCACTCCCCGCTTTTGCGGCGCACGCCCAGCACATTGGGCAGGAGCGCCTTGAGGTTGCCCGTCACCAGCAGCGAGGGCGCATGCACGCCGCCCAGCTCGCGCCGCAACGAGTGCGAACGCACCAGAAGCCCGGCCTGCGCCCCCCCTTCCACATACATGACCGTGCGCACATCCAGCGGCAGGTGCAGCAGCTGCTGCGCAAAGGCGTAGGCTTCCACCGGGGTGCGGCTGTGGAGAAAGAGTATCCTGCCCGCGCCGTCCTGCGCCACGGCGGAAATGGAGTAGAGCGGGCCCCCGGGGCTCCAGAGGATGCGCCGGTCGGCATTGATCATCCGGTAATTCTGGATGACGAGGTCATAGCGCGCGATGCGCTCCTTCCAGTCCGGGGCATCGCGGTCCACAATGGCGGCGGGGGGCAGCTCCCCGCTGTCGGGACAGGCCACGAAGAAGGCGCCGAACCGTTCCGCCAGGCGGGGATTGTTGATATGGCCGGCGCCGCGCATGTAGCCGGTGCTCGTGGCGCCGTCCGGAAGGTACATGCTGGCGTTGATGGCGGCCACAAGGTCCCGCTCCCGCCCCCAGGTATCCAGGGCGCGCGGTCCCTTTCCGTCGGCGGAGCTGGCGCAGAGCACAAAGTCGAACCGTTGCGGGTCGATGCGCAGCGCGGTGAGGCGGAACTCCGCGCCTTCAAGCCGGAACTCGCCAAAATCCAGCCCCGGCTCCAGAGCGAGCCATTGCGCGCCGCCCTGCGCGTCAATGCCGACCTTGTCCCTGCCGGAGCCCGTCCTGCTTTTGGGGGCGGACGCGGCAGCCGCCGCTTCGGCCCCGGGAGCGGACGCGGCGGAGCTGTCCGGGGCGGCGGAAGCCCCGGGGACGCCGAGGCCCCTGTCCGCGCGGAGGGCTTTTGCGGCGGCGCGGGGCGCGTCGTCCGGGACGCCCGCGCTGGCCGCGCGGAGCGGCGGGGGG
>URHE01000142.1 GCA_900547595.1 uncultured Desulfovibrio sp.
CCTTGCGGCCGGGGGCGTCCGAAGCACTGTTCGCAAATGCCACGCTAGGCCCCGGCTTCGGCCTCGGCCACGGCTTCGGCCGCTTCCGCCGCTTCGACGACAGCCTCGGCCACGGCTTCGACCTCTTCCTCCGCAACGGGCTGATGGTCGGAAACCACCTTGACCGGCACCACGGCGATGACATCCGCGTGCAGGCGCACCCGCACCGGATGCTCGCCCAGCGAACGGATGGGCGCGTCCATGAGGATGCGGCGGCGGTCCACTTCCACGCCCAGGGCGGCGATGGCGTCGCCGATGATGGTGCTCGTCACCGAGCCGTAGAGCTTGTCGTTTTCGCCCACATGCATGGGAATGACCACTTCCAGGGCCTCAAGGCGGGCGCTGAGGCCGCGGGCCTCGGCGCGCAGGGCGTCCATGCGCGCCTGGAGCTTGTTGCGCTCCTGCTCAAAGACCTTGAGGTTGGCCGGGCTGGCGACCATGGCCAGCCCCTGGGGCAGCAGATAATTGCGCCCGTAGCCGGGCCTGACCTCGACCACATCGCCAAGGCTGCCGAGATTTTCCACATCGGCGCGAAGAATGAGTTTCATGTGCGCCTCCTAGATATTGCTCTTTTTCTTGACGACGGAATCATGCGTGGCCGTGTAGATGAGCAGGGCCATCTGGCGGGCGCGCTTGATCTCCCGGGTGAGCTCGCGCTGATGCCGGGCGCAGGTGCCGGTGATGCGGCGGGCGATGATCTTGCCGCGCTCGGTGATGAAGTCGCGCAGCACTTCGGGGTTCTTGTAATTGAGGGGCAGCTCCTTGTCGGCGCAGAAGCGGCAGAACTTGCGGCGCGGGGCGAACTTCTTCCTGAAGGCCATTTACGCATCCTCCCCGGCCGCTTCGTCGGCCAGCTTGACGGTGATGAACTTGAAGATGCCGTCGGTGATCCGGATATTGCGCTCCAGTTCGGCCACCAGCGCCGCCGGGGCCTCGTAGACGAGGCGCACATAAAAGCCGCGCATGAGCTTGTGGACGGGATACGCCAGATCGCGCATGCCCCACTGGTCGACCTCGGCCAGCTTGCCGCCTTCGCGCTCGATGATGCCCGTGAGCGCGGCCAGGATGCCCTCGCGGCTCTCGGCGGACAGCTCCGGCGAGAGAAGGAGGAGGGTCTCGAACTTCCGCATGATGCTTCTCCTTGTGGATTGACAGCTCGCACCTGAGGTACGGGCAAGGAACACAGAGCAATACCCGCACGGCCCGCTCTTGTCAACAGCGCGGGCCCGCGGGACACGGGGGGCGGGAGGAGGGCCGCGCCGCGCCACTTGGCGAACGGCGCGAAAACGTGTATGCTGTTCCGCTGCATGAAGGAATACCGCGATCACTACTTTCTCAAGGCCAAGCGCGAGAACTATCCGGCTCGCTCCATCTACAAGCTGCGCGAGCTGGACGCCCGCTTTCGCCTGCTGGCGCCGGGCATGCGCGTCCTCGACCTCGGCGCCGCGCCCGGCTCCTGGTCCATCGGCGCCGCCGAGCGCGTGGGCGCGCGCGGGCGCGTGCTTGCCTGCGACATTCAGGACACGGCCACGGTCTTTCCGCCGCAGGTGATCTTCAGGCGCTCGGACGCGCTGGCGCCCTCGGCGGAGTTCTCGGCCCTGCTGGCCGAAACGGGGCCGTTCGACCTTGTCATGAGCGACATGGCCCCGGCCACCACCGGCTCGCGCTTCACGGACCAGGCGCGCTCGCTGGAGCTGGCCCTGGCCGCGCTGGAGGCGGCCCTGCGCCACCTGAAGCCGGGCGGCAACTTTGTGGTCAAAATCTTCATGGGGCCGGACATGGACGAACTGCTCGCGCCCATGCGCCGGGCCTTCCGCAAGGTCGCGTCCTTCAAGCCCAAGAGTTCGCGGGCCGAGAGCAAGGAAACCTTTTACACGGGCCTGGGGTTCCGCGGCCCGAAGGCGGCGCCGGGCGGCATCACGCCTGAAACGGGCGGCGCGGACGGGCCGGAGGCGGCACGCGCCCACTGAGGCCGCCGCCGGAAATTTTCAGCACACTCACCATTCCCACACGGGGAGGTCACATGTCCGGTCACAGCAAATGGGCCAATATCCAGCACCGCAAGGGCCGCCAGGACGCCAAGCGCGGCAAGGTCTTCACCAAGGCCGCCAAGGAGATCATCATCGCGGCCAAGAACGGCGGCGACCCCACGGGCAATCCGCGCCTGCGCGCGGCCATCGCGGCGGCCAAGGCCGTCAACCTGCCCAAGGACAAGATCGAGGCCGCCATCCGCAAGGGCACCGGCGAGGACGCGGGCGGCGACATCGCCGAAGCCTTTTACGAGGGCTACGGGCCGGGCGGCATCGCCATCATGGTGGAAGTGGCCACGGACAACAAGAACCGCACCGTGGCCGAGGTGCGCCACCTCTTCACCAAGCACGGCGGCGCCATGGGTGAGAACGGCAGCGTGGCCTGGATGTTCGAACGCAAGGGCGTCATCGCCGTGCCCAGGGCGGACTACGCCGAGGACGCCATCATGGAGGCCGCGCTCGAGGCCGGGGCCGACGACGTCATCGACGACGAGGATGTCTGGACCATCCAGACGGCCATGGCCGACTTCGCCGCCGTGCGCGACGCGCTCGAAGCCGCCGGCGTGACCATGGAATCCGCCGAGCTCGCCATGGTGCCCGCCAACCTCGTGGCCGTCAACGCGGACACGGGCGTCAAGCTCCTGCGGCTCATGGACGCTCTGGACGACAACGACGACGTGCAGAACGTCTACGTCAACGCGGACTTCCCGGACGACATGCCGGCGGAGTAGCGGATTTAGGGACGCCCGGCACCGGATGGCAGCCATCACCGTCATCGGCATCGACCCCGGCTCGCAGCGCACGGGCTGGGGCGTGGTGCGCGAGGTTTCGGGCATCCTTGCGCTGGTGGAGTGCGGCGTGGTGCGCACGGGCGCCGGGCGCGGGAGCGCCGCCCCGGCCGGGGGCGGCGACAGCGGCTTTTCGCGCAGGCTCGCGCGCATCTACCACGAACTGGGAGAGGTCCTTGCCCGGCACCGGCCCGACCAGGCGGCCATGGAGCAGATATTCACGGCCAAAAACGCGGCCAGCGCCCTCAAGCTCGGCCAGGCGCGCGGCGCCGCCGTGGCGGCCTGCGCCGCCGCCGGGCTGGACGTGAGCGACTACGCCCCCACCCTGGTCAAGAAATCCCTGGTGGGCACGGGCAGGGCGGAAAAGGAGCAGGTGGCCTTCATGGTGCGCCGTCTGCTCAACGTGCGCGCCGAAGCGGCGGCCCACTGGCCGCTGGACGCCTCGGACGCCCTGGCCGTGGCCATCTGCCATCTGGGCATGCGCCGCCTGGCCGCGCTGCAACGCCGCTAGGCTCAGACCTCATTAAACTCCGTTATGGTTTTTTCAGCGAGGAAAGGAGACTTTTCCGCTGACCGCCCGAAGCGGAGCGAAGGGCGGGGGCTGTCGCCGCAAGGATCCTAAAAAATA
>URHE01000143.1 GCA_900547595.1 uncultured Desulfovibrio sp.
CATCAAGGCGCACAATGATGTCGCCAAGGCTGGTTTCAAGCTTCACGGCCGGATCGGGCTCAGCAGCCTGCGCCTGCCCTGCCAGGGCAAGCATGCCGCCGAGGCAAAGAGTCAGCGTAACAGCACGAAAAAAAACACGAAATGATTTCATGGATTGCTCCTCTCAATATGATGTGCCGGGTCTGCCCCGGCAGGGCGCAAAGTAGCACGCTGCCGTACACGCAGCAAGGGCGGCTGGCCGCGCGACATAAGACCGGAATGCGCAGGGCCAGACTACACGGGGCTGGACTACACCGGTCATACGCCGCCTTCCAGCACCACTGGCGCAGCCGCCAGCGCCGAACTTTCCCCTCCCAGCCCTTGCTAAATGCCGCTGCCGTTATTATACTTGTAGGCAGAAGACAATCTTCAAGCCCGCCCGACGGCACTGCGGCACGGAGCCGTAGCCGCCGAACGGACTGAGCGCCTTCAACTGCTTTTCGGAGGATATAATGTCATACAGCCGCAGTGTTGCTCAAAGCTCCGCTACCAGCGTTGCTTCCCTTTACATGCGTCAGGTTTATCAGTGGATGACTGCCGGGCTGGCAGTAACCACAGTTGTGGCCTTTGCCGTTGCCAGTTCGCCTGCCGTGCAGGCGGCCATTTTTGGCAACACCATTGTGCTCATTCTCATGCTGGTGGCCCAGTTTGGCCTTGTCATCGCCCTTTCGGCGGCGGTTCACAAAATGTCCGCTGGCACGGCCACAGGCCTGTTCCTGCTGTATTCTGCCGTCACGGGTGCTACCCTTTCGTCCATATTTGTGGTGTACCCCATTGCGTCCATCGCCAATGCGTTTCTGGTAACCACAGGCACCTTCCTTGCCATGTCGGTCTACGGCACAGTCACCAAGCGTGACCTCACCTCTATGGGCAGCTTTTTGTTCATGGGCCTCATCGGCATCATCATTGCCTCTCTGGTGAACATCTTCCTCAAGAGCAGCATGATGGACTTCATCATCAGCTGCGTTGGCGTGCTTATCTTCACCGGCCTGACCGCCTATGACACGCAGAAGCTGCGCCAGTTCGGCGAAAACGCCCCCATGGAAGACGGTACAGCAGTGCGCCGTGGCGCCATCCTTGGCGCGCTGACGCTCTACCTCGACTTTATCAACCTTTTCCTCATGATGCTGCGCCTGTTCGGCGGCAACCGCGACTGATGCGGCACTGCGCCAACGCAGCCTGAAATTTGAGTGATCGGGGGCGAAAGGCCATGCCTTTTGCCCCCTTCTTTCGCACTACAGGACCCCATGAAAAAGAAAAAATCCCAACGCGGAGCGCCCGGCGCTTCTGCCCATACTCCCGGCTTTCCCTCCCGAGAGGAACTGCTGGAGGTCTTTTCCGCCCAGTCGCGCCCCTTGCGAGTGGACGGTCTTTTGCGTGTGCTGGGCCTTGCCCGGCGCGCCAAGGGTGACCTTGAAGCCGCGCTGACAACGCTGGCCGAGCAGGGCCGCCTGCTGCGGTTGCGCGGCGGCATGTGGACGCGCCCCGAAACCCTCAAGCACATAACAGGGCGCTTCAGTTCGCTACGTGACGGCGGGGGCTTTGTTACGCCCATGCGTCCGGTTGACGAGGGCGAAAACAACCGGGACAGCCGCCTGGAATTTACCGGCGCGCGTGATGTGTATATCCCCGCTGCGCAGACCGGCGAAGCCTGGCATCAGGATATTGTGCGCGTGGCGCTCTCCCCCGGTGCATCGCGCGGCCCATCCCCCGAAGGGCGCATCACTGAGGTTGTGGAACGCGGCCTCAAGGAAATCCCCGCCCATGCAGCCCACCGCACAGGGCATACACTTTTCTGCCGTCCGGCGGACGCGCGCCTCTCCGTCAATTTCAGCGTGGAGCTGACTGCCGGCGAAACGCCCCCCGAACCGGGCACACTGGTATTGCTGGCCCCGGTGCAGCGCCTTGCCTCCGACCTGTGGACAGCCCGCATTGTGGGCGACTATGGCCGCGAGGACGATGTGGCTGTTCAGGAGGAGCTGGTCAAGCTCAACCACGAGGCGCCGCGCGAATTTCCCCCGGCGGCGCTGGCCGAGGCGGCGCGCCTCCCCACCGCGCCCGGCCCCGAGGATTTCGCCGGGCGCGAGGATGTGCGCGCCCTGCCCCTGGTGACCATCGACGGCGCGGACGCGCGCGATTTTGACGACGCCGTCCATGTGGAACGGCGCGGCAACGGCTGGCTCCTGCGCGTGGCCATCGCGGACGTGAGCCACTATGTGCGCCCCGGCCATGGCGCGGCGGGCGCCCTGGACGCCGAAGCGCTGGCGCGCGGCAACTCCTGGTACTTCCCCCGCTCGGTGGAGCCCATGCTGCCGCCCGCCCTTTCCAACGGCCTGTGCAGCCTGCGCCCCGAAGAGGACCGCCTCGCCATGCTGGTGGAGCTTCCGCTGGACGAAAGGGGCCGTCCCGGCGCGCCCCGTTTTGCGTCCGTGGTCATGCGCTCCGCGGCGCGCCTCACCTATGACGAGGTCAGGGCCGCCGTGCCTGAACGGGACGAGGCGGTCCGCGACCGGCTGCGCCGCATGCCGCGCGGCGCCGCTGTGCTCGCCATGCTGGAGGAGGCGTTTGCCCTGTACCGCGTGCTCCGCGCGGCCCGGCTGGGCCGGGGCAGTCTGGACTTCGATCTGCCCGAGGCCCGCTACGAGTTCGACCCAAACGGGCGCGTGACCGGCGTGGGCGTGGCGGAGCGCCATGACGCCCACCGGCTCATCGAGGAATTCATGATCGCCGCCAACGAAGCCGTGGCCCGTCGGCTTGGCGCCGGGGGCGGCCCGGAATTTCTCTACCGTGTCCATCCGGAGCCGGACGCCGAACGCCTGGAGGCGCTCTTCGCCACGCTGGAGGCCACGGCCCTGGAAAGCCTGCCGCCGCATCTGCGGCGCGATGGCAGGCCGGACGCCGCCGCCGTGCGTGGCATCCTCGCCCGCGCCCAGGGCAGCCCGCGGGAATTCGTGGTCAACCGGCTCTGCCTGCGCGCCCTGCCGCAGGCCCGCTACCAGCCGGAAAATATCGGCCATTTCGGGCTTGCCTCGACCGCGTACTGCCATTTCACCTCGCCCATCCGCCGCTATGCCGACCTGCTCGTCCACCGGGCGCTCAAGGCGGCTCTGGGGCGGCCCTGCGGCGAGATCCCCGCCGGGCAGCGGCTGGTGCGCATCGGCGACCAGCTCAACCGGCGCGAGCGCGCGGCCATGGACTGCGAACGGGAAATGGCGCGCCGCCTTGCCTGCCTCTGCCTTGCCGGGCATGAGGGTGAACACTTTTCCGGCGTCATCAGCGGCGTGACGCCCTTCGGCATTTTCGTGGAGCTGGAAGGCATGCCCGTGGAAGGCATGATCCGCCTCGAAGACCTGACGGACGACTGGTACGTCTACGATCCGGAACGGCTCAGCCTCACGGGCCGATGCCTAAATGGACACAGGTTCTGGAAGACGAAGA
>URHE01000144.1 GCA_900547595.1 uncultured Desulfovibrio sp.
GCGGCGGCGGTGGCGGCGGGGTCGTCACCGGCATTGAAGGAGATATTGCCGCCGGACCACGGAATGGGGGGAATGGGGGGAACGGGGGAAATGCTGGGGACGGCGGCAAGGCCGGGCCCGCCGGAGGTGGCGGCGCTGCGGCCCTGAAAGGCGCACCACACGCGGGGCACCCCCGGAAAACGAAACCATGTCAGCGCGATATCCAGAAGAGTTCTCCTTCCGTGCACAGGCCGTCCACGGGCTGATCCCACGCGGCGGTTGGGAGTTTTTCCACGATCTGGAAGCCGAAGCAGAAACCCAGAAGCGGGCAGGTCCGCGCGCTGTCCCGCGCCGCTTCCCGTTTCCGGGCAAGGGCGCCGAGAAAGCGGTCATAAAAGCCGCCGCCGTGGCCCATGCGCCCGCCCCGGCGGTCAAAGGCCACTCCCGGCAGGAGGAAAAGCTGCGGCTGAAAGGCCGCGTCCCCGGGGGCGGCGCCGGGCAGCTCCGGAAGCGGCTCGCTGAGGCCGAAGGCGCCGGGGCGCAGGCTCTCCGGCCCAGCGCAGCGGACAAAGTCCATGAGGCCGTCAGCCACGGAACGCACGCGCGGCAGCCAGACTTCGCGGCCGGTGGCCCAGGCTTCCCGGAGCAGGAGGTCCGTGCCCGTTTCCCCGCGCACGCCCACATAGAGGGCCACGCGCGCGGCATCCCGCCAGCAGGGCGATGCCAGAAGTCGTTCCTGCGCCGCCAGCGAGAGCTCCGCCGCCCGTTGCGGCGGTTGCGCCCGCCTGCGGCTGAGCAGGGCGCGGCGCATCTCCTTCCTGCCGCCGTCAGCCGGGGGCGGCCCGGCAGCGGCGGATGCCTGTGCCGGGGAAGGGGCGCCGGGCATGGCCTTTTCTTCCATGGCGAGTTGTGGCAGAGTTGGAAAAGAGCGGCAAACCCCCGGGTTGCGCCCCTGAGCAGGCGCTCATGGGCGTGCCGCGATCCCCGTCAGCATAGCAAAGGACAGCATCCATGCCAAGCACGGAACAGCCCTCCGGTCCCGAAGCCGTATCAGCCGCCGCTTTCGGGGCGGAAGCCCGACAGGATTATCTCTGGGTCGTCGTGGGCGACATCCACGACGCGCCGGAGAACTTTGCGGAAATTCCCGAACTGGCCCAGGCGGACGGCGTCCTTGTCACCGGCGACCTGACCATCACCGGCGGCGTGCGCCAGGCCGAGGCCGTCATGAAGGCCTTGGCCGCGCCGGGCCTGCCCGTCCTGGCCCAGATCGGCAACATGGACAGGCCGGAGGTGGACGCCTGGCTCAGCGAAAAGGGCTGCAACCTCCATACCCAGGTGCGCGAGCTCGCGCCGGGCATCGCCGTTTTCGGGGTGGGGGCCTCCACCTTCACGCCGTTCGGGACGCCCAGCGAATTTCCCGAATCCTCGTTCGCCGCGTGGCTGGAAGCCGCCTGGCGCACGGCCAGGGCCTTTCCCCACACCATCCTCGTTTCCCACAATCCGCCGAAGGACACGGCCTGCGACGTCATCCCCGGCGATGTCCATGTGGGCTCCTCGGCGGTGCGCGAATTTCTGGAGGAAAACCAGCCGGACATGTGCCTCTGCGGGCATATCCACGAGGCCCGCGCCATCGACCGCATCGGCCGCACCGTCATTGCCAATCCCGGCGCGCTGGCCCAGGGCGGCTATCTGGTGCTGCGCTCCAATGGCGGACGGCTTTCCGTGGAGCTGCGCGTGCTCGGGGGCAAGGCATGATGGACTGGTCGCGCAAGCGCTGCGTGGTGCTGGACATGGACGGCACGGTCTACCTCGGCCATATCCCCATTCCCGGCGCCGTGGCCTTCATCCGGCAGCACTGGGACGATCTGGATTTTCACTTTCTCAGCAACAACACCTCCAAGTCGCCGCAGACCTATGTGGACAAGCTCAACGGCATGGGCATCCCGGCGCGGCTGGAGCTTTTGCTCTCGCCGGTGACGCCGCTGGTGGACTTTTTGCGGGCCAATGGCATCAGCCGCGCCTATGCCGTGGGCAACCGGGATTTTCAGCGGGACCTCCTGGGCCGCATGCCGGAACTGACACTGGGGGAGGAAGGCGCGCAGGCCGTCATTCTGGCCTACGATACCGAGCTCACCTATGAAAAGCTCGCGCGTTCGGCCCTGCTGCTGCAAAAGCCGGAAACGCTCTTTCTGGCGACACACCCCGATCTTGTTTGCCCTTCGCCAGAAGGGCCGCTGCCGGATGTGGGCAGCATGATCGAACTCTATGCCACGGCCACGGGGCGGCGCCCGCAGCATATCTTCGGCAAGCCGGACCCTGCGGTGCTGGCGCCGTTGCTGGCGCGCTATGCGAAAAGCGACATGGTCATGGTGGGCGACCGCCTGAGCACGGACAAGAAGCTGGCGGAAAACGCGGGCATCGACTTCGCGCTGGTGCTCAGCGGCGAGGCCACGCGCGAGGACCTGGCCCGCGAGACGCGGCAGCCCACGGTGGTGCTGAAAGACCTGGGCCATGCGTACTGGGGTGGCGACGGCCGCTGAGGCCATTCCCGGGGGAAGATCAGGGCCATCCGTTCGCCGACGGGTGGCCCTTTTGTCGCCGCCCAAAAATGCTCCGGGCCAACCCGGTTCGGGTCCATATGCCCCGCAGGCATCTCTGTTTGACGGGAGGCTGCCTGCCAGGTATGTTTTTTAACGTGGAGGTTGCTATGTCACTGACGCAGGTTTCCATAGACGCGGCCACGCTGGCGCGCCTTGATGCCACGGCCGCGGCCAACGCCGCGTCCCGCGAGGAAGCGCTGAAGGAAGCGATCGACAAGTATTGCGAGTATGACAGCTGGTTCAGGGCCAAGATTGAGGAAGGAGAACGTGACTACCGGGCAGGCCGTTATGTTTCACAAGAGGAGGCATCCCGGCTGGCTGAGGAGCGCCGCAAGAAGCTTCTGGCAATGGCCGCGCAGCAATGAAGGTCGTCTGGACTCTTGCCGCCTTGACCGAACGGAACAGGCTGGTTTCTTTCATCGCTCAGGATAATGTCGCTGCCGCCCTGGACATTGATGACCGGCTCACCCATATGGCGGAGTCACTGGCGACATTCCCATTTCGAGGCAGAAATGGCCGGGATGGATTTTCAAAGGAGCTGGTAGTCCACAAAAATTACCTCCTGGTCTATGGCATCGATGAGGCAACGGATACTATCTATATCAAAGCTGTCCTCCATGCCGCCCGGCAATACCCTCCCGACAGCCCCGGCCAGACGGTCTCCGAAAGGCTGATTCCCCGCTCCGGTTCCAAATAGAGCGGTTTGGTAATGAAAGTATCCACACCGCTCTGGCGACTCGGTAGCCGTCAGCAGGCTCTGCCTGCCTACGGATAGCGACAGCGGTTCCGTTGACTGGCTGTCGCGGTAACCAATTGCTGTCTCCATCCGTAGCTTCCTGCGTCGCAACGGCTGAAGCAGCGTCCAGACCGCGTTCTGGACGCGAAATGATGGCA
>URHE01000145.1 GCA_900547595.1 uncultured Desulfovibrio sp.
GGCCCGCTTCCCCTCGCCCTGCCTCCGGCTCTGCGCCAGAACGGGGTGGACGGCGCCTGGCGCGTCACGGCTTCGGGCGGCCCCAATCCGACCTTTGCCGACACCTGGCTGGTCATGGCCTGCCGTCAGGCCCTCCCCGCCGGGCTCTCCCTCTTCAGGCCCGCGCCCCCCGACCGGCGCAGGCTGGCGCCGCTCCCCGCGCAGGCATGGCTGCTGCGGCGCCTGAAGCGGCAAACGCCGCCGGATGCCGCCTTTCCGGACCTTCTGGACAACTGCGCGGGCGCGCTGCTCCGCGTTTCTCCCCCTGCCTGGGCAACGGCAACGGAAACTGGATTTTTTTACGCCTTTCCCCTAGGCTCGCGGGACGAGGCGTGGCCCCTGCCGCTCTTTGTGCGTCTGGACGGACGCACCGCCTGGCTGGCGCTGGGGCCTGGACACAACGGCGGCCCTTCCGCCCGCTGAGCGCGCGCCGTCGGGCGCAAACGTCCCGCGCAGGCCAGAGGACAAAGCACGCATGTTCGATTTCGACATTTCCCAGGCATTGCGCCTGCTCGCCATCGCCTTTGTGCCGGCCCTGCTCGGCATCATCCTCCACGAAGTGGCCCACGGCTGGGCGGCCGAGCGTTGCGGCGACCCCACGGCCCGGCACATGGGGCGCCTGACGCTCAATCCCCTGCCGCACATCGACCCCATGGGGCTGGCGGTATTCGGCCTCACCAGCCTGACCGGCGCCTTTGTCTTTGGCTGGGCGAAGCCCGTGCCCGTGGACCCGCGCCAGTTCCGCAATCCGGCCAGGGACATGATGCTGGTGGCCCTGGCCGGGCCGCTGACGAATTTTCTCCTCGCCGTGCTTTTCGGCCTGGGCCTTCTGGCGGCGGTCACGCTCCTGCCCTTTGCCCAGTGGCGCGGCAACACGGTCTACATTTTCGCCCTTTCCTCGCTCCAGGCCGGGGTGGTCATCAATTTCGGCCTGGGCTGGCTCAATCTCCTGCCCATCCCGCCGCTGGACGGCAGCAAGATACTGGCCTATTTTCTCCCCGGCCAGTGGGCGTGGCGCTACATGAGCCTGGGCAGGTACGGCTTTGTCATCCTGCTCGTCCTCCTGGCGACGGGGCTGCTCGGCAAGCTGCTCGGCCCGCTGGTGAGCGGGAGCAGCCGTGGCCTTCTCGAGCTGCTCGGCTTCTGACGCCGCGGCCCCGCACATACCGCAACAACGCAGAAAGGACGCACCATGAGCGAAAAACCGCGCACCGTTTCGGGCATGCGGCCCACCGGCCCCCTCCATCTGGGCCATTATTTCGGCGTGCTCAGGAACTGGATCGACCTGCAGGAGCGCGAGCAGGCATTCTTTTTTGTGGCCGACTGGCACGCCCTCACCAGCGACTATGCCGACCCCTCGGGCATCCGCCACAATATCGGGGAGATGGTCAGGGACTGGGTGGGCGCCGGGCTGGACCCGCAAAAATGCGTCATCTTCCGCCAGTCGGACGTGAAGGAGCACGCCGAGCTTTCGCTCCTGCTCTCCATGATCACGCCCGTCTCCTGGCTGGAGCGCAACCCCACCTACAAGGAACAGCAACAGCAGATCAGCAACAAGGACCTCGGCAACGCGGGCTTTCTCTGCTATCCCGTGCTCATGGCCGCGGACATCCTCATGTACCGGCCCCACGGCGTGCCCGTGGGCGAGGACCAGCTGCCGCACATGGAACTGACCCGCGAGATCGCGCGCCGCTTCAACTATCTTTACGGCGACCTCTTCCCGGAGCCCCAGGCCATGCTCACGCCCGCCGCCAAGTGCCCCGGACTGGACGGGCGCAAAATGTCCAAGAGCTACGGCAACGGCATCTTTCTCTCCGAATCCGTGGATGCCATCCGCGACAAGGTGCGCGGCATGTTCACGGACAAGGCGCGCCTGCGCAAGTCCGACCCGGGCGACCCGGACGTGTGCAACCTCTTCCCCTACCATGTGCTGCTCTCGAGCCCGGAGGAACAGGCGGAGATCCGGCGCGGCTGCACCTCGGCCAGTCTGGGCTGCGTGGACTGCAAAAAGCTCTTTCTCAAAAACCTCACCGCCTTTCTGGAGCCGCTCCACGAACGGCGCGGCCGGCTCGATGACGCGGCCGTGGCGGAGATCCTTGCCGCCGGGGGAGAGAAGGCGCGGGACTTCGCCCGCGCGACCATGGCCGCCGCGCGGGAAAAGATGGGGCTCTAGGGCGTGCGCTACGCGGGCATCGACTACGGCCTCGCCCGCACGGGGCTGGCCGTTTCCGACCCGGAGGGACGGCTCGCCTTTCCCCTTGCCACGTTCCGCCTGGAGGACTTTGCCGGCCGTTCGGCCCTGCTGGACGCCCTGGCCCGGCGCATCCGCGAGGAAGGGGCGCAGGCCGTGGTCATGGGCCTGCCCCTGCGCGAGGACGGCGGCGAAAGCCTGACCACCCGCCAGGTGCGCAACGTGACGCAGCGCCTCAAGCGCCGGCTCGATCTGCCCGTCTATTACATGCCGGAACTGCTGTCCTCCGTGGAGGCCGCGCAGGACCTGCGCGAGGCCGGGCTTTCGCGACAGAAGGCCAGGGCCGTGCTTGACCGCCAGGCGGCGGCGCGCATCCTCGCCTCCTTTCTGGCCGAACCCGAGGAACGGCGGAGGCCCGCGTGAAATTCCTCCTGCGGCTCGTCATCCTCCTCCTGCTCGTCGCTCTTGCGGGCGGCGCGTGGCTCTGGCGCGAGGCGCGGCTCTTTCTCGACACGCCCGCCGGGCAGCCGGGAACGCAGGAAATTTTCGACGTGCCGCCGGGCGCGCGCCTGGGAAAGATCGCCGAGGAACTGGCGGCGCGGGGCCTTGTCACCAGCGCGCGCAATTTCGTCCTGCTCGCCCGCTGGAAAAAGCAGGAGAACCGCCTTCAGGCCGGACGCTTCGCCCTGGAGGGCGGCTGGCGCCCCGAACAGGTGCTGGACGCGCTGGTCAACGGCAAGCCCGTGCTCCAGCGCGTCACCGTGCCCGAAGGGCTTACCTGGTGGCAGACCGGGCGCCTGCTCGAATCCGCGGGTCTGCTCCGCTTCGAGGATTTTCGCGAGGCCGTGACCGACCCCGCGTTCCTCCGCCATTACGGCATCCCCTTTGCCACGGCGGAAGGCTTTCTCATGCCGGACACCTATCTGCTGAAGCCGCCGGACGCGTCCGCGCCCGCATCGCCCGATGCGCCGCCCGACGCGGCGAAGGCCGCCGGAAAGGCCCGGGCCCGCGCCGTGGCGGGCAGGATGATCGACAATTTCTGGCGCAAGACGGCGGCGCTCTGGCCCGATGCGGGGGGCAGGCAGGGCGTGGCGGCGCGGCCTCCCGCCGCCGAGCTGAAAAAATGGGTCACGCTCGCGTCCATTGTGGAAAAGGAGACCGGCATCCCGGCGGAACGGGCGCGCGTGGCCGGCGTCTACGAAAACCGCCTT
>URHE01000146.1 GCA_900547595.1 uncultured Desulfovibrio sp.
GGCTCGCGCCGTCTCTGGCGGACGGCGTGGTGCGCGTGGGCATGGAGTCGTCGAGCCAGTATTTTTCCGGCCTTTTGCTGGCCGCGCCCCTGTGCCCCTCGCCGCTCACTCTGGAGCTGGCCGGGCGCAAGGCCGTGTCCTGGCCCTATGTGGGCCTGACCCTTCAGTGCCTCGCGGATTTTGGCATCCGTTTCCGGGTGTCCATGCGCGCGCGTGTGAGCGACCCCTGGGAGGCGCTCGCCGGCACGGCCTGGCGCACCCTGCACGACGCCGCGCCCGGATGCCTGCGCGTCACGGTCTGGCCCGGCGCCTACCAGCCCGGCGACCACGCCGTGGAAGGCGACTGGTCGGGGGCGTCCTACTTTCTCGCCGCCGGGGCGCTGGGCGGCCGGCCTGTGCGCGTGGAGGGCCTGCGCGCGGATTCCCTCCAGGGCGACCGCGCCATGCTCGACATCCTCCAGAAAATGGGCGCGCGGGTGAAGGTGGAGGCGGACGCCGTGACGGTATTCCCCTCCCCGCTGCACGGCGTGGAGCTGGACATGGGCGCCTGCCCGGACCTCGTGCCCACGGTGGCCGTGCTGGCGGCCTTTGCCACAGGCTCCACGCGCATCCGCAACGTGGCGCATCTGCGCCTCAAGGAGTCCGACCGCATCGCGGCGCCGGCGGAGGAACTGGGCAAGGCGGGCGTCATGGTGGACGCGCTCTCGGACGGGCTGCTCGTGAGCGGCATGGGCGGCCTCGCGGGCCATGTGCGCAACCGGCCCGACGCTCCCCATGTGCGGGAGGACGCCGCGCTTTCGGCGCACAACGATCACCGCATGGCCATGTCCCTGGCGCTCCTGGGCCTGCGCGACCCCTCCCTTGACGTGCGCGGCCGCCTGGACGACGCCACGGTGGTGCGCAAGTCCTTTCCGCAATTCTGGGAACTCTGGAGCCGCCTCGCATGAACGCGGAGAACGAAGGGGCGGGAGCGCGTCCGGCCCTCCCGGAGCGCGCCGCCGTCATCGGCTGCCGGGGACGCATGGGCCGGATGCTGCTCGCCAGGGGCCGCGAGGCGGGCCTCGCCATGTCGGGCGTGGATCAGCCCCTGACGCCGGAAGCGCTGGAGGCGGCCCTGGCTGGCGCGGACCTTGCCGTGCTGTGCGTGCCCGCGGCGGTCTTTGCGGATGTGGCGGCGGCGGTGGCCGCGCATCTCGCGCCCGGCGCCATTCTGGCGGACATCACGTCGGTCAAGGAGCGGCCCCTGCGCCAGATGGAACGGGCATGGCCGGGGGCCGTGGTGGGCACGCATCCGCTCTTCGGGCCCAGACCCGCGCCCGGTGCGGACCTGCCCGTGGCCGTGGTCGCCGGGCGCGGCGCAAAGGCGCGGCATCTTGCCCGTGTGGAGGGCTTTTTTCAGGCCCTGGGCTGCCGCACCTTCCGTTGTTCCGCGGCTACCCACGACCGGGCCATGGCCCACATCCAGAATGCGAACTTCATCACCAATCTTGCCTATTTCGCCCTGCTGGCGGGCAAGAAGGAGCTTTTGCCCTTCCTCACGCCCTCCTTCGCGCGGCGCAAGGCGGCCGCCGCCAAGATGCTCACCGAGGACGCGGAGCTCTTCAGCGGGCTTTTTGAGGCCAATGCCTACAGCCACGAGGCCGTGCGCCAGTACCGCAAGATGCTCAATGTGGCCGCCGCGGGCGACATCGACCTGCTCTGCCGCCGCGCGCGCTGGTGGTGGGAAGAGGGCGGCCCCGAACGGAACGGTGGAGAGGGCGCGGGCGAAGGCGCCGTGACGCGCGACGGTCGTGAACGCCGCCACGCCTGACGGCGGCCATGCCTCAACGTTCCTTCCCCGCCGTTCCCTCCGGAGCGTCCTTCGCGCCGGGCCGCTCCGTCTCGCCGGAGAGGTCCGTTCCATGGATGCCGCCGCGTTGCACGGCGTCCGTGCCGAAGCGGTCGCGCAGGGCATCCAGCGCCCTGTCCAGCCGGCGGCGGCGCGCCTCTTCCTCGGGCGCGGGCAGGGCGCCCTTGCCGCGGCGCCCGGAGCATCCCGCCGCCCCGGGCAGGAGGAGCTGCTCCGCCGGGGCCTCGAAGCCCGACACGCTCAGGCCGATGAGGCGTATGGGCTGGCTGGGGCATTCCTCCTCCAGCAGCTCCCGCGCGGTCTCGAAGATGGTCGTGGTGGCGTCCGTGCGCCCGTTGAGCGTGCGTGAACGCGTGATCTGGCGAAAATCCGCGAATTTGAGCTTGAGAGTGACGGTGCGCCCGGCCAGTCCGTTGCGCCGCAGGCGCGCGCCCACGCGTTCGGCATGGGCGAAAAGCGCCCGGCGGAGCAGTTCCCTGTCGCGCACATCGCGGGCAAAGGTGCGTTCCGCGCCTTCGCTCTTGACCTCGTGTTCCGGCGTCACGGGCCGCGGGTCGATGCCGTGGGCGCGTTCATGGAGCGCCAGCCCCCACTTGCCGTAGCGGCGTTCGAGAACTTCGCGGCTCAGGGCGCGGAGCTGGGCCACGCGCGTGATGCCCAGGCCGCGCAGGCTCTCGGCCATGCGCCTGCCCACGCCGGGCAGCCGCGTCACGTCCAGGGACAGGAGAAAGGCGTCCACCGCTTCCGGCGGCAGGATAAAGACGCCGTCGGGCTTGTTCACTTCCGAGCATATCTTGGCGAGGAATTTCACCGGCGCCAGCCCCACCGAACAGGTGAGGCCGCCCGTGACCTCGGCCACGCGCGCCCTGACGGCGCGGGCGAGGGCCTCCGGCGGCCCGAACAGGCGCTCCAGCCCGGAGGCGTCCAGATAGGCTTCGTCGATGCTGGCCGGTTCCACCGCCGGGGAAAATTCGCGCAGGCTCGCCATGATGCGGGCGGAAAGTTCGGCATAGCGCGCCCCTCGCCCCCGAAGGAAAACGCCCTGCGGGCAGAGGCGCCGGGCCGTGGCCATGGGCATGGCCGAGTGCACGCCGAAGCGCCGGGCCTCATAGGAAGCGGTGGAGACGACCCCGCGCCTGTCGCCGCCGACGATGACCGGTTTGCCCCGCAGCGCGGGATCGTCCAGTTGCTCCACGGAGGCGAAGAACGCATCCATGTCCAGGTGGAGGATCATGGCGGTCTCCCGGCCACGCCGATCGCGCGGGGCGCGCGAGGGTCGGCGCAGATGTATGGCAAACCTTTTTAATGCGGCCTGAGCCTTGGTCAGACCCTCTTAATGCGCTGCCGGTCGGGATGCGGCGGGTTGTGTACTGCCGCAATTATCCGTCAAAAACAGCCTTTTTCGCGCCGGCTGCGTCAGTGGGCGATTTTTGTCAGTCATGTACCTGAGTACACTCCCTCCAAAAATCGCCCATTTCCTTGCCGGCGCAAAAAATTCTTATTTTTTAGGATTCTTGCGGCGACAGCCCCCGCCCTTCGCTCCGCT
>URHE01000147.1 GCA_900547595.1 uncultured Desulfovibrio sp.
CATCACTATGATTTATCACTCTCCGGTATTTTATCTGTTCCATCCTGGTAATAATCATGATACTCAAACATTACTTTCCTTATATTTCCGCCAATTAGCCGGAGATATATTATTTACCAGGGTAACCACACTATAAAAATGGATATAAATCATTAGTATAATTAACTTTTCAGAAATATCTCACTGACCGATAGTATCGTGCTAGTATTCACGATTATTTTATTTTCACGCATGTTTAATAAGTAAGGTTAATGGCATGTCTAATCGCTTAAAGCTACAGGACGGAAAAACGCTGACTCTTGCGTCTTTGGGTGGTGCGCTGGAATTTTACGACTTTATCGTATTCCTCACCTTCGCACCCTTTTTGCAGACACTCTTCTTCCCGAGTGACTCACCGCTGCTTTCGAGCATCATGACCTATCTGACCTATGCGGTCGCTTATTTTGTCCGCCCGCTCAGCGGCGTGATAATGGCACATTTCGGCGACCTGATTGGCCGCAAAAAAATGTTTATGCTCTCCCTGTTCCTGATGGCGATCCCAACCCTGCTGATCGGCCTGCTGCCGACCTATGAAACTATCGGCATTCTGGCGCCTGTGCTGCTGGCGCTGGCGCGCTTCGGTCAGGGACTTGGCCTCGGAGGGGAATGGGGCGGCGCAGCGCTGCTGGCAACGGAAAACGCCCCGGCGCGCAAGCGCGCCCTGTATGGCTCCTTCGCGCAGCTGGGCGCGCCGGGCGCGGACCTTGGCCTTGCGCGCGCCCACGATGCCGAAAATGCCGCTCTTGGCATCCTGCACGATCTCGATTTCCAGACGTTCCCGCGGCGCGTCGAAATAGCCGCAGGCCTCCGCTATGGCGCTGTCCAGGTCCTTGCCCTGGAATTCCTTGAATCCATCCATGTCAAGCCTCGCAGGAACGGCCTTGCGCCGCGCCTCTTCGCTATTTTGCGGCGGGCGTGCCCTGGGGCGCCTTGCCGCCGGTTTTGGTCTTTCGCATCATGAGCCATTGCTGGAAGATGGAGAGGATATTGTTCACCAGCCAGTAGAGCACCAGGCCCGACGGGAAGTTGAGGAAGAGCACCGTGAAGATGAGCGGCAGGAAGAGCATGATCTTCTGCTGCATGGGATCTGCCGGGGGCGGGCTCATGCGCTGCTGGAGGAACATGGTCACGCCCATGATGATGGGGGTGATGTAGAGCGGGTCCTTGGCCGAAAGGTCGGCGAGCCAGAGGATGTCCGTGCCCGGCAGGTAGGTGATGAAGGAGGCGTGCCTGAGCGCGATGGAGGTCAGCAGGGCCTGGTAGAGGCCGAAAAAGACCGGCAGCTGGATGAGGATGGGCACACAGCCGCTGGCGGGGTTGACGCCATAGGTCTTGTAGAGCGCCATGACCTCCTTGTTCATCTCTTCCTTGTTGTTCTTGTACTTTTCGCGGATGGCCAGCATCATGGGCTGGAGCTGCTTCATCTTCTCCATGGAGGCGTAGCTCTTGGCCGTGAGCGGCCAGAACACGGCCTTGATGAGCAGGGTGAGGAAGATGATGGCCACGCCCCAGTTGTGGACAAAGCCGTGGAAGAATTCCAGCAGCCAGAGCAGGCCCTTGGCGATGATGCTGAAAAAGCCGAGCTGGATGCTGAGGGCGAGCTGGTCGGAAACGGCGGCCAGTTCGGAGCGCACCTTGGGCCCGAACCAGTAGGAGACGGTGAGTTCCCGCTCCTCGCCGGGGTTGAGCAGGCATTCCGGCCCTTCCACGGCGGCGCGGTAGACCGTGTTCTGCATGAGCCCCTTGACGGTGACGCCCTCCGGCTCTCCTGGCAGGACGGCGGCGAGGAAATAGGTGCTCATGGGGCCCGCCCAGTATATCTTGCCGCTGGCCTGGACGCCGGTGGTACCCAGGGTCTTGGCGGAGGATTCCTCGTCCACGCTGCCGTCGTCATCCCAGGCGACGCGCATGGAATCGTACTGGCTGCCCGAGGCGTTGCTGGCGTCCAGCGCGGCGGTGGCCGCCACGCGCACGCTGCGGGCCTGATCGCCGGTATTGATGAGCCGGATCTTTTCCCTGATGAGATAGGAATCCGCGCTGAAGGTCAGCTCGCGGGTCACGCGCAGGTTGTCCACCTGGCCCGTGAGGCGCAGGGTGCCCTGCTGCCCGGCCTCGAGCTTCAGGCCGTCGGCGCCTTCCAGCGCCCACTGGCCGGTACTCCAGGAGGGCTGGCTGTTGATGACGAGGCCCAGGGGCGCCACGGCGGCCGTGCGCTCGTCCACCAGGTTGACCAGCGACGAATCCGGCGCGAGCCCGGCCTGATATTTCTTGAGCTGGAAGGAACGCAGCGCGCCCCCGCCGGTGTAGAGCACCGCCTCATAGAGCGGCGACGCCACGGTGATGTCGCGCCCCGCCGAGGGGGTGAAGGTCGGCAGCGTGGCGGTGCGCGCCGCTTCGGCCTTGCGCGCCTCGGCCTTTTCCGCTTCCTTGCGGGCCATTTCCTCCCGCTGCGCCATCTGGGCGGGATCGGGCTTGGGCGCCCAGCCCATGTATTCGGCCACATGGCCCCAGCCGAAAAGGATGATGAGGCAAAGAACGATTGCCAGAATGAGATTTTTGTTGTCCTGCATGGAAAAGCCTACTCCTCGGACGAAGGCGGGTCGCCAGGGCGACGTCTGGGGGGCGGCACCGGGTCATAGCCCGAACCGCCCCAGGGGTGGCAGCGCGCAAGTCGCCGCAGGGCAAGCCAGCTGCCGCGCACGATGCCGTGGCGCAAAATGGCCTCGGCGGCATAGGCGGAGCAGGTGGGGGAGAAGCGGCAGCCCGGCGGCAAGAGAGGCGAAATGCAGCATTGATAGAGGCGGATCGGCAGGATGCATATCCTGCGGACGATGCCGGCCATGGCCTACTTCTCCGGCGCGGACGGGCGCCTGCCGCGGGCGCGCGGCCCGCGCGCCGCACGGGAAGCGCCTCCGCCCAGCAAGGGGAGAAGCTCGCCGGTCACGGCCGCCAGGTCCAGCTCCGCCTGACCCGCATGGCGTTTGGCGACAGCCACCACATCGGCGCGGGGCAGCGCCGCCGCATGGAGGCGGAAAAATTCCCGCAGCAGCCGCTTGACGCGATTGCGCGTCACCGCGTTTCCCACCTTGCGGGAAACCGCCATGCCAGTGCGGCCGGGGCCGTCCGCGCGCGGCAGCAGAAAAAGCAGAAAATGCGCGCTGTGCAAGCGGCGGCCGCGTTCGTAACAGACGGTGAACTCCGCCCTGCGCCGGATCCTCGCCTCCTTGGGATACCCCGGGGATGAGGTGCGGTGTGCGTCCGGTCGCAACGGATATCCTCCCGGAACAGCGCGGCGGAACTCAGGCGCTCA
>URHE01000148.1 GCA_900547595.1 uncultured Desulfovibrio sp.
CGGCCGGACAGGCGGGGCTGCCCAGGGCAAGCACAACGGCGCGCGCATGCCACACGCGTTCCCCGCCGTACACGGCAAAACCGCCGTCCTCGCGCCGCACGGCGCGTACCTCCGCGCCGCAGGCGAGGCGGCAGCCGTGGGCGGCGCATTCGTTTTCCAGCGCGCGCACAAGCCGGATGGCGGGCACTTTCAGGAAAAGCCGTCCGTGGCCGCGCTCCTCCACAGGCAGCTGCCAGCCCCGGACCCGGCGCAGCATCCGTTCCGGAGGCAGGGAGGCCAGCACCTGGCGGCAGAAGGCGGCGTCCGGCCGGCAGAGATAGTCCTCCGGCGTAACGGAGCGATTGCTGAAATTGGCCCTGCCGCCGCCGCAGGCGGACAGCTTGCGGCCGGGGCTTCGCCCGCGTTCGAGCAGGAGGACGCCGAGCCCCCGGCGACCGGCCTCGCAGGCGCAGGCAAGCCCGGCGGCCCCGGCGCCGAGGATCAGGACATCCGCACGCTCCGTTCCGGCCTCCACGCCGGGGATGCGCGGCTGGCTGTCCCGCGCGGCGTCGGGCGAAGCCCCCCGTGCCGGGGCGCCATTTGACAGGCGCGAAGACGGCGGCGTAGAAAATGACCGCGACCGGACGTCGCATGCCGTCACGGGGGTTTTGTCCATGCCGATCCTTCCTTCTTCCTACCGGGCGCCTTGGTGGCTGGCCAACGGGCACGCGGGCACGCTCTGGCCGGTCCTGTTCCGCCCCGTGCCGCGTCCGGCGCCCGGCCTGGAAGCCGGGCCGGAGCGCATCCGCATCGAGACCGACGACGGGGATTTTCTTGACCTTGACCTGCATCGTCGCGCCGGGGCGCGGGCGCGCGGGCTGGTCATCATCTCGCATGGCCTTGAAGGCAACAGCCGCCGCAAATATATTCTGGGCATGATCCGCGCTCTGGCCCTGCGCGGCTTCGATGCCCTCGCCTGGAACATGCGCTCCTGTTCGGGCGAGATCAACCGCACGGACAGGCTCTATCACATGGGCGAGACCGGCGACCTCGGCGCGGTCATCCGTTACGCGGAATCGCTGGACCTGCCGCTGGCGCTCGCGGGCTTCAGCCTGGGCGGCAACCAGATATGCCGGTATCTCGCCCGTGGTCCCGTCTCCCCGCTTCTGCGCGGGGCCGTGGCCGTGTCCGTGCCGTGCGAGCTGACCAGCGCCGCCGTCAGGATGGACGGCCCCTCGTGCCGGCTCTATATGGCCTATTTTCTGCGTACCCTGCGCGGGAAGGTGCGCGCCAAGGCCGCGCGCTTTCCTTCCTATCCTTCCACGGAAGGGCTGGAACGCATCCATACCTTCGGCGTTTTTGACGAACGCTTCACCGCGCCGGTCTACGGCTTTGCCTCGGCGCAGGACTACTGGGCCGCCAACAGCGTCCTGCCGGACCTTCCGGAGATACGCACGCCGCTGTATCTGCTGCTGGCGGCCGATGATCCGTTCTGCACGCCCGCCTGCTACCCGTGGGAGGCCGCCAGGCGGAACGCGCATCTGCATCTGGAAGTGGCGCCGCACGGCGGGCATGTGGGCTTTGCCCAGCCGGGTGGCCTGTATTACAGCGAAATCCGCGCCGCGGCCTTTCTTGACCGACTTTTTGACTGAGTCCGCGGGTGCCCTCGCAGAGGAAACGCGGCAACGTGTTTTTGCTGGCAATTCGGTCCGTGTCAGTGTATTGACACCTGAACAGCCAGTCAAACGCCCGCGCGGGCCGGCAGATGGCCGCCCCGGGCCGTGAGCAGGAACGCCATGGATCTCGACACCAGCGGCATCATCGGCCAGAGCACCACACTGGCCGAGGTTTTCAGGGTTCTCGGCAAGGTTGCCCCCACGGACAGCACCGTCCTTGTAACCGGAGAATCCGGCACCGGCAAGGAACTTCTCGTGCGCGCCCTCCATGCCAACAGCCGGCGCGCGGACAAGCCTTTTGTGCCCATCAACTGCGGCGCCATCCCCAAGGAACTGCTGGAGAGCGAGCTGTTCGGCCACGAAAAGGGCGCCTTCACCCATGCCATCCGTTCCCGGCCCGGACGTTTCGAGCTGGCCGACGGCGGCACCATCTTCCTTGACGAGATCGGCGAGATGGACCTGAGCCTTCAGGTCAAGATACTGCGCGTGCTCCAGGAAAAGGAGATCGAGCGCGTGGGCGGCACCGGAAGCAGGAAGGTGGATGTGCGCGTGGTGGCCGCCACCAACCGCGACCTGGAGCGCGAGGTGGCCGCCGGGCATTTCCGGGAAGACCTCTACTACCGCCTCAACGTCATTCCCCTGCACCTGCCGCCGCTGCGCGAACGCGGCGGTGACGTGCTTCTGCTGGCCGAGCACTTTCTTGAACAGTTCTGCCGCAAGAAGGAACGCCCTCCGCTCGCGCTCGCGCCCGAAACGCGGCGCATCCTTGCCGCCTATTCCTGGCCGGGCAATGTGCGCGAGCTCGTGAATTTCATGGAGCGGCTGAGCATCCTCGTGGACGGCGACACGGTCATGGCCGCCGATCTGCCCGCCAAGATACTTGATCAGGTGGGGGATGTGGCTTCGCTGCCCGAGCCCGAGCCGCCCGTCGCCGCGCCGCCCGTGGCGCCGGGCGCTTCCTGCGGCGGTGCCCCCGGGGCGGGGGGCTTCGTCTGGCCCACCCTGGCCGTGCTGGAAGCCAGGGGGATGAACCTCAAGGATTTTCTCGATACCGTGGAAGGACGCCTCATTGACGAGGCGCTGGAACGCGCGGACGGCGTCAAGAACCAGGCCGCCGAATATCTGGGCATCAAGCGGACGACGCTCATCGAAAAGCTCAAGAAACGGGGCTCCTGATCCGGACGTGCCGGCATGCAGGTGCTGTGGCATTTTTTTTGCATTATTCCGCGCAGGATGCTGCCCATGGCTGTTTTCTTCCGCCCCATACACACAGCGCGCACCGCTGCGCGCCCGGCGCGGTCCACTCCCGGCAAGGCCCGGCGGGCCGCGTGTCTGCTGGCGCTCGTCTGCTGGCTGGGCAGCGCCGCGCCCGCGTGTCCCGCTGATGGCGGAAGCGCGGTTGCCGTTCCCGGCGCGGAACAGGTGCGCGGGCAGCTCAATGGCCGGCGCACCGTGCCGTATTCACAGTTGAATGCCCTGGGCGCCATGGCCGGAGCGGAGATGGCCTGGCCCTCTCCCGCGGTCGCCCCGGCTGAAGGCCCCGGCATGATGGCGCGGGCGTTCGGCGCGGCCCCCGCGCAGGCGGCCACGCCCGTCCAGCCCGGCGCCACATCCGGCGCCACATCCGGGCGCCCCCTGGGCGACCGGGGCGTCATGGATTCCCGGCAAGCG
>URHE01000149.1 GCA_900547595.1 uncultured Desulfovibrio sp.
GCGGCGACAGCCCCCGCCCTTCGCTCCGCTTCGGGCGGCGAGCGGAAAAACTTCCCTTTTCCCCGGCAAAACATAGCGTACTTTGTTTTTTTAATGCGGCCTGAGCCTAGCCGTCCGCCTGGGCCTTGAGCGCCTCGGCCTGGGCGGCGGTGGAGAGCGCGTCCAGCAGGGGCGAGAGTTCGCCCTCCATGATGCGGTCCAGCGAATAGAGGGTCAGGTTGATGCGGTGGTCCGTGCAGCGGCCCTGCGGGAAGTTGTAGGTGCGGATGCGCTCGGAGCGGTCGCCGGAGCCCACCTGGGCGCGCCGGTCGGCGGATTGCTCGGAACTCTGGCGCTCGCGCTCGGCGGCGAGGATGCGCGAGGCAAGCACCTTCATGGCGCGGGCCTTGTTCTTGTGCTGGGAGCGCTCGTCCTGGCAGGTGACCACTGTGCCCGTGGGAATGTGGGTGATGCGCACGGCGGACTCGGTCTTGTTGACGTGCTGGCCGCCGGCGCCGGAGGCGCGGAAAATGTCGATGCGCAGGTCCTCGGGGCGGATCTCCACATCCACCTCCTCGGCTTCGGGCATGACGGCCACGGTGGCCGCCGAGGTGTGGATGCGCCCCTGGGTCTCCGTCACCGGCACACGCTGGACGCGGTGGGTGCCCGCCTCAAACTTGAGGCGGCTGTAGACCCTGTTGCCCGCCACCAGGCAGATGATCTCCTTGTAGCCGCCGCCCTCGGTGGGGGATTCGCTCAAAATCTCCACCTTCCAGCCCTGAAGCTCGGCAAAGCGGCAGTACATGCGGAACAGGTCCGCCGCGAACAGGGCCGCCTCTTCGCCGCCGGTGCCCGCGCGGATCTCGAGGATGGTGTTCTTTTCGTCCAGCGGATCAGCCGGGAGCAGGGCCACCTTGAGCGCCTGTTCGATCTCCGGCAGTTCCGCCTCGATGCGGCGCGTCTCCTCGTGGGCCAGCTCGCGCAGTTCCGGGTCGTCGTCACGCAGCAGCTGGCGGTTGTCGGCCAGCTCCCGTTCCAGGGCGCGGTGTTTGCGGAACAGCTCCACGATGTCGCGCAGGTCCGCGTGCGCCTTGGTCAGCTTGCGGTAGTGCTCCTGGTCGTTGAACACGTCGGGCTGGGCCAGGGCGTCTTCCAGTTCCACATATTTTTTTTCCAGAGCTTCCAGTTTGGCAAACATGACGGCATCTCCTGCGGCATGGTGCGGAGGCGGTTCCGCCCGGCTCATGCGTTGGGGTCCCCTGCTGCGGGCTAGATCCGCGCGTAGGGGGGCGTGCGTATTTCGGCGTCGGCGTCGCGGCCCAGGGCTTCGGCCAGGGCCACCACGGCCACTTCCATCTGGCGTTCGTCCGGCTCGTGCGCGGTGAGCCGCTGGAGCGCAAGGCCCGGCGCGCGGAGCAGGCTGGCGCGGGGCCCGTCGGGCAGGCGCGCCGCGTAGCGGATGAGCTCGTAGGCCAGGGCGCTGATGGGGATGACAAGCAGGAGCTTGAACCCGATGCTCAGGGCGTGTTTGGCCACCGCGCCCTGCGGTGTCCAGACCGCCAGCAGGAGCGGCACGAGCAGCGCCTGGAGGATGATGGAAATGCAGATGACAAAGAGCAGGAAGGTGGTGCCGCAACGCGGATGCAGGCGGCTCATGCGCCGGACGCGCTCCGGCTCCACCACATCGCCGCTCTCAAAGGCGTGGATGGTCTTGTGTTCCGCGCCGTGGTACTGGAAAACGCGGCGGATCTCCGGCACCAGCGAAATGAGCCAGATATAGCCCACAAAGATGCAGCACTTGTAAAACCCGTCCCAGAGGTGGAAGGTCAGCCCCTCCACATCGCCGCCCAGCCCCAGGCCGAGCATGACGAGCGACAGCAGGTGCGGCGCCACCACGAACAGGCCCACGGCCATGAGCAGGGCGAGGCCGAGGCTCAGGACGGCGTGCCACGGGGACAGGGCCGAGGCGTCGCCATTGCCGCCGTCGGCCATTTCCACCGAGCGGTTCAGGGCGCGGATGCCGTTGACCAGCGTTTCCAGCAGGATGGGAAAGCCGCGCACAAAGGGCACCCGCAGCCACGGGCGCCTGGTCAGCGAAAACCAGGGCAGGCGCCGGGCGAGGATGCCGCCGTCGGGCCGGCGCACGGCAAGGCCGTACACGTCGCCGTTCCGCATCATGACGCCTTCCATGACGGCCTGCCCGCCCACGGCGGGGCAGGGGGCCGCACAGGCGCAGAGAAGCGGAAGGAGCCGCCTACTTCTGTTCAAACTTGGCGTACTTCTTCCTGAAGCGGTCAATGCGGCCCGCCGTGTCCAGGAAGCGCTGCTTGCCCGTGAAAAAGGGATGGCATGCGGAGCAGACTTCCACATGCACCTGCTCGCCCTTGGTGGAAAGCACCTGCTCCTCGTTGCCGCAGGCGCAGGTGATGGTGGCCTTGTAGACCTTGGGATGGATGTCTTTTTTCATGGAGGCGTCCTCGTGGCGCGCCGGCGGTTTGCCCCGCCGGCCGCAGGATATGGCCGCCCGGAGTTCCGGCGCGGGCAACTACTATACGCATCTTGCCGCGCCTTGGCAAGCGCGGCGGCGCGGGATGCCGCCTGCCCGGTGGCGGCAGGGCCGGGAGCGCCTTGACAGGGATTCCCCGCGCCGGGATAGTGGCGCGGAGGCGGACGCGCACGGGGCCGTCCGCTCCTTGCGCCGACCGCCGGGCGCCTGGCGGCGGATCGGGTTCAACACGGCACCCGGCACAGACCCCTCGGGAGGGAGAACATGGAAACGGCACTGCGGCCCGGCATCCGGGGCGAAACGGATATGGCGGTCGAGGGGCGGCATCTGGCGGACGAGGTGGGCAGCGGCCTGGTCCGGGTCTTTTCCACGGCCATGATGATCGCGGGCATGGAGGCCACAGCCGTGGCCTCGGTGCAGGACCTGCTGCGACCGGGCGAAACCACGGTGGGCGTGCATGTGGATGTGTCGCACTCGGCGGCCACCCCGCCGGGCATGCGGGTATGGTTTTCCAGCGAGCTCGTGGAGGTCTCCCCCAACGGCAGGGGGCTCACGTTCCGCGTGTCCGCGCGGGACGAGGCCGGGCTCATCGGCGAGGGCGTGCACCGGCGCGTGGTGGTGGACCGCGAGAGCTTCGAGGCCCGCACCCGCGCAAAGGCCGGAGCGAACGCTCCCGCCGCGCCGGCGCGGTCCTGAGGCGCGGAGTTTTCGTCCGGGCCCGGCGCCCACGGGTGACGGGCCGCGTCCGCTTTCCGCCGCTCAGTACCACATGCGGCGCAACGCCGCGTCCGAAATGCCGAAGCGGTGCATGCACATGACGAAATAGTCGGT
>URHE01000150.1 GCA_900547595.1 uncultured Desulfovibrio sp.
GCTCGCGGCGCATGGGCGCGCGTTCCACGGCGCCGGGCAGGGCGCCCAGCGTCACCGGGCCGCGCATGTGGCTCACGCGTGTGGTGGTGCGCAGCATGACCGGCTGCTCCAGCTCGCGGGCCAGCTGAAAGGCGGCCACGGTCATGTCCCTGGCTTCCTCGGCCGATGCGGGCTCGAAACACGGCACATGGGCCGCGCGCGCATACTGGCGGTTGTCCTGCTCGTTCTGGCTGGAATGGCAGCCGGGGTCGTCCGCGCTGAGCAGCACAAGGCCGCCGGGCAGCCCCACATAGGAGGCCGTGAAGAGCGGGTCCGCCGCCACATTGAGGCCCACATGCTTCATGGTCACAAGGCACTGCGCCCCGCCCAGGGCCGCGCCCGCGCCGACCTCCAGCGCGACCTTTTCATTGATGGAATACTCGACGGAGAAGCCGGGTCCATGACCGGCGGCGGCCAGTTGCGCCCGCAGCCGGGAAAAGGTGTCCGGCACCTCGGAAGACGGGGTGCCCGGATAACACGTCACCATATGGACGCCCGCCTCCAGGGCGCCGCGCACGATGGCCTCGTTGCCCAGAAGCAGATGGCGTTCGCCGGGGGCGTCGCGCAGGAGTGGGTCCACGGCAGTCTCCATCCCGGCGCGCGGGCGCCGGGATCAATTTGGCCCTTTCCGAAAAAAACGGAAACGGCGTGCAGTTCAGGGCCGCGCGGCGTCGGGCGCCGGCGCCTCGGGGGCGTCCTTCCGGGCGAGTTCAGCCGCCAGCGCGTCGGCGCGGGAGCGGAAATACGCCGCTTCGGGCGTCTTTACCTCTTCCGCCAGGCTGCGATAGGTCGCCAGGGCAAGTTCCGTCTGCCCGGCGCGCGAGGCCGCCTCGGCGAGCATCTGCCGCAACTGGACGGAACGGCGCGATTCCGGCAGGCGCGCTTCCAGTTCCTGAAGCAGGGCCAGGGCCTGGACATTCTCGTTCTGCATGAGCAGGCTGCCCACGCTGCCCAGAGCGGCCGTGAGGCCGAGGGCGCCGTCGCCGTCGAGCTTGGCCGCCCTGGCATAGGCATCCGCCGCCAGGACCGGGTCGCCGTTTTCCTGGGCGCTCTGACCAAGACTCATATAGATGAAAAGTTTGGTGCTGTCCGGGGCGTTGGCCGCCAGCCCGGCGAGCGCGGCATCACGGTCCTTGCCCTTGAGCTGGGCATTGATGCGCGCAAGCTCCTGGCGGGCCTCCTCCTGCTTGCCGGTATGGTACCAGTTCCAGACGGCCATGCCGCCCAGCGCCAGCAGGAGGATGAGCACGACGCCCGCGATGGCCCCGGCATAGCGCGTGATGAACCGCAGGAGCGGCGCGCTTTCCGCGCTGACTTCGGCCTGGATGTCACGC
The DNA here is from genome assembly GCA_900547595.1 of uncultured Desulfovibrio sp. GTDB lineage: Bacteria > Desulfobacterota > Desulfovibrionia > Desulfovibrionales > Desulfovibrionaceae > Desulfovibrio. The sequence continues at coordinate 1,374 of URHE01000150.1, forward strand.
AGGAAGGGGGCAGACGCTTCGTCTTGATTCTTTTGCGGATTCATGTATCTAACCTCCTCGGGGAGGGGCGCGGGCATCCACGCTCCGGGCCGCCATGACCCGGCCGGGGAGACCCGGTCAACATCCCAGTTTCATACGTCAAAGCCGCGTGTCCTGTCAAAGCAAAAGCCGTGGCCCCTTTGCGGGCGCCAGGGGCCGGACGCGCGTTGCCGGGGGGCAGGATGACCTGGACAGCGAAAGACACGAAACAGGTGGAAGCTCTGGGCCTGCGGGCGCGCGCCGCCGCCCGGCGCATGGCCGCGGCCACGCCGGAGGCCAGGAACCGCTTCCTCTCCCGCGTGGCGGAGCTGCTTTCCGGGCGCGAGGCCGCCATCCTGGCTGTCAATGCCGAAGATGTGGCCCGGGCGCGCGCCGCCGGGCTGGATGCCCCGCGCCTGGACCGCCTGACGCTCACCCCGGCCATTCTGGCGGAAATGCGCGCCGCCTGCCTGCATGTGGCGGAAATGTCCGACCCGGTGGGCGTGACGGAACACCAGTGGCAGCGGCCCAACGGCCTTCTGGTGGGGCGCATGCGCGTGCCGCTGGGCGTCATTGCCATGATCTACGAGGCCCGGCCCAATGTGACGGTGGATGCGGCCATCCTTTGCGTCAAGGCGGGCAACGCGGTCATCCTGCGCGGCGGCAGCGAGGCCGTGCGCTCCAACCGGGCGCTGGCGGATGTGTTGCGCGCGGCCCTGGAGGACGCGGGGCTTCCCGCCGATGCCGTCCAGCTGGTGGACACCACGGACCGCGCCGCTGTCACCGCGCTCTGCAAGCTCGACACCTGCATCGATGTCATCATCCCCCGGGGCGGCGAGGGACTGGTGCGGGCCGTGAGCGAAGCCGCGACCATGCCCGTGCTCAAGCACGACAAGGGCGTCTGCCATCTGTATGTGGACGCGGGCGCGGATCTCGGGCAGGCCCTGCGCATCGTGGAAAATGCCAAGACGCAGCGCCCCGGCGTCTGCAACGCCTTGGAATGCCTGCTCGTCCACCGGGACGAGGCGGCGGCCTTCCTGCCCGCCGTGGGCGCCGCCCTCGGGGGCGCCGGAGTGGAATTCCGCGCCTGCCCCCAATCCCTGCCGCTGCTCGGGCCCACGGCGAAGCCTCAGACGCCGGACGACCTGGGCCGGGAATTCCACGCCCTGATCCTGGCCGTGCGCGTGGTCGACGACATGGACGCGGCCCTGGAACACATCGCGCGTTACGGCTCGCGCCACAGCGAGGTCATCTGCACGCGCGACCTGGAGCGCGCCCGGCGCTTCCTGCGCGAGGCCGACGCCTCCATGGTGGCCGTCAACGCCTCCACGCGTTTCAACGACGGGGGCCAGCTCGGCCTGGGCGCGGAGATCGGCATCTCCACCTCCAAGCTCCACGCCTACGGGCCCATGGGCGTCAACGAACTGACCACGGCCAAGTTCGTGGTCCTGGGCGAGGGCCAGATACGCCAATGACCATGGACGCGGGCGGCGCGCCCCGTGGGCGCATCCTCTACGGGGGCACCTTCAATCCCCCGCACCGGCGCCATATGGAAGTGGCGCTCGCCGCCCTGCGCCTGCTGGCCGGCCGCGTGGACGGCGTGGACATTATCCCCAGCGCGCAGCCGCCGCACAAGCCGGGCGGGGGCATCCTCCCCTTCGAGCTGCGCTGCGCCCTGGTGGAAGCCGCCATCCGGGAGGCCGCCGGCGGCGAAAACGCGCCGGGCGGGCGGCCGCCGCTGCGCTGCAACCGCATGGAAGGCGAGCGGCGCGGGCCCTCCTATACCTGGGACACCCTGACCGCCTTCCGCGCGGCTGAGCCCGGGGTGGAGCCGTATTTTCTCATCGGCGGGCAGGACTACGCGCTGCTGCCCACATGGCGCCGGGGCCTGGAACTGCCC
>URHE01000151.1 GCA_900547595.1 uncultured Desulfovibrio sp.
CCGCCTCTACTCCGAAATGATCCACAAATATGACCGGCCCGCCTCCGGCGGCACCGCGCAGGACAGCGGCGAAGATGCCGGGGCCGGCGGCGGGGCGTCCGGCGAAGGCGCGCCTTCGGGCGGCGGCGCGGGCGGCGCGTCCTCATCCTCTTCCGGCAATGACGCCGAGAGCATCCGCAAGCAGATCCAGTCCCTGAAAAGCCAGCTCATGGGCATGGCCTCCCAGCTCACGGGCGGCGCGGCGGATGCGGCCGTGACCGGCAAGATGGACGCGCTCCAGTCGCAGATCGCGGCCCTTGAGGCCCAGCTCAATGAAATGGAACAGGCCGGTTGAGCGCGCCGCGGCGGCAGACACCGCGCGGGGAGCTTCGCGGGGCCTCTTCCCGCCGGGGCTGCGAACCTGTTTGACAGCGCATGGGGACTGGACTAGATTTTTCTGACCGGCGAAATGTTTCGCCGCCTTCAGAGTCCCCCAACAGGGCCGGTCCTGTCCGGCCGGAGGTTCGCTGCCATGAAATCCCTCAAGGGTTCCCAGACCGAAAAAAATATTCTCATCGCCTTTTCCGGCGAGTCCCAGGCCCGCAACCGCTACACCTACTACGCCGGCCAGGCCAAGAAGGACGGCTTCGTCTTTGTGAGCAAAATCTTCGAGGAGACCGCCGACCAGGAAAAAGAGCACGCCAAGCGCCTCTTCAAGTTCCTTGAGGGCGGCCCGCTGGAGATCAGCGGCACCTTCCCGGCCGGCGTCATCGCGGACACGCGCTCCAACCTGCTGGAAGCCGCCGCCGGCGAGCATGAGGAATACACGCACATGTATCCCACCTTCGCGGAAATCGCCGAGAAGGAGGGCTTCTACGAGGTCGCCACGGCCATGCGCAATATCCTCATTGCGGAAAACTACCACGAGAAACGCTTCCTCGACCTTGCCGAGAAAATCAAGAACAACACCATGTTCAAGGATCCCAAGCCCACGGTGTGGCGCTGCCTCAACTGCGGCTGCATAGTGGACGGCCCCGAGGCGCCGGACGTCTGCCCGGCCTGTCTCCATCCCCAGGCCTACTTCGTGCGTCTGGACATCAAGTTCTGATTTCCCCTGTCTGCGTGACCGAAAGCCCCCGCCGCTCTCCGGAGCTGCGGGGGCTTTTCGTGCCGGGCCGTGCCCGCGCGGGCGCGCCGCCGGGCGTCCGCTCAGTCAACGCCCTTGAAGGTATTGCACTGGCCGGGGTCGCCGCTGTCAAAGCCGCGCCGGAACCAGCGCAGACGCTGCGCCGAGGTGCCGTGGGTAAAACTGTCCGGCACCACGCGGCCCGTGCTCCGGCGCTGGAGCCGGTCATCGCCGATGGCGCTGGCCGTGTTCAGGGCCTCCTCAAGGTCTCCGGCCTCCAGAATGCCCCGCGCCGCCATGCGCTGCCCCCAGACGCCCGCGAAGCAGTCCGCCTGAAGCTCCAGCATGACGGAAAGCCGGTTGGCCTCGGCCCGCGAGGCCCCGGCCTGACGGCGCCGCACTTCCTGGGCGATGCCCATCTGGTTCTGCACATGATGGCCCACTTCGTGCGCCAGCACATAGCCCAGGGCGAAATCGCCGCCCCCGCCGAGCCTGCGCTCCATGTCGCCGTAAAAGGCGAGGTCGATGTAGACGTTGCCGTCCGCCGGGCAGTAGAACGGCCCCATGGCGCTCTGGCCGTAGCCGCAGGCCGTGTCCGTGCTGCCGCTGAAGAGCACCAGCGTGGGCGGCGCATAGGCGCGGCCCGAAGCGCGGAAAATCTCGTCCCAGGTGTCCTCCGTGGTCCTGAGCGCCACGGAGGCGAAACGGGCCAGCGTCTCCTCCCCGGACGGGCGCGGCGCCGTGACGGGCGCCGGACCGCCCCCCAGGAGCGGCGTCAGGTCATAGCCGTAATACCCGGCCACAAGGACGACGAGCAGCAGCACGGCCCCCGCCTTGCCGCCGATGGGCAGCCCCCGGAAGGCCAGGGGCGATCTTCCGCGCCGGTCCTCCACATGCGAACTTTCCCGCTGATCCTGCCAGCGCATGCGCGTCCCTCCTGAAGCGTCCTGAAGCCCGGGAGCCGGGCCTGAGAGGTTCCGGAACCCCTGCGCGCGCCTGTTCCGGCGGGAAAATCCTAGCCAGTGGCCGGAAAAAGCGCAAGATGGCGCCGCGCCTCTTGCTTGGCACCCCCCCCTGTTTTGTGTAGAGTCATCTGCCGGCGCGGCAAACCGCGCCCAAGGAGAGCATGCCATGGAAGTGCGTTTTCAGAATCTCGGCCCGGAGCACTGGAAGGGCGACGTCATGCTGGCCCTCGCCTGCGACGGGGAGGACCTTCTGCTCCAGAATCCGGAGCTGGACAAGGCCGCCCCCTGGCTCGCCGTGGCGCCGGCCCTGCGGGACTTCAGGCCCCGGGAGGGCTCGCTGGCCCTCTTGCACGGGCACCCGGAGCTGGACATCCCGCGCGTGCTCGCCATCGGCCTGGGCACGCGGGACGAGGTCACGCCCGACCGTGTGCGCGCGGCCGTGGCCGCCGGCGTCCAGCGCTGCCGCGCCCTGGGCGTGCGCTCCCTCCTTCTGCCCGAGCCGCAGCTCTCCCGCCTGCCGGGTGGCCGCGAGCGTCTGGTGGAGGAATGCGTGTGCGCGGCCCAGCTGGCGCTCTACCGCTTTGACGCGCTGAAAAAGCCCTCCACGGAAGAGCCGCCCGCCCCGGAATGGCTGGCCCTCGGCTTTGACGGCGAAAGCGTGCCCGACGGCGGCCATGCCGCCGCCCGCCGGGGAGAGAGCGCGGCCTGGGCCGTGAGCCTTGCGCGCGACCTCGCCAACATGCCGGGCAATCTCCTTTCCCCGGCGCTTTTGGCCGAGCGCGCCGCAGAACTGGCGGAAGAGTCCGGCCTCGCCTGCGAGGTCCTCGACGAGGACGCCCTGGCCCGCGAGGGCCTGGACTGCCTGCGCGCCGTGGGTCAGGGCTCCGCCCGACCGCCGCGCCTGGTGGTCCTCGAATACGCGCCCACAGGGCATGAGCAGGAAAAGCCGCTCATCCTCGTGGGCAAGGGCATCACCTTTGATTCCGGCGGCATCTGCCTCAAGCCCGCGGCCAATATGTACCAGATGAAGTGCGACATGAGCGGGGCGGCGGCGGTGCTGGCGGCCCTGGCCGCGCTGGCCCGCGAAGGCGCGCCGCGCCGCGTCGTGGG
>URHE01000152.1 GCA_900547595.1 uncultured Desulfovibrio sp.
GGGCCGGTCTCATTCCCTGATGCGCGCGACGTTCCGTCATGGAGCCTCCGGAACCTGTATTCCCGCCAGTGGGGAGAACGGTGTTCCGGGCCTGTGATAGCCCGGCGGGAGAGCACTTGCAAGCCCTGGCCCGATAGCGTAGAAAAAAGAGCTTTGCATGGGGATCAAGCGCCCGTTTCCGGAGATGAAATGACACACGCCGACACACATCCCGATACGCATACCACAGTGTCCCCCGCGCCCGACTGCGGCCGTCCGGCCCTGATCTTCGCCGGTCAGGGCTCGCAGGTGGTGGGCATGGGCCGCGACCTTGCCGAAGCCTCCCCCGAGGCCATGGACTTCTGGAAGCAGGCCGAACGCATCAGCGGCCTGCCCCTGCGGGAGATATGCTGGGAGGGCGACGAGGCCGCTATGAGCGACACCCGCGCCCTTCAGCCCGCGCTCACGGTGGTCAACTGCAATCTCTGGCGCGCGCTTGCGGAACGCTTCGGGCAGTCCCTCGCGCCGTTCGCCGCCGCCGGGCACAGCCTGGGCGAATTCAGCGCCCTGGCCGCCGCCGGGGTGCTTTCGCCCAAAAGCGTTCTTGAGATCACGTCCCTGCGCGGGCGGCTCATGGCCGAGGCGGACCCCTCGGGCAGGGGCGCCATGGCCGCCATCGTCAAGCTGGACATGGACGCCGTGGCCGCCATCGTGGAGGAGGCCGCGGCGGAAAGCGGCGCGCTTCTTGTGGCCGCCAACCGCAATACTCCGCAGCAGACCGTGGTCAGCGGCGCCAGGGAAGCCGTGGCCCTGGCCGTGCAAAAGGCGAAGGAGCGCAGGGGGCGCGGCGTGGAGCTTAAGGTGAGCGGCGCCTTTCACAGCCCCATGATGGCCGAGGCCAACAGGGAACTCGCGCCGCTTCTGGAAAAGACCGTGTGGAACGCGCCGCGCTTTCCCGTGTACTGCAATGTGGACGGCAGGCCGGTCCACGACGGGGAAAGCGCCAAAAAGAGCCTGCTGCGGCAGATGGTCACGCCGGTATTCTGGGTGGACCTGCTCCGCAACCTGTATCTCGCGGGGGTGCGCTGGTGGCTGGAGATCAGCCCCAGGGCCGTGCTCGGCAAGATGGTGGGGCCGTCGCTCGCGGCCATTGGCGCCCAGAGCGACCAATTGCGCGTGGACCTCGTGGATTCGCTTTCGGGTATCCTCAACTATGCCATGTAATACCTTCCCGGCACATCGGGAAGCCTTTTCTCCGGGGCCCTGCCATGCGCGCCGCTGACACGTTGCGCGCCGCCCTTGCGGCGGCGCTGAAGGAACTGGAACTTCCCTGGCCCGACAAGCTCGTGGTGGAGCCGCCGCGCGAGGCGAAGCACGGGGACCTTTCCACCAACGCGGCCATGCTCCTCGCCCGCGTGGCGAAGCGCAATCCGCGCGAACTGGGGCAGGAGCTTGCCGCCCGCCTGCCCGCGCTCTGCGCGGATATCGAGCATGCGGAAACGGCGGGGCCGGGCTTTTGCAACGTCACGTTCCGTCCGTCCTTCTGGCGGCGCGTCGTGCCGGAAGTGGAGGCCATGGGCGGGAACTATGGCGCGAGCGATGCCGGCGGGGGGCGCAGGGTGCTGGTGGAATATGTGTCCGCCAATCCCACCGGGCCGCTCCATGTGGGCCATGGCCGGGGCGCGGCCGTGGGCGACAGCCTGGCGCGCCTGCTCCGCAAGACCGGCCATGCCGTGGAGACGGAATATTATCTCAATGACGCCGGGCGGCAGATGCGCCTGCTCGGGCTTTCCGTCTGGCTGCGCCTGCAGGAGCTGGCGGGCCGGGCCGTGGAATTTCCGCAAGACTGGTACCGGGGCGACTATATCCGCGATCTGGCGGCGGAGCTGCTCCGGCAGGAGCCGGCGCTTGCGGACCTTCCCGAGGATGAGGCCCGCGCGCGCTGCGGCGCCTATGCGGTGGAACGGATACTGAACGGCATCAAGGCGGACCTGGCGGCCTTTCGCGTGGAGCATGGCCGGTATTTTTCCGAAAAGAGCCTGGTGGACGGCGGCGCGGTGGACGCGGCCTTTGCCGCCCTGCAAAAGGCCGGGTACACCTATGAGCGGGACGGCGCCCTGTGGTTCGCCACCACGCGCCTCGGGGACGACAAGGACCGCGTCCTGCGCAAGTCCGACGGCAGCCTGACCTATTTCGCCTCGGACATCGCCTATCATCACGACAAGTACCGGCGCGGCCATGACTGGCTCGTGGATGTCTGGGGCGCCGACCACCACGGCTATATCCCGCGCATGCGCGCGGCAGTGGCGGCCATGGGCGAAGCCGCGGACAGCTTCGATGTGGTGCTCATCCAGCTTGTCAACCTGCTGCGCGACGGCAAGCTGGTCAGCATGTCCACGCGCGCGGGCGAATTCGTGACGCTGGAGGAGGTCCTGCGCGAAGTGGGGCCTGATGCGGCGCGCTTCCTGTTTCTTTCGCGCAAGAGCGACAGCCCGCTGGATTTCGATCTGGAACTCGCCAAGCAGCGCAATCTTGACAATCCGGTCTATTACGTCCAGTACGCCCACGCGCGCATCAGTTCGCTGTTGCGGCGCGCGGCCGCGCAGGGCCTGGCCCTGCCGGAGCGCACGGACGAGGCGGCCCTCGCCCCGCTGGACACCCCGGAGGACATGGCCCTGCTGCGGCAGATGGCCGCCTTTGAGGACATGCTCGCCCAGGCGGCGGCGCACCTGGCGCCGCATCATGTGAGCCGCTATCTTCTGGACCTGGCCGGATCGCTGCACGGGTACTACGCGCGTCACCAGATACTGCTGCCCGATGACGAGCCCCGCGCCCTGGCCCGGCTCGCCCTGCTGCGGGCCGTGGGCCAGGTTCTGCGCAACGGCCTTTTCCTTCTGGGCGTGAGCGCGCCGGAAACCATGTAGCGGCGGACGGCATGGCCCAGCCCCTGCGCAAGATATTTCAGAAGAACCTGTTGTCGGGAGCGGACGCCTCCGCGCCACAGGGGCGGCGCGAGCGCGGCGCCCGCGCGGAAGGCTCAGGCCGCGCCCGTCCGGCGGAAAACCGCCGGGGTCCGCGCGAAGTCCGCCCTTCCGACAGCCCGCGCCGGACGCTCAATCTTTCGGCGGCGGCCACGGCGGCCCTGGGCCTCGCCCTGGCGGCCGCGGTGGGCTGGTCATTTTTCATGGGCTACA
>URHE01000153.1 GCA_900547595.1 uncultured Desulfovibrio sp.
ATGCCGCCGCCGCCGGGGCCCTGCGCCCGCTCCTGCCCGCCGGCTACGCGCCCGAGATACTCACGGGCCGCGAAGGCTACGCCCGGCTTGCCGCGCTTTCCGGGGCGCACGCCGTGCTCTCGGCCCAGGTGGGGGCCGCCGGCCTCACGGGCACGCTGGCCGCCGCCCTGGCGGGCAAGATGATCTGCCTTGCCAACAAGGAATCCCTGGTGCTGGCCGGGGGCCTGCTCCGCGCCATCTGCGCGGGCACGGGCGCGGCCATCCTGCCCGTGGATTCCGAGCATAACGCGCTCTTCCAGTGCCTTGCCGGGCGCGGACAGGAGGCCCGAACGCTGGTGCTCACGGCCTCCGGCGGGCCGTTCCGGGGGCGAAGCGCCGACGAGCTGCGCCGGGTGACGCCCGAGGCCGCGCTGGCCCACCCCAACTGGCGCATGGGCGCCAAGATCAGCATCGACTCGGCCACCATGATGAACAAGGGGCTGGAACTCATCGAGGCCGTCCACCTCTACGGCGTGGCGCCGGAGCGCATCCGCATCCTCGTCCACCCGCAGTCCGTGGTGCATTCCCTGGCCGAATTCGCCGACGGCTCCTTCCTCGCCCAGCTGGGCGCGGCGGACATGCGCCTGGCCATCGGGCACTGCCTGAACTGGCCGCGCTGCGAACCCGCGGGCGCGCCGTCGCTGGACCTCGTCGCGGTGGGCAGCCTCACCTTCGAGGAGCCGGACCCCGCGGTCTTTCCCTGTCTGCGCCTCGCGCGGGAGGCGCTGGCGGCGGACAGGGCCGCGCCCGCCCCATCGGGCTTCGGGCCCGCCTGCGTGGCGCTCAACGCGGCCAATGAAGCGGCTGTGGAGCTGTTTCTCAACGGCGGCTGCGGCTTTATGGACATTCCCGATCTGGTGGAGGCGGCGCTGGCCGCGCTCCCCCATCTGCCGGAAGCGGCCCGGGGCGCGCGCGATTCCGGCCTTTCCTCCTCCGGCGGCCTGCCGGACGGCCCCCTGGACGAAGCCCGCGCCGCGCGGCTCGCCCTGGAACTCGCCGGACGCGTGGATGCCCTTGACGGGGCCTGCCGCGCCCTGGTGCGCCGCCGCGCCGCCCATTCCCAGGAGCCAACGTGCTGACGACCATTCTTGCGGTGATCATTGTCCTCGGCGGCCTGATCTTCTTTCATGAACTCGGGCACTTCGCCGTGGCCCGCGCCCTGGGCATGGGCGTGTCCACCTTTTCCCTCGGCTTTGGCCCCAAGATACTCACGCGCAAGATCGGCAAGACCGAATACGCGCTTTCGCTTGTCCCCCTGGGCGGCTATGTGGCCCTGGTGGGCGAAAGCGACGAGGCGGACATTCCCGAGGGCTTCACCCCGGCGGAGAGCTTTGCCCTGCGGCCCGCGTGGCAGCGGCTTCTGGTGGTGGCGGCGGGCCCGACGGCCAATATCCTGCTCGCGTGGCTGCTCTGCTGGGCCCTGGCCTTCGGCTGGGGCGTGCCCGTGCTCCAGCCCGTGGTGGGCGCGGTCAATGCCGAAAGCCCGGCGGCCCGCGCGGGACTGGCACCCGGCGACCGCATCCTCAGCATCGACGGCACCCCCATGGAAAGCTGGGAGGCCATGTCCGCCGCCATTGCCGCCAGCGGCGGCCGCCCCCTGCATCTGGAAGTGCTGCGACCCGCGCCGCCCGCGGCGGAATCCGCCGGGGAACACCCCGCCCGCGACGCCGCGGGCGCGGGGCGCGTCCTCTCCCTGGAACTGACCGCGGAACGGGCCACCCGCACGACCATCTTCGGTGAGGAGGAAACCGCGTGGCTCATCGGCGTGCGCGCGGGCAACAGCGTGAACGCCGAACCGCAGGGCTTCTGGCGCGCGGCGCTGGCCGGGGCCGCCCAGACATGGAACATGGTCTCGCTCACCTGGCAGAGCTTCGTCAAGCTGGCCCAGCGCGTGGTGCCGCTGGATCAGGTGGGCGGCCCCATCATGATCGCCCAGATGGTGGGCGAGCAGGCCCATCAGGGGCTTGCCGGACTTCTGGCGCTCACCGCGCTCATCAGCGTCAATCTGGGCATCCTCAACCTGCTGCCCGTGCCCGTGCTGGACGGCGGCCAGATCGTTTTCTGCCTCATCGAGATACTCTTCCGCCGCCCCGTGCCGCCAAAAGCGCAGGAGATCGCCACGCGCGTGGGCCTCTTCCTGCTCATCGCCCTCATGGTCCTGGCGACCTTCAACGATATATGGCGGATATTCAAATGACGGCGCGGACGACGGAACAGGTGTGGTCCACCGGGGCGGAACTCGTCCTCAACGCCGCCGGGGGCGCGCTCCAGATACTGATCACGGAGAACGGGCGCCAGCGCTGTTTTGAGGAATGGCACGAAGCCAACCGCGCCACGGAACTGCTCGCCCCGGCGCTGGAACGGATGTGCGCGGCCCTGGGCATGGCGCCCCGGGCTTTCCGGCGCATCGCCTGCGTCTCCGGGCCGGGCGCGTTCACGGGCATCCGCCTCGTCCTGGCCACGGCGGCGGCCCTGCGCCGCGCCGGCCACGCGCAGCTGGCCGGGCTGGACTACCTCCAGGCACTGGCCACCAGCGCCGTCATGCGCCGGGGCCTGCTCTATCCGGCGCCGGTCCTGGTCATCACCCACGCCCGGCGCGACCTTGTCCACTACCGGCCCTTTCGCTCCTACGGCCCGCAGATCCCGGCGCAGCCGCTGGAACCCGTGCGCCTCATCCCCCCGGCGGAAGCCCTGCGCCTCATGGGCGAACAGCCCTGCCACGTCTGCGGCAGCGGCCTTGGCCGCAACGCCCGCCTTTTCGAGCCGGAAGCCACGGGCAGGGGCCCGGCGGGCGCGCCAAAGGCCGTGGTCATGCCCGAACTTGTGGACCCCGACGCCGGGGCCCTGGCCCTGCTGGCCCGGCATGGCGACTACTTCCCGCGCGACATCGAGCCCGCCTACGTCCGCCCGTGCGATGCCACGGAGAATCTGCCGGAACTTGCGGCCCGGCAGGGCATGGACGGCGACCGGGCGGCGCGGGAACTTGCGGGCCTGCTTTCCCGCGCCCCGGAAAGCCGGGACTAGTGTCTGGACCTATTAATGTGACTGCTGGCTCGGGATGTGGCAGCTATGCAATGCCACAATCATCCGTCAAAAACAGCCTTGCGTTGCTGTCCATTTGCG
>URHE01000154.1 GCA_900547595.1 uncultured Desulfovibrio sp.
CCGGCGCCGGTTGCGCCTCCGGTTCCGGCGCCGGTTCCGGCGCGGGGGCGGCAACGGCGTCGACCGGCGCCGGAGCTTCCGGAGCCGGAGAAGATTCCTTGCGGCGGCGGCGGACAATGACATTGGGCTGGACCGTGGTGCATTCCACCGCGCTTTCCCTGCGGGCGGCAAAGTGCGCGCGCAGGCGCCCGGCCTCTTCCGGCTCAAGGGAACCGGCCATGCTCTTGGCCGAGACCCCAAGCTCGCGCAGAGCGCGGAGCATGTCCTTGGAAGGCACGTCAAGCTCGCTGGCGAGGTCCTTCACCTTGATCTTTATTTCTGCCATATGGCCCCCTTGCTCGTCCCGGCGGCGCGCACGCGCCGTCCCGAATGCCGCGTTCCCGGCCTGTAGTTCGCGAACCTGCGCTCGCAGGCGGGATCGGAACACAGATACCAGCCCCTGCCCGGACTGGTGCGCGTCTCGTCAATGATCAAACTTCCTTCCGGCGTCAGCACATGGCGGCGCAGATCCGCCTTGGCAAAGCGGCGGCGGCAGATGACGCACATCCGCACCGGGCCGTCACCACCGGACTCAGGCATGGCCGCCATCCGCCCCGGCATCGTCCGTCCGCTCCGTTTCCCCGGATTCCGGCAAGGCCAGGCTCACGTCCGACGGCTCCGGGTCTTCCTCCACCACCGGCGCCAGGAAGTTGATGGCCGAACGCAGGTCGGAGATGCGCGCCGCACTGATGCCGAGCTTGTCGGAAAGCTCCCCGTCCGTGGCCTCGCGCAGGGCGGTCAGCGAGGAATAGCCCGCCGCCAGCAGGGCTTCGATGGAGACTTCGGCCACGCTCGCCACCTGCTCGAGGCCGTGCCCGATGGCGTTGGCCTCGTTGTAGCGGGTCTCGGTGAAGATATCGACCTTCCAGCCCAGGAGCCGCGCCGCGAGTTTGACATTCTGCCCCTTGCGGCCGATGGAATTGGTGAGCTGGTCATCGGGCACGATGACTTCCAGCAGGTTCTCTTCCTCATCCACCACGATGCGCGAAACCAGGGCCGGCGCCAGGGCATTGCGCGCATAGGTGGCAATGTCCGGGCTCCAGACCACGATGTCGATGCGCTCGCCGTGGAGCTCCTGCACGATGTTCTGGATGCGCGAACCGCGCACGCCCACGCACGCGCCCACCGGGTCCACATCGCGCTCGCGCGAGATGACGGCCACCTTGGCGCGGGAGCCGGGGTCGCGCGCAACGCCCATGATCTGCACCACGCCGTCGTCCACCTCGGGCACCTCCCGCCGGAAGAGCGCCGCCATGTAGTCGCGGTGCGCGCGGGAAATGACGACCTGCGGGCCGCGCCCCTCCTTGCGCACATCAATGATGAGCGCCTGGAGGCGGTCGCCGCGCTTGTAGTGCTCGCGCGGGATCTGTTCCTCGCGGGGCAGGATGGCCTCGGTGCGGCCAAGGTTGACCACCCAGCCGCCCTTGTCGCGCCGCTGGACGATGCCCGAGACGATCTCGCCCACGCGGTCCTTGTATTCCTCGTAGATGATCTCCTGCTCGGCGTCGCGCATGCGCTGGATGATGACCTGCTTGGCCGACTGCGCGGCGATGCGCCCCAGGTCCTCCACCTTGACGCGGAAGCCCATCTCGTCGTCCAGCTGGACAGAGGGATCGTGTTCGCGGGCCTCGGCCAGGGCGATCTGGGTATCCTCATTGGCCACATCGCCGTCCTCGACCACGATTTTGAACTGGTAGACCTCAATGTCGCCGGTATCGTCATTATAGGTCACTTCCACGTCCATGTCCTCGCTGAAACGGCGCAGCACGGACATCCGCACGGCTTCTTCCAGAGTGTCGATGAGCATGTCGCGGTCAAGGCCCTTGTCCTTGCTGATCTGGTCAATGGCCTTCTTGAGCTCAAGATTCATGTCTGCCTCCGGCTGCCGCGCGGGCGCGGCAGGCTTGGCTGGGATGGCCCCGCCCCTTGCCGGGCTTGACGGGCTTCTGAAAAACGGGGAGCCGCGCGGCCCGGCGCACCTCCGGCCACGGCAGCCGCACGGGGGGCTGCCCCTCGGGGCGCACCTCCCCGTCGGGGGAAAGCGCGCAGGGCTCCAGGGTAAAACCTTCGGCGTCCACGGCGAGCAGCCTGCCGCGCCAGCGCATGCGCGGGGCGGCGCCGTTCTCTCCGGCGGGGGTCACAGGCGCCGCGAGCCGCGCCTCCAGCAGATCGCCCACATAGGGACGAAGCTGGTCGAGCGTGAAAAAACGGCGGTCAAATCCGGGGGAGGAAACTTCCAGCACCCAGGCTTCCGGCATGCAGTCCTCCACATCCATGGCAAGGCCCAGCTGCCGGGAAATTTCCTCGCACTGGCCGATGCTGGCCGAACCGGCCTCCGCGGGATCGGGGGCCTCTGCGGGCGCCATCGGGGCGTCATTCGCGGCGGCCGCGCGGGGCAGATCCACAAAGACGCGCACCGTGGAACGGCCGCCATGCACTATCTCCACGCCCCAAAGCTCCAGCCCCTGGGCATGGACAAGCGGCGTCGCGAGACGGGTGACGGTTTCCTCAAGATTTTCCGGCATGGCGTTTGGCATTCTCCATGGACAGGGGACGCGGCAGCACGCCCCGGCGCCGGGACAAAAAAAAGGGGGCCTCTCAAGGCCTCCCCACATGAACGGACACCGCGGACGCGCCATGCGCGGACACCACGGGCGGGCAAACCCGCACTCCCGTTCGAGGACGCAGCGACCGGCCCTGAAAGCCAGAAAACACGGGGCACGGCCACTTGAACGGAGCATGGATACGCGCTTTCCCCGCCACTGTCAAGCGCAAAGCGGCACACATGCGACAAAGGCGACCCCGCCGTCCTTTTCCACAACCAAGGGCACACGGCATGCCCGCGCACGCCGCGTGCGTCAACCGCCGAAGGAAAGGGCCGCCAACGTCCGGAATTGCAACCGCCGGACATCCATGGGCTTCAGAGCCTGGTCACGTCCTCCGCGCCGGACGCTGCGGGGGGAAGCCCGCGCCCCGGTTCGGGCGCCGCGTCCCCCTTTTCCGCTTCCGGAGACGGCGGCGCTTCGGGCGCGGCCCCGGTTTCCGGAATCGTCCGGGGGGCGGCTTCGGGACTTGCCTGCGGGGCCACGTCAGGGGCTGGTTCCGCGCCCGGCGTCACGGGC
>URHE01000155.1 GCA_900547595.1 uncultured Desulfovibrio sp.
GGGGCCCGCCCCGCATGCGCGGAACGGGCCCCCTGAAAGAAAAGATCGGCTGCCGCGTCAGCGCAGCATCCAGGCCAGCGGCCCGGCCTGGAGCCAGGTCAGCACGCACAGCAGCAGGGTCATGCCGATGCTGTGCAGGATGGTGAAGCGGAAGAGGTTGCCCTCCTCGCCGACCATGCCCGTGGCCGCCGTGGCCACGGAAAGGGACTGCGGCGAGATCATCTTGGCGGTAGTGCCGCCGGAGGCGTTGGAGGCCACGGCAAGCTCGGGCGACATGCCCACGGCCACAGCCGTATCCCGCTGCATGCCGCCGAAGAGCGCGCAGGAGGAGGTATCCGAACCGGTGAGAAAGACGCCGAGCCAGCCGAGAATGGGCGCAAAGAACGGGAAGAAGCCGCCCGTCAGGGTGAAGGCCAGGCCCAGCGTGGCGCTCATGCCGGAGTAGTTCATCAGGTACGCCAGGCCCAGGATCAGGGCGATGGTGATGATGGGCAGCACCAGCTGCCGGATGGTGCGGAAGAAGCAGGCAATGGCCCTGCCGTAGCCGTAGCGCGGCATGAGCGGCACGGAGACCAGGCCGGAAAGCAGGATGGCCGTGCCGCCGGCGGAAAGCCAGTTGAAGGTGTACTTGGCCGCATAGACCGCGTTTTCCCTGACGATGGGCGCGGTCTTGTAGACCTCGCCGTCAAGGCCGGGCCAGCCGAAGGCGAACAGGGCGCCGGGCACGCCGTTGAGCACCTTCTTGAATTCGGGCAGGCCCCAGAAGAAAACAAAGACCGCCAGCACCAGATAGGGGCCCCAGGCGCGGAGCACCGCGCCCATGGGATAGCCCTCGCCCTCGAGCCGCGCCTCGCCCTCGCCGGGGAAGCGGTAGGTGCGGCTGGGGCGCCAGACCTTGAGCAGGAGCACCAGGCCCACGATGGTGGCGATGGCCGAACCGATGTCCGGCAGGGTCGGGCCGTGGAAGTTGGAGAGCAGAAATTCCACGCCGGCGAAGCAGACGCCGGAGACGAGGATGGCCGGGAGCACCTCCATGCTGCGTCTGAAGCCGCACATGGCCACGCAGACCCACAGCGGCACGATGAGCGCCAGCAGCGAAAGCTGGCGGCCGGCGATGGAGCTGACGGCCATCTGGTCCAGGCCGGAAACCGAGGCGGCCACGATGATGGGCACGCCGATGGCGCCGAAGGCCACGGGCGCCGTATTGGCGATGAGCGCCACGCCCGCGCCCCAGAGCGGGGTGAAGCCCAGGCCCACGAGCATGGCCGCGGCGATGGCCACGGGCGTGCCGAAGCCCGCCGTGCCCTCGATGAAGCAGCTGAAGGCAAAGGCGATGAGCAGGGCCTGGAGGCGCCGGTCATCGGTGAGCCTGGCGAGCGAATCCTTGATGATCTCGAACTCGCCCGATTCAACGGTCATGTTGTAGACCCAGACCGCGGTGACCACGATCCAGACAATGGGGAAAAGGCCGAACGCCGCGCCGTTGAGCGTGGCGCTCACGGCCAGGCCCACGGGCATTTTCCAGACGGCCACGGCCACCACAAGGGCGCCGGCGAGGCCCGCCATGGCCGCGATGTGGCCCTTGGCCTTGCGGACGGCAAGCATGTAAAAGAGGATGATCAGCGGAATGGCCGCCACGCAGGCCGAGCCCACGGTGCTTCCGCCCACGGTGATGTAATTCTGGATCCACGGCATGACAGTCCCAACCTTTTCTCTCAAATGTGCGGGGAACGGCCGCTCCGTTCCCAGGACAGCGCCGGCGGCAACGCCCGGGCGAAACCCGCGAAAATCCGTTCCCGGTTTTCGCGGCTGCCGGACGTGTCGGCGGCATTTCCGGAAAGCCGCCTGCCGGAGAACCCGGAACTCCGGCACAGCCTTCCATGGAGGAGCATAGGGGATTTTCCCGCCCGCCGCCAAGAAATTCCCGCATTCGGGCCGGGAATAATTATTGAAAATTCAATAAATATTCAAATCGCGGCGTGGAGGGCGTTATAGCTGTCACCCGCGCCGAATGAGCGTCCAGACCGCGTTCTGGACGCGAAATGGCAGGAAAATGGATATGTTCAATCGCAATATACCCGGATGAGGGGGATACGAGAGCGGTCCCGCGGACGCCCGGATCGTCGGGCCCGCATGCGGGGCTGTCCGCAACGCCTGCGCGGCGAGAGGGGTGCCGCCTTACAGGCAGTCGCAGAGGGTCCGCGCGCGCAACGAATGCAGGCGGATGGAGCCGTTCTCCAGCTCCCGGCGCAGCTCGCCCACGCGGCGGGCGAGGCCGTCGGGCGCGGCATGCCCCGCGGCCGCCAGAAAGGCCGGCAGCCCGGCCACCTCCACACCGCCGTTGGCGAGGTCATACACGACGATCTCCTTGCCCCGGAACCGCCGGGAAGCCGCCGAGGCCGCGATCTCGTACACGGCATTGTCCGCCCGCTTGACGATGGAAAGCAGGGTGTGCCCCGGAAATGCGGACGCCTGGTCCGTGTCCAGCCCCACGAGCCAGGCATTGGCCGCCCTGAGTTGTGCCAGCGCCGCCGCATTGCCCGCGCCGGCGGCCAGGGCCACCACATCGGCGCCCGCGTCCAGCAGGGCCGCGGTCTTGGCCGCGGCGGCGGCGCCGTCCGTGAAGGAGCCCGCCACCGCCTGGACCACGCGCACCTCCGGGTCCGCCAGCTGGGCGCCCTCGGCAAAACCGCTGAAGAGCGAGCGCATGGCCGGGGTATCCTCTCCGGAAAGCCAGCCGATGGCGCCCGCGGCATTGACGCCGGGAAGGGCTGTGGCCCTGGTGAGCATGGCCGCCGCCGCTCCGGCCAGAAAGGCGCCCTGCTCGTCCGCAAAGGTCACGGACATGATGTTGGGCGCGCGCACGCCCGCGTCGATGCAGCCGAACATGGTGCGCCGGAAATTGGCCGCATTGTCGCGCAGGGCCTCGTGCAGGCCGTCCGACGCCACGAGAACGAGGTCCGACTCGGCCGCGGCCCGGCGCAGCGCCGCCTGGTCCTGCGCCTTGGGCGCGATCACCACCTTCGTCTCCAGCCCGAAATCGCGGGCCGCCCGCGCAAGACCGGCGCGCAGCAGGTCGTTCCACGGGGAGGGGGCGTCATGCTCAAGGAGCAGGGTCGCCCGCAGGGGCGCGCCCGCGCCCGACC
>URHE01000156.1 GCA_900547595.1 uncultured Desulfovibrio sp.
GGGGCTGTCGCCGCAAGGATCCTAAAAAATAAGATTTTTTTGCGCTGGCAAGGAAATGGGCGATTTTTGGAGGGAGTGTACTCAGGTACATGACCGACAAAAATCGCACAGTGACGCGACCGAAGGCGGCGCGAAGCGCCGTGCCCGTTCGAGCGCAGCGAGGTACGGGCATCGTCCGCAACGCGTCAGGCCAGCGCAAAAAAGGCTGGTTTTGACGGAGAATTGTGGCAGTGCTCAACACGCCACATGCCAAACCGGCAGCGCATGAACAGGAGGTTTAACCCTCCTTCACCGGTTCCACCGCATGCCAGTAGAGACAGATGTCCACATAGGCGCCGTCCGGCCGCCGGAAGCCCCCGGGAACGATGCCCAGCGGCGTGAAGCCCAGCTTTTCGTACAGATGCCGCGCGGCGGCGTTGTCCACGGCCACGGCGTTGAACTGGAGGATGCGGAAGCCGAGAAGGCCGGCCTCATGCAGGCTGCGCCGCACCAGCGCGGCGCCGACGCCCCGGCCGCGCGCCGCGCCTGAAACCGCATAACTGGCATTGGCGATGTGCCCGCAGCGGCCCACATTGTTGGGATGCAGGATGAAAAGGCCGAGCACGCGGCCCGCGGCATCCACCGCCACGCAAGAGCGGCTCTGCCCGGCAAAGAAGGCCGCCGCCTCCCCCGCTGGCAGCGGCGCCTCCTGCGGGAACGCCTGTCCCGCCGCCACCACTTCATTCCATATCCCGCGCATGGCCGGAAGATCCGCCGTCACATACGGGCGCACCTCCACCGTGCCGACTGTCGCGTTCCGGGCATGCTCCATGGCGTTCTCCTTTCCTTTCGCCGCGAAATGCGGTAGAAACCCTCAAAACGTTGCCGTTTCCTCCCGCCGCCGACGCGCGGCGGCCTCCCGGAGGCCGCGATGGTTACGCCCATAGAGGTCGTCTGTCTACAGATGGCGAGCGCCGCGCGCGGCCCGGACGAGGCGCATTACCACCTCGCCGATCCGCAGCGCGCCAGGCCCCGCCCCATGACCGAAGCGGCCAATTTCCATATCGTGGACCGCACCATCACCCTCGCCCAGATCGGCTTCGACTATTACGACAATATCGTCACCTACCGCGTCTGACCTTTCGCCTCCCCACCCCGCCCGGCTTCCTCCTTTCCCGCCGCCCCCTTGATTTCAGCCGTTTCCGCGGGTAGATTTTCCGGCGGCGCACTCGTGGCGCACTCAGCCAGCGGGAGGCATGATGAAGATCCAGTTTCTCGGCGCCGCGCGCACCGTCACCGGCTCCTGTCACATGATCGAAACCGGCGCCGCGCGCTTCTGCATCGACTGCGGCATGCACCAGGGCAACAAGGCCATTGAGGAGCGCAACCGCGACCTCACGCCCTACCGCCCAAAGACCGTGGATTTCGTCATCCTCACCCACGCCCACATGGATCATGCCGGCCTGCTTCCGGCGCTCGCGGCCAACGGTTTTTCCGGGCCCGTCTACTGCACGTCGGCCACGGCGGACCTCCTCGGCGTCATGCTGGAGGACAGCGCCCACATCCAGGAGGTCGAGGCCGAACGCCAGGCGAAAAAATTCAAGCGCCGTGGCCTCAGGCATCCGCCCGCCCCGCTCTACAGCATGGAGGACGCGCGCGCCGCGGTCGCCCTGCTCCGCCCCGTGGACTACCATGCGCCCTTCGAGCCCGCGCCGGGCGTGCGCGCGGTCATGCACGACGCCGGGCATATCCTCGGTTCGGGCACGCTCCGGCTGGAGATCGACGAGGGCGGCGCCAGCACGAGCCTCATCTTTTCCGGCGACATCGGCCGCCCGGACTCGCTCATCGTGCGCAACCCGGAAACGCCGCCGCCCGCCGACTATGTGTTCATGGAATCCACCTACGGCGACCGCGACCACAAAAACGAGGGCGAAAGCGAGGCGGAACTGGCCTCGGCCATCGCCTGGAGCCACTCGCACGGCGAAAAGGTCATCATCCCCGCCTTTGCCGTGGAGCGCTCGCAGGAGGTGCTCTACTGCCTGCTCAATGTCTGGCGCCAGGGCGGCCTGCCGGACGACATGCCCATCTTTCTGGACAGCCCCCTCGCCATCCGCGCCACCGAGATATTCACCCGCCACGGCGAGCTTTTCGACGAAGCCGCGGGCGCGCTCTTTGGCGACACGGACGCGGCGGCCTTCATGGCGCGGGTCAACTATACCCTCAGCGCCGCCGAATCCATGCGCATCAACGAGCTCACCGGGCCGGCCATCGTCATTTCCGCCAGCGGCATGTGCAACGCGGGCCGCATCCGCCATCACCTGCGCCACAATCTCTGGCGCAGCGGGGCCAGCGTGGTGTTCGTGGGCTATCAGGCCCTGGGCACGCCGGGGCGCCGTCTGGTGGAAAAGGCCGCGAGCCTGCGCCTGTTCGGCGAGGACGTGAACGTCGCCGCGCGCATCTTCACCATCAACGGATTTTCCGGCCATGCGGGACAGAGCCAGCTGCTCGACTGGCTGGCGCCGCTGGCCGCCGGAGAGAACGGCAGGCGCCCCCAGGTGGTCCTTGTCCACGGAGAACCCGGGGCCCAGGAGACGCTGGGCGCCCTCATCCATGAGCGTTTCGGCCTCACGCCCCTTGTGCCGGACTATCTTGAGGAAATGACGCTTGAGGGCAGCCGCGTGGCCGGCGTGGAGCTGCACGAGGACGCGGCGCGCCCGCGCGTGGACTGGAACTTCCTCACCGGCGAGCTGGAACGCAAGTGGGGCATGATCAAGGACAGGATCGCCGCCACGGAGAACCGCCCCTGGGCCGAGCAGACCGAACTGCGCGACGCGCTCGCCCGCATGGAGTACGACATGACGCGCCTGCTCTCGCGGATGTAGCCCATGCGCGTCATTGCCGGGACTTTTGGCGGCCGCCGGCTCGCCACGCCCGCGGGCGAGGGCTGCCGCCCGGCCATGGGCCGCACGCGCGAGGCGCTGTTTTCCATGCTCGAAGCGCGCGGCGCGGACATGGCCGCCGCCCGCGTCCTCGACATTTTCGCGGGCAGCGGCAGCCTCGCCTTCGAGGCCCTGAGCCGGGGCGCGCCCGAAGCCTGGCTTGTGGAAAATGCCCAGCCCTCCCTGCGCTGCATCGAGGCCAATGTGGCGGCGCTGGAGGTGGAGG
>URHE01000157.1 GCA_900547595.1 uncultured Desulfovibrio sp.
CGCCGCCGCCCGCCGTGCCCGCTCCGCTGGTGGAGCGCGCGCGGGCGCTCTCCATCGACCTTGAGGCGCCGGAGGGCCGCCGCTGGAAAGAGCGCATCGTTCAGGCCGCCAGCGGTTTTGTTCCTGCCGGGGTCAAGACGGAGCGTCTGGCGCGCGTGGTGGCCGAAGCGCTGGCGGCCCGCCGTCCGGATGCGGCCTGCGCGGCGGCCGTGCAGGTGCCTGACGAGGCGCGGCGGAACGAGGCGTTTGCGGACATTTTCCGCGCGGCCACGCAAGAGTGCGCGACGCTGCCGTGGGGCGTTTTTGCCGTGCATGGCGTCCGCGATCCGGAACTGGCGGCCACCCTCGCCCGCGCGCTGGAACGGCACTGGCGGGCCTGCGGCGGCGCCACGGAACGCGGCGCGGACTGACGTTCAAGATCGGGCCCATCCTACCTCCCTCGGGCCCCGGCCGCTCCTTCCCCAACAGCGCGGGGGAAGGAGCGGTTTTTCCCGCCGGAAGGCCGCCGGGCTTGTAAAGACCGGCAAATGCCGGTATGGTGAAACTGCCGTTTTCCTGACAATGCACGTTGCGCCCGCCGCAAGCGGGCCGTGGCCGCACCCTGCGCCCGTTTCGGCGTGAGGGGCGGCAATCCGTCGTTTTTCGGAGGTTCCGCGGCGTCCGGCCCTCTTCGCTGGCGGGCGCCGGCTGCCGCAAGCGGAGAAAAGGAAGCGCATCCATGTATGAATGCACCGTCAGGTTCTGTTTCACGGGCTGCCCGGAGCATGTGGCCGAACTTCTGCGCGCCGTTCCTCCCTTGGCCGGCTTTCGGCATGTGTTCGCGCGCGGGGTGACGGAGGGGGCGGATGTCATCGTGGCCGGGCCCGACGCCGATGCCGCCGGCCTTGCCGCCCTGGCGGGCGCCTCGGGCGCGGAACTGCTGGTGCTCGCGCCCTTTGGCGCGCCCCTGCCCGCGTCCGTGCTGGAGCGGGCCGCGGACATCTGGCGCCTGCCCATGGAGGATGCCGAACTGCGCTTCCACTTCACGCGCTGGCAGGAGCGTTTCAGGCAGGGCAAGGACCTGTGGGAGACGGCGCAGTTCCTCGAATGCACGCTGGCCACCACCCCCAACCTCATCTGGTTCAAGACCAGGGACGGCATCCACGAGCTGGTCAACGACAGCTTCTGCCGCGCGGTGGGCAAAACGCGGCGGCAGGTGCAGGGCCGGGGGCATGCCTATATCTGGGATGTGGAAACGGATGACCCGGCCTGCATCGAGTCGGAGCGCATCGTCATGGAAAGCGGCGAGACGCATGTTTCCGAGGAGGCCATTGACACGGGCGCGGGCACGCGGCTGCTCACGGTCTACAAGTCCCCGCTGCGCAATGTGGACGGCTCCATGATGGGTACCATGGGCATCGGCGTGGACGTGACCCAGGAGCGCCTCTACCAGGAGCGGCTTCTCCAGAACAATGCCGCCCTGGAAACCATTTTCACCACCATGGACTGCGGCATCCTCTGCCATTCGCTGGACGGTGGCCGCGTCATCAGCATCAACCGGGCCGCGCTCAAGCTGCTGGACTTCGCCTCCAGCGAGGAGCTGGAGGCGGGCGGCTTCCAGATGGTGGCGAGCACCGTCGCCGAGGAGGACAAGCCCAAGCTCCGCACCGCCATCGGCCAGCTGAAGAAGGTGGGCGACAGCACCAGTTACGAATACCGGGTCGTCCATGCGGACGGCAAGGTCGTCCATGTGATGGGCAACGCCAAGCTGGTGGAAAAGGACGGAGAGATCGTCTGCCAGCGGTTCCTTCTGGACTGCACGGCGCAGAAACTTGCCGAGGAGCGGGAGCAGAGCGAGAAGGACCGCCGCCAGCAGGAACTGGTGCGCGCCCTGAGCGTCGATTACCAGCTTGTGTATGTTCTCGACGCGGCGTCGGGTGACGGAAAGGTGCTCCAGCTCATGGATGCGCCCGACAGGGAGCTGGAACGGATCTTTGCCGCCGCGCTGCCGTTTCCGGAAAAGATGGAGGCATATATCCGCACCTGCGTCCACCCCGATGACCGCGATGCCTTCCGGAACGCCTGTTCCGTGGAGGGGCTCAGGGCCGCGCTGGCGCGGCGGGAGATCTCCTATTTCAATTACCGGGCGCTCAACGGCGGGAGCAGCCTGTATTTCCAGCTCAAGGCCGTGCGCGTCGGCGCGCGGGACGATGCTTCGGGCATCGTGGTGGGCCTTCAGAGCGTGGACGCGCGCATCCGCGAGGAAATGGAACAGAAAAGCCGGCTCGCCGAAGCCCTGGAACAGGCCAAGCAGGCCAGCACGGCCAAGAGCCTCTTCCTCTCCAACATGTCCCACGACATCCGCACGCCCATGAACGCGGTGGTGGGCTACACGTCGCTGGCGCTCGCCCATCTCGGCAAGCGGGAGCAGGTGGAAGGCTATCTGCGAAAGATCCTCGCGTCCGGCAACCACCTCATCAGCCTCATCAATGACATCCTGGACATGAGCTATATCGAGAGCGGCAAGATACAGCTGGAGGAAAAGCCGGAGGAACTGCCCGCCATCCTGCGTGAGCTCTGGAACATCGTCCAGCCCACGGCCGGCGCCAGGAACCAGACCCTCACCCTGGAGGTCGGGGACATGCGCGACGAGCATGTCCTGTGCGACAAGCTCCGGCTGAAACAGATACTCCTGAACCTGCTCAGCAATTCCGTGAAATACACGGGGGAGGGGGGCGCCATCCATCTGCTCGTGACGCAGACGGACTGCCGCGTGCCCGGCCACGCCGCCTACGAGTTCCGCATCCGCGACAACGGCATCGGCATGAGCGAAGAATTTCTCGCCCGCATCTTCGAGCCGTTTGAACGCGCGCGAAGCTCAACGGCGGCGGGCATCCAGGGCACGGGCCTCGGCATGACCATCACCAAGAACATCGTGGAGATGATGCGGGGCGACATTGAGGTCCACAGCACGCTTGGCGTGGGCACGGAATTTGTGTTCCGCGTGCTCTTCGGCCTGCCCCCGGACGCGGCGGCCCGGCGGCTGCCCCCTGCGGAGGCGCGCAGGGCGCTGGTGGTGGACGGCGACGCCCGTTCCCGTGAATCCCTGGGGCGGCTGCTGGGCGCCAACGGCGTGCGCGCCGACCTGGCCGCCACGGCGG
>URHE01000158.1 GCA_900547595.1 uncultured Desulfovibrio sp.
CGCCGGGCGCGCGGCAGGCGTAGCGGCCGCCGAACAGCCCCTCCTCCTCCACATCGAGGCTCACAACCACCGTCAGGGGGCGTTTTGCCGACTCCGGCGCGGGGGTGGGGGGCGGCGGGGACATCATTTTCCGGCGTCGGGGCGGGTGGCCGCCGCGTCCGCATAAAGGCGGCGCAGGGCGGCGATGTTGCGCTGGCGGTCAAACATGGTTTCCACAAGGTCGCGTCCGGCGCTGGCCATGGCCCGGGCACGGTCCCTGTCGGCCAGCATTTCGCGCACGGCGTCGGCCAGGGCCGCCGGATCGCGCTGGGGCACGAGCAGGCCGGTCTCGCCGTTGCGGATGACCTCGGCGATGCCGCAGACATCCGTGGCGATGACGGGCATGCCCATGGAAAGGGCTTCCATGATGACATTGGGGATGCCGTCGCGGTCGCCGTTGCCGTGCACCACGCTGGGCACCACCAGAATGTCGTGGCTGCGCATGTAGCGGCGCAGTTCGTCATGGGGCACGAATCCGGGCATCTCCACGCAGTCTTCCAGGCCGAGGCGCCGCCGCTGCCCGGTGAGCTTGCGCCGCCACGCGCCGTCGCCCACAAGGGTCAGACGCACGGGCACGCGCTCGCGCCTGAGCCGCGCCATGGCCGTGAGCAGCTCGGGAAAGCCCTTGGTCCTGGCAAAACGCCCCACGGCCAGCAGGCGGTACGGCGGCTCCATGGGCATGGCGCACGGCTCGCGCTCGGTGAAGGTGAGGCTGTTGTAGACGAGGCGCACCTTGGCTTCTTCACCCTCCGGGCAGAAACGCCGCAGCCAGTCCACGTTGGCGGCGTTGTTGGTGCGGATGAAGAGCGCATCGCGGGATTTTTCCCGCAGCAGGCCGTCCTCGGGATAAATATCGCCGGCGCGGCCCGTGAAGGCAAAGGGGATGCCCGTGAGCCGCGACGCCACCCAGGCCGCCGTGGCCGGGCCGTTGGCCCAGGAGGAATGGAGAAGCTTCACCCGGTCCCGCTGACAGTACTCGGCCAGGAGAAACCCGGCCATGAAGCACCAGAGATTTTCCCCCAGGGACTCCAGATTGCGCATGCGCCGGAAAAATCCCTCGCGCAGGAGTTGCCAGACAAGGCCGGGCCTGCGCCTCAGCGCGCGGAAGAAGGCGCCCCAGATGCGGAAAAACGCCCGCATCCCCATGCGCCGCACCGGGCCGTCATAGGCGCGCATCTCGCGCGAGCAGCCCCTGAGCGCCGCGCCGTACATGGTATAGACGCGGATATCCAGCCCCTGCTCGCGCAGCTGGACGATCTCGCGGAAGATGAAGGTTTCGGAGGAAAGCGGAAACCAGAGCAGCACATAGGCCATGACAAGGGGCGCGGCGCCCGGGGCAGGGGCGGCTTCTCTCCCGGGCGTCTCCCGGGCGGGAGCGCTGACGGGGCCGGTTTCGGCGGGGCTGGTGGCGGGGGAGGCGGCGTTGGGCATGAAATTCTCCGGCGGGCGGCTTTCCCCGGCCATCAGGGACGCGTATCCCTGTGGACGCGGGGGTCCGACGGCATGCGCCGGGCAGGCCCGGACGGCTCGGGAGCGGAGGGGCCTCTCAGTTCCCGGCGCTGTGGGCCGCCTGAAACTCGGCCACCAGGGCCTTGGCCCTGGGCAGTTCCTCGACCACGGCATCCACGGCGGTGCGCACATGCTCCTCGGTATGCGAGGCGGAAATGAAGAAACGCAGGCGCGCCGTGCCCTCCTTGACCGCCGGGAAGGAGATGGGCATGACGTAGATGCCGCGCTTGAAGAGCGCCTGGGACAGGAAGCCGGAAACCATGGAGTCGCCGACAATGACCGGCAGCACGGCATAGCCCTGGGCCGCGCCCGTATCCAGCCCCTTGCTCCGGGCGTAGTGGAGGAAATACTGGCTGATGGCCTGGAGGCGGTGGACGCGTTCCGGCTCGCGGAGCATGATGTCCAGCGCCTTGTGGCAGGCCGTGGCGATGACCGGGGGCATGCCCACGCTGAAGACGAAGCCCGGCGAGCCGTATTTGAGGAAGCGGATCAGGTCGGCCCGGCCGGCGATGAACCCGCCGCAGCCGCACATGGACTTGGAGAGCGTGCTCATCCACATGTCCACATCCGTGGGGTCGATGCCGAAATATTCCCGCACGCCACGCCCGGTCTTGCCGAGCACACCCAGGGAGTGGGCCTCGTCCACCAGGAGCATGCAGTCGTATTTTTTCTTCAGCTCGATGATGCGCGGCAGGTCCGGGATGTTGCCGTCCATGCTGAACAGGCCCTCGGTGACGATGATGGCGTATTTGTGCCGGGCCCGGTGTTCCCGGAGCATCGCCTCCAGGGCGTCGCAGTCGTTGTGCTCGTAGGAGTAGCGCGTGGCGCCGGAAAGCCGCGCGCCCTGCACCAGGGAATTGTGCGCCAGGCCGTCGTGGAAGATGGCGTCGCGCGCGCCATACATGAAGCCCAGGGTGGAGACGTTGGTGGCGTGGCCGCTCACATAGACGATGGCGTCCTCCACGTCGTAGAGGTCGGCAAAGGCGCGCTCCAGCTCGCGGTGCGGCGGCCGTTCGCCGCCCACCAGACGGCTGGCCCCGGCGGAGGTGCCGAAACGCGCCGCCGTCTCGGCCACCGCGGCCGTGATCTCGGGATGGGCGTTGATGTCCAGATAATCGTAGGTGGAAAAATTGATATATTCCCTGCCATTGATCAGGGTCGTGGCCTTGGCCGCCTGGTCGTGGCAGGCGAACAGCGGATTTTCCAGCCCCATGCCGGCGGCGATGTCCACCATGCGCTCGAAGGAGAGCTTGGAGCGCATGCGGTTGAAGCCGGCCCTGCCCTCTGCGTGCTGCCCGGCCTCAGCCGGAGCGGAATGGTCGTTCTTCATGCCTTGTCCCTTAAAACTCTGTCCGGCACGGAGCTGCCCCGCGCATATCCTTCGCCGGGAGAATCACGGCGGAAATACCCGCAACGGTATATGGGTTATGTCTAGCGCAAGCCTTGCCGCAAGGCAAGCCCGGAATGGCGCGGGCGACCATGGGACGCCGCGGAAGCGGCGCGCGCCCCGGCAGGGGGCCGTAGCCGCCGCGCGGCGCGGACGGGCTGGACATGGAGCCGGATACGGCCTACCATACCCCGCCACAGAAAAT
>URHE01000159.1 GCA_900547595.1 uncultured Desulfovibrio sp.
CCCCCGCCGGGGCCGCGCCTTCCGGCAGCCAGCCGGGTTCCGGCGTGGCCTCGCGGTAGCCGAGCGCGGCGGCCCGCTCGCCCAGGCGGCAGGCAAGGGGCAGCAGGCCGGCGAGGGAATGGCGGCGTCCGCCCGCTTCCAGCTCGCGCATGAGGTAGATATAGCCGCCGCATTCGCCGTAGATGGGCACGCCGCGCGCGGCAAGGGCGCGCAGGGCGGCGAGCATGGCGGCATTGGCGGCCAGGGCCTCGGCGTGCAGTTCGGGATAGCCGCCGGGAAAGTAGAGCCCCGCGCAGCCTTGGGGGGGCGCGCTGTCGGCCAGCGGCGAAAAGAATACCGGCTCCGCGCCCAGTTCCGCCAGCAGGGCCGGAAGGTCCGCATAACAGAAGCTGAAGGCCGCGTCGCGGGCGATGCCGACGCGGAGGCGCGGGCCGCGCCGTCTGCGGAACGGAAAGATTCCGGGCGCGGCGTCGGCGGCGTTTCCGGCCGCCGCATCCGGCACGGGGCCCGGCCGTTGCGCGCGCGGGGAGACGCCGAGAGCGCGGAGCAGCCCCGCGAGGTCGCAGTGCGCGGCAAACCAGCGGCCAAGCGCGTCCAGGTCCATTCCGGCGAGGGCTTCGCGGGCTTCCACAAGGCCCAGATGGCGGGAGGCCAGACGCGGCGCGTCCGCCCTGGGGAGAAAGCCCGCCAGACGGCAGCGGTGTTTCCTGAGTACCGGGGCGAGCGCCCGGCGCAGGAGGGCCTCATGCGTGCCGCCGCCGCTTTGGGCGCACAGGACGCCGAGAAAGCGCGGCCCGCCCCCGCGCGGCGCATGGCGGAGAAAGCCCTCGGCCAGGGCCGCCGCGGATTGGCCCATGCCGCGCACATCCAGCACCAGCAGGACGGGCAGGTCCAGCAGGGCCGCCAGTTGCGCGGCGCTGCCATCGCCGCCGGGGCCGCCGTCATAGAGTCCCATGGCGCCTTCAACCACCCAGAGGTCGGGCGCCTTTCCGGCCTGCGGGGCCAGGAGCCCGCGCGCCACGCGCCCGAGGCCGCGCGGCAGGGAGCGGGGGTGCCGCGTCCTTCCGGGAGCGCACATCCAGACGTCGAGATTGGCCGCCGGCGCGCCGCTGGCCGCGGCGAGAAAGGCCGTGTCGATGAAGTCCGGTCCGGTCTTGGCGGCGCGCACCTCAAGACCGAGACCGCGCAGGGCGCGGATGAGGCCGAGCGCGGCCACGGTCTTGCCCGCGCCGCTGGCGGTGCCCGCCACCAGGAGGCCGGGCGGGAACGCGGCGTTCATCGGGGCCGGAGCGCCTCGGCGATGATGGCCGCGTCCTCTTCGGGGCGCGCCCGCAGGCCGAGTTCGGCGCTGCCGCCGGAACAGGCGAATCCGTCCGGCCCCAGTTCCAGCGCGCCGCAGGAAAGCGCCTGCCCGTAGGGGAGCTGGTCGCGCATGTCCGCGTGGTCCACGCGGCGCGGGAAGATGAAGGGCACGGGCTGGCCGGAGAAATCCTCCATGATGAGATAGTTCATGGCGTGCCTCGCTTGCCGGCGCGCCGCTGGCGCAGATAGTCGCGCACGGCGCGGTTGTGCTCCTGAAGGGTGGCGGAGAACTGGTGCTCGCCGCCGTCTGTCCTGGCCACGAAATAGAGAAAATCGTGCTGTTCCGGCCGGATGGCCGCGTCCAGCGCCGCCGCGCCGAAGGAGCAGATGGGCCCGGGCGGCAGGCCGGGGCGCTGGTAGGTATTGTACGGGTTGGCGGCATCGTCCAGCTGGACGCGGCGCAGATTGCCGTCAAAGCCCGGGCCGAGGCCATAGATGACCGTGGGGTCCGCCTGCAGGAGCATGCCCGCCGCACGCTGGTGCTCTCGGTGGGATACTCTTCGCCCGCCTACACGGCTGCGGCATCTTGGCGCATCCGTGAAGACTGGTTTTTGCAGCAGGCCCTGCGCGATGAACGCGCGGACGATGTGGACGACCAGCCCATACCTGTAGCTCCCGCACCATCTATTGCCCGCACCGCGCACATTGCGCCGCCCGCCCCCGAAAAAGCCCCTGACGATGAGGACGAAGGCCCCGCGCCCGGCAATGCGTGGTAAATACCCGCAAACTGTCGGTTCAATGCCCCGAAGCGCTTGACGCCGGGAGCCGCCAACGCTAAAAAGTGAGACGCTCTTTTCTGGTTGGTAGCCCGCCCTACTGGTGCACCCCGCGCTTACCGGCGAACCACGGACCGCCGCAGCATGTAGCCGTTTTTAGTGATTACGGCTGCATGATTACGGCGCAGGCGTCCCCCATGACGCATACAGCGGCGGGCCTGAATCATAAAACCTGGTTAGGAGGTCCTATGTTTCGCCGTGTTATTCTTACCCTGATTACCCTTGCCCTGCTTTGCGGGCCGGCGGCCGCCGCCGAAAAATTCATTGTTGCCAGCGACTGCACATGGCCCCCCATGGAAATGCTGGACGCCAACAAGCAGCCCATTGGCTTTGATGTGGACTTCATCACTGCCGTTGGCAAGGCCGCCGGTTTTGAGGTTGATGTGCGCAACATCGCCTGGGACGGCATTTTCGGCGGCGTAGCCACCGGACAGTACGACATCGTGGCTGCCGCCACCACTATCACCGAAGAACGCCAGAAGCAGTTTGACTTCTCTGATCCTTATTATGAAGTTGCCCAGGCCGTAGTGCTGCCCGCTGGCAAGAGCATCAAGAGCCTGGCCGACCTCAAGGGCAAGAAGGTCGGCGGCCAGATCGGCACCACCGGCGTGTTTGTCATCCGCAAGGCTGGCGTGGCTGTTGACCTCAAGGAATACGATGATGTGGGCCTGGCCATTCAGGACATGCTGGGCGGCCGCCTTGACGCCGTTATCTGCGATGATCCGGTTGCGCTCTACTATGTCAACAAAAAGGCCGACACCGCTGGCAAGCTGAACATTTCCTTCAAGACAGAAGAAAAGGAATACTACGGCTTTACCGTGCGCAAGGGCCGCAAGGACCTGGTGGAAAAGCTGAACAAGGGCATTGCCGCAGTGAAGGCTTCTGGCGAAGACCGCAAAATTGCTGAAAAGTGGCTTGGTAAATCCAACTAACGTTCCGTTTTCGCGGGGCGTTCGGGCTTGTC
>URHE01000160.1 GCA_900547595.1 uncultured Desulfovibrio sp.
GTCCGCCGCGCACAGCCGCGCGATCAGCTCCAGAGCCTCCTCCACGCTGTCCACCCAGGCCGTCGCCGCGCCGTGGAGCATGAGACCGGGCCCCTCCAGCGGGCCGCGGATGCCGAGCACCGGAACCCCGGCGCCGGCGGCCAGCCCGACCTCCACGCCGGCATCCTGCCCGGAGGCCCCGTAGTAGATGACAAGGTCCGCGGCAAGGCAGGCATCGCGGCAAAAGGCATAGACCGAACCGCCCTCCCTGTCCGTATCCATCCAGAGGCGGCGTTCCGCCGGGGTCAGCCCCGGCGGCGGCGCGGCTTTTTCCGTCCAGTCCAGAATGCGGCAGCCAAGGGCCCTGAGCTCACGCCCGAGCAGGCGCACCCCATGCTTGTGCTTGAAGGAGCCGGCCACATAGATGGTCATGCCCGGGGCATTGGCCGGATCGGACGGCAGGGCCCCGGCCCCGCGCCGGGAGCGGCGTTCACCGGGGTTCGGGGGGATGCGGCGGGGACGGCGCACGGCTAGAACTCGATGCCCGGCGCGGCGGCGATGCCCCGCCGCCACGGATGCTTGCGTTCCCGCATTTCTGTCACCAGATCGGCCCCGGCGGCAAGCCAGTCGGGAAGCCCCCTGCCGGAGAGAACAAGATGGCGGTCAAGGCCGCGGGCGGCCTCCATGACGGCGCAAAGCTCCTCGCGCCGGAGTATTGCCGCGCCTAGGGCATACAGCGCCTCGTCGAGGATGAGCATGTCCACGGCGGGGAGCTGTTCCCCGGCCCATGCCAGGAGTTCCAGGGCGGCGGCGCGGTGGGCGGGCCGGTCCTTCTCGTCCCGCAGGAAGCCGGGGCCCCCGGCGCGGAACCGGTCGCCGAGCAGCCGCCGGAGCATGATCTGCTCCCCGGCGCCGCAGTCGCGTTTCATGAACTGGGCAAAGGCCACGGCCATGCCCTGCCCGAGGGCGCGCAGGGCCTGCCCCGCGCAGGCGCAGGTCTTGCCCTTGCCTTCGCCGGTGTAGACCAGGATCATTGCCAGACTCCGGGGATGCCGGTCTTGCAGGACGGACATACGCCCGGCGTTTTGCTCCGGCGGGTCTGGTAGCCGCGCCGTTCGATGACCGGCGTGCCGCAGGAGGGGCAGAGTGTCGAGCTGCCGATGATCCCGGTGGTATTGCCGATATAGACGTAGCGCAGGCCCTCCTCCCGGCCCATGCGCCAGGCGTCCTCCAGCTGGAAAAGCGGGGTGGAGGGGTGGGCGGCCATCATGGCCGCGCCGTGAAAGGCCGTGAGGTGCCAGGGCGTGTCGGGCCCGAGCTCGTCGCGGATGAAGCGGGCCATGTCGCGGAGTTCCTGGGGGCTGTCGTTGCAGCCGGGGATGATCAGCGTCGTGACCTCCAGCCACCAGCCGAGCCGCCTGATGAGTTTCAGGTTGTCCAGCACGGGCTGGAGCCTGCCGCCGCAATATTTATGGTAGAACTCTTCCGAAAATGCCTTGAGATCGATATTTGCCGCATTGACGCGCCGGCTCAGGGGCAGGAGAAAATCCTCGGTCATGAAGCCGTTGCTCACGAGGATGACCTTGAGGCCCCGCGCCTGGGCCTGCCCGGCGGTCTCGTAGACCTGCTCGAAAAAGACCGTGGGCTCGTTGTAGGTAAAGGCCATGCTCGGCGCCTGCTGCGCCGCGAGACGGACCAGCGTGTCGGGCGTGGCGCGGCGTCCGGGGATGGTGCTCCTCGGGTGCACATGGGCGATCTTGTGGTTCTGGCAGTAGCGGCAATGGAAATTGCAGCCCGCGCTGCCGATGGAATAGGTCTTTGTTCCCGGCAGGAAATGGTAGAGCGGCTTTTTTTCCACCGGGTCGAGCTGGACGGCGGTGACGACATCCCCCGTCAGGGTGATCATTTCGCCGCGCACATTGACGCGCACGCCGCACCGGCCATGCGCCCCTTCCCTGAGGCGGCAGGCATGCGCGCACAGGCTGCAACGGAGTGTTCCGTCCGGTTCCCGGTCCCAGAGCATGGCGCGCATGGCTAGCGTCCTCCTCCCGCAAGGCGCGGGGCAACGACCGGCCCGAGATGCGGGGAAATGTTCCCGGGCATGGGCGGCATCCCGGAAAAGCCGCCCGGAGCGCCGGGCATGCCATAGCCGCGTTGCGGGCGTGTCCCCCATGCGGGCGCCCATGCCGCCCGGCTGCGGGGGCGCCAGCCGCCCTGGGGCGGCTGCCCCGGCGTCCAGCTTTTGGGGCCGCCGGTGAAGCCCGGCTGCTCCCAGGGGCGCCAGCTCCCCGGCTGCCAGCCGGAGGTGCCCTGCCAGTGGGCCGGAGGCCACGGCATTCCGGAATCAGCGCCCGGAGCCGGGGGGCGCGGCCCTCCCGGCGGGGGCGGCGTCTCCGGCAGGGGAAGGGCGCCGGGGGGTGTCACATCCGGGGGCCGCGGAGGCCGAATATCCGGCCTGTCGGCGGACGGAGGCGTGGAAGGAAGCGGCGGGCGCGGCGGACGGACGGAAGGCGGCCCGGATGGCGGGTTTGCCGGAGGCATCAGCCCCGGCGGCGGTGGGCCGGGGTTCCATCCGGGGTTCCAGCCGGGATTTCCGCCGGGTGTCCAGCCGGTGTTCCCGCCGGGCCAGTCCGGCTCGATCTGGGGAGCGATATAGAGGGGCGGCTGCTGCGTCTGTTCCTGCGGGCGGCGCGGCGCGATGACGGAGGTGATGATGTCGCCCGTGGCCGGGTCGCGCCAGGTGCCCGCGAAGCCCGCATCGCCGGGCGCGTTGTTGCGGATGGTGATGGCGTCCTCCGCCGTGTCCGGCAGCCGCCGGGGGGCGCGTTCCGGTTCC
Source organism: uncultured Desulfovibrio sp. (assembly GCA_900547595.1). Lineage (GTDB taxonomy): Bacteria > Desulfobacterota > Desulfovibrionia > Desulfovibrionales > Desulfovibrionaceae > Desulfovibrio. The sequence continues at coordinate 2,816 of URHE01000160.1, forward strand.
GGCGGGGGGGAGGCAGGCGCGGCGCCCTGGGGCGCCGTCTCCCGGGCGGCTTTTGCCGTGGCACCGTGCGCGCCGGCGGGAGCGTCGGCATCGGGGCTTCCGCCCATGGCGAGGGCCCCGGCTGTCCC
>URHE01000161.1 GCA_900547595.1 uncultured Desulfovibrio sp.
CCCGGCTTGATTACGCGCAGCTGCACGGTCACCAGAGTGTGGAATGCGCCCGCGCCATCGGCGCGGAGCGCGTCATTCGGGTGCTCTGGCCCGACCGTTACACCCACCGCGCTTTGTTGTACAATGATTTACAACGCAATGCCGAAGCCTGCGCCTATTACCTGCTTGACGCGGGGCTGAAAGGCGGCGGCAGCGGGCACAAGCTGGACTGGTCTGATCTAGCCAGCCTGCGCCCGGAGCATCCCTGGCTGCTTGCCGGGGGATTGAGCGCAGCCAATGTGGCAATGGCCGTAGGCATGTGCGCGCCTGCCGGGGTGGATTTCAATTCCGGCGTGGAGGACGCGCCGGGCAAAAAAGCGCCGGAACTGCTGGCGGCCGCCATTGCCGCCGCGTCCGGCGCCCCTGGGGAGGGAAAATGAACAACGGATACTTTGGCGAATTCGGGGGCCGCTTCGTGCCGGAGCTCCTCATGCCGCCGTTGTTGGAAGTGGAGGCGGCCATGCGCGACATTCTGCCAACGCCGGACTTTCAGGAGGAACTGGACGGCCTGCTCCATGACTATGCGGGCCGGGAAACGCCGCTGACGCATTGCCCCGCGCTCTCCGGAGAGCTGGGTTTCGATCTCTGGCTCAAGCGCGAGGACCTGCTCCACACCGGCGCGCACAAGATCAACAACACGCTGGGGCAGGCCCTGCTGGCGCGGCGCATGGGCAAGCGCGCCCTCATCGCCGAGACCGGCGCCGGCCAGCACGGCGTGGCCACGGCGGCGGCAGCCGCGCGCCTTGGCCTGGACTGTACGGTCTACATGGGCGCCGAGGATGTGGAGCGGCAGTCGGCCAATGTGCGGCGCATGCGCCTGCTCGGCGCTGAGGTGCATGCCGTGGAGAGCGGCAGCCGCACCCTCAAGGACGCCATCAATGCCGCGCTGCGGGAATGGATCGCCCGGCAGGAGGACACGCACTACTGCTTCGGCACGGCTGCCGGCCCGCATCCCTTTCCGCTGCTCGTGCGCGGGTTCCAGAGCGTCATTGGCCGGGAAACGCGCGCGCGGATGCTCGAACGCACGGGGCGTCTGCCCTCCGCCGTGGTGGCCTGCGTGGGCGGCGGCTCCAACGCCATCGGCATGTTCCATCCCTTTGTGGCGGATGCCGGGGTGCGTCTGGTGGGCGTGGAGGCCGGGGGCAGCGGCGAGCCGGGGTGCCTCAACTGCGCGACGCTCAATGGCGGGCGCCCGGGCGTCCTCCACGGGAGCCATTCCCTCGTGCTCCAGACTGAGGACGGCCAGATCGAGCCTTCGGGTTCCATCTCCGCCGGTCTGGACTATCCCGGTGTGGGGCCGGAGCATGCCTTTTTGCGGCAGAGCGGCCGCGCCCGCTACGACGTCATCACCGACGGCGAAGCCCTGGACGCCCTGGGGCGACTCTGCCGCGCCGAGGGCATCCTGCCCGCGCTGGAATCCTCGCACGCTCTGGCGTGGGTGTTCGCCCATGCCGGGGAGTTCGCGCCCGGCGATCAGGTGGTGGTCAATCTTTCCGGACGCGGCGACAAGGACATGGACATCATCGAGGCGGCGCTCGCCGCCGGGGAGGCGCAGCATGCACACGCTTGAAGCAAAGATCCGGGCGGCCAACGCCGTCGGGCGTCCGGCGCTCATTCCGTTTCTCACGGCCCACTTTCCGGACAGGGCGGCCTTCTGGACCGCCTTTGACGAACTGGACGGCGGCGGCGCGGACATCATCGAGATCGGCGTGCCCTTTTCCGACCCCGTGGCGGATGGACCGGTGGTGGAGGAGGCGTCGCGGCGGGTCCTGGCGGCGGGCTTCCGTCTGGACGACCTGCTGGCGGAACTGGCGCAGCGCCGGGAGCGGCGCGCGGGTTCCGCCGGGCTGGTGCTCATGGGCTATCTCAACCCCTTTCTGAGCCACGGGCTGGAGCGTCTGGCGGCGGACGCGGCCATGGCGGGCGTTTCCGGCTGCATCATTCCCGACCTGCCCCATGAGGAGGCCGGGCCCGTGCGCGCGGCCCTCGGCGCCCGGGGGCTGGCGCTCATCCCGCTGGTGGGGCCCAATACCGGCGAGGAGCGCATGGCGCTTTGCGCCGGCGGCGCCCAGGGCTATGTCTATGTGGTTTCGGTCATGGGCGTCACGGGCGAACGCGCGGCCCTGGCCCCGCGTGTGGCCGAAACCATGGCCCGCGCGCGCCGCGCCGTGCGCCTGCCGCTGGCGCTGGGCTTCGGCCTCAGCCGTCCGGAGCAGCTTGCGGAATTGCCGCCAAAGGCCAGACCGGATGCGGTGGTGTTCGGCAGCGCCCTGCTGCGCCATCTGGATGCGGGGGGCACGGCGGCGGACTTTCTGCGCCGCTGGCGGTAGGTGCGGGCGGCACGTGGAGCGCAGAATTTCCCGCGTGCCGCAGCCCCCGACATCTCGTGAACGGCAATATCCGTCAAATACGGCCTGTGCGGCTCACTGATCCACGCGGACGTCCACGCCGTCGCCGTTTTTGGCCGGGATGACGCGGGCGCTGCGCGGCTTGGCCCTGAGGTCGATGACCACCCGGGTGCGGCCGCCCATGTCGCCCACGCGCACGGCAGTGACCAGCGGATTTTTGGGCACCGCCGGGGCCTTGACCTCCCAGTCGCCTTCAAGGTCGAGCACCACCCGGTCGGGATTGTCCAGATTCATGCTCTTGTAGCGCAGGGGGCCGTTGCCCGTGAGGCGCACCGTGGCGCCTGTTTCGCGGGCAAAAACCACAAAGCGCGTGATGGCGCGCCGCCCTGTGGCGGCCTTTTCCCGCTCGGCGGGCTTTTTCGCCGGGGCGGCGGCGCGGGCGGGCGCGGGTTGGCGCTGCGCCCCGTCCGTGGCCTGTTGCGGGGCGTTTTCCGCCGCAGTGGCGGAGGACGCCTTGGGAGCCGCGGGGGGCGCTGCGGGCGTCTGGGGC
>URHE01000162.1 GCA_900547595.1 uncultured Desulfovibrio sp.
CGCGGGCCGCGCGGTCGGGGCGCCCGGGCGCGCGGCCCGCGCCGGAAAACCCCGGACTGGTCAGTCCACTATATAAGCTTTTCCCGGCGCAAGGCAAGGCCTGCGGGGGGCGCCCCCGAAACGCTGCCGGAAAGAGGCGCGCGCGGAAGATGCGCCTTGCCAAGACCCGCGGGGGGGTGGTAGTGTGGAGGCATGGAACTTCTGGAACAGCTTGAGGCGCGTGTCGCCGAACTCCTGGCCCGTCTGGATCGTCTGCGGGCGGAGAACGCGCACCTTCGCGCCGAGCTTTCCGCCCTGGGCGTGGAATCGTCCGGGCTGGAAGAAGAGAACCGCAGGCTGCATGACTCCCTCGCCCGTGAGGAAGGGCGGCGCGCCGAGGCGCTCCAGCGCATCGACGCCCTGCTGCGTAAAATCCAGGAGCATGACAGCGTCGAGTAGGCTATTTGTGAGTGACGACAACATCAACCTTACCGTTCTTGGTTTTGACATCGCCTTTCGGGCCGGGGCCGACATGGAGCGCGCCCGCGATGCCGCCCGTCTGGTGGAAGAACGGTTTGCGCACCAGAAGTTGAGGTCCCAGGGCGGGCAGAGCAGGGAAATGCTGCTCACCTTCCTGGCCCTTGGCCTGGCGGATGACCTGTTGCAGTTGAAGAAAACGCAGAATGACGCGCGGCAGCGCATCGCCGCGCTTCTTGCACGGATAGAGAATTCCGAATAGACGGCGGGCCACGGACGGCAACGAAGAGATTGCCGCCCCCGCCCGCACAAGGAGCGGCCATTTTCCCTGGAGTCCCCGTGATCCGCGCCTCGGCGCTAACCTGACAAGCACACGCAAAAGGGCGTCGGTCTCTGTGCCCGTGTGCAGGCCCGCTCCTGGCGGGAAGCCTGACGGCACATACGGACACCCGACCTGGGAAACCAGGTTCTGCACCGCAGGCGTGACACGGTTCTCTGGGGTTTTTGAAAGTTCGCGGGATTTCCTTTCGAGGTTGCCGGCACTGTCCGCAACCCCGGAAACCAGGCGCGGGCCATGGCTTCATGCCGTCCGGTAACTGGTTTTCGTGCCGTTCCGCCCGGCGGTTCCTGCCGGTGGCGGCGCCGTCCCCCGTTTCGCGGGGCGCGGCATCATTCTGACGGGCCGGTTCCGGCCCCGCTTCACGCATGCTTCCGGTCTGTTCCGACCGCCGGCCGCAAGGGCCCGCCGCCCCGGCATGATTTGCGGCGCCCATGCCGGCGCCGTCCATTCGGCGGTTTCAGGCCGCCGAACCGAAGCGAGGCTGGTTTTCATGGATCCTATCATCATCGCGGCGCTCTGTGCGGCCCTCCTGGCGGGAGCCCTGGGCGGAATGCTCGCACAACGCCATCTTGCGGCCAAACGCGTCGGTGATGCCGACGAACTGGCCCGGCGTATAGTGGATGAGGCGCGCAAGGAGGCTCAGGCCCAGAAAAAGGAACTCCTCCTTCAGGGGCAGGACGATCTTTTCAACCAGAAACGGGAACTGGAAAACGAATTCCGGGAACGCGAACGCGACGTCAAGCTCCGCGAGCGCAAGCTGGATGAAATGGGCGGCCGCCTGGAAGAAAAGCTGGAAAAGGCCGCCGCGCGCGAACTGGACCTGCTTTCGGCGGAAAAGGAGCTCGCGCGCAAGGAGCGCGAGCTTTCCGAATCCGAAACCTTCCTGCAGGAGCGCATCAGCGAGGAGGAGCGCCGGCTTTCGGAGATCGCGGGCCTCACCCCGGACGAGGCCCGGGCCCGGCTTCTGGCGGACATCGAGGCAAAGACGCGGCACGAATCCGCCAGGATGATCCGCCAGATCGAGACCCAGGCCCGCGAGACCGCCGACCGCAAGGCCAAGGACATCCTGTGCAGCGTCATCCAGCGCTATGCGGGCGACTATGTCAACGAGCAGACCGTCACCGCCGTGACCCTGCCCAGCGAGGACATGAAGGGGCGCATCATCGGGCGCGAGGGCCGCAATATCCGCGCGCTGGAGGCCGCCACGGGCGTTGACCTCATCATCGACGACACGCCGGAGACGGTCATCCTTTCGGCCTACAGCCCCCTGCGGCGCCAGGTGGCGCGCATGGCGCTGGAACGCCTGATCCAGGATGGCCGCATCCATCCGGCGCGCATCGAGGACATGGTGCAGAAATGCCAGCAGGAGCTGGATGTCCAGGTGCGCGAAGTGGGCGAACAGGCCACGTTCGACGCAGGCGTCCACGGCATCCATCCGGAGATCGTGCGCCTGCTCGGGCAGCTGCGCTACCGCACCTCCTTCACCCAGAACGTGCTCCAGCATTCGCTGGAGGTCTCCGCGCTCTGCGGCATGCTGGCGGCGGAACTGGGCATGGACGTGCGCAAGGCCAAGCGCGCCGGGCTGCTCCATGACATCGGCAAGGCCGTGGACCATGAGGTGGAAGGGCCGCACGCCCTCATCGGCGCGGACATCGCCAAGAAATACAACGAAAGCGCGGACATCATCCACGCCATCGCCGCCCACCACGAGGACCAGCGCCCCTCCACGGCGCTGGCCGTTCTCGTGCAGGCCGCGGATTCCATCTCCGGGGCGCGGCCGGGCGCGCGCAAGGAGCTGCTGGAGAATTACGTCAAGCGTCTGGAAGACCTTGAAGGCATCGCCACGAGCTTTGAGGGCGTCACCAAGGCATACGCCATCCAGGCCGGGCGCGAGGTGCGCGTCATGGTGGATGCGGAGAGCGTGGACGACGACGCCACCTATCTGCTCTGCAAGGACATTGCCGAAAAGATCGAGAAAAATCTCACCTATCCCGGCCAGATCCGCGTGACGGTCATCCGCGAGCGCCGGGCCGTGGGCCTCGCCAAGTGACGGGCTCCGCCGCGGCTCTGGTGGAGACGCTGGACGCGGCGGCCGCCGTCCTTCTGGCCGCGGCGGCGGCCTGGCGGGCGCGGGGCT
>URHE01000163.1 GCA_900547595.1 uncultured Desulfovibrio sp.
TGGCCGCCCCCCCTGAAGAGTTCGGCGGCGCACATGTCGCCCAGGGCATCCCGGCCCAGACGACGCCCGTCGTCCAGCAGGGCCAGGACGGGCGCGGCTCCGGCGGCGGCCACGGACCGCATCCAGGCGTCCACGGGCGCCAGAACGCCCGCTTCCCCCGCCAGGACGGCGGCCGCCTGTGGCGGCGTTCCCCGCCAGCGGCGCAGACAGGCGAACCAGGTGCCGCTTTCGGCATGCCGCGCGCGCCACGCGCCGCAGGCGGCAACCAGCGCCTCCTCGGGAACGTCCCCCCGGGCGGGAGGAACGGCATCCGCCGCCAGAGATGCGGACGGCGGCACCAGAAAGATGCCATCCAGCCGCCCTTCAGCGGCGAACAGAGCGTCAAGGGCGGCTGTCAGCGCTTCCGGACCGTCCGCGGCGTCAGGCTCCAGCGGCAGCAGGCGGCTGCCCGCGCGGACCAGCGGCGCGCAAGCCGCCACGCAGGCGCGGGGCACGCCCAGCGTGGCGGAAAATGCGGCAAGCCCGCTCCAGAGTTCCGGCAGAAGCGCCGCATCCAGAACGCACAGGGCATACACGCCGCCGGGCTTCACCCCCGGGCCAGTGCCGCCGGGGTCCAGCGGCAGCGGTGTCGGGCGCCCCCGGGACAGGCCGTCCGGCAGGGAAAAACGGCGCAGGGGCGGAAAGAGGACTTTCCGCCGCGCGGCCTGCGGGCGTCCCTGCGGGCCGTCCGCGCGCTCTCCCCGGGCGCGCCCCAGCAGAACGCGCACCAGATCGCCCACCGTGGCCACCTGAAGCAGGGCCTCAAACTCCACGCGGACGCCGAGACGGCGCTCGGCCTCCTGCAAAAGAAGCGGAAAACGGCTGGAACGCAGGGCAAGGTCGTAGCGCAGGTCATGTTCGGGCCGGAGCGCGGCGCGGGGCCTGCCGCTGGCTTCAGCCACCAGGTCCAGTATCCGGGCGGCCTTTTCCGCATCCTGCCCGAAGAGCGCTTCCACCGGGGCCTCCGGCGCGGCGGCGGACGCGGCGGGAACCTCCGGGGCCGACGGCGCCGTGGCTTCCGGCGCGGTGTCCGCCGCGCGGCGCGCGGCGCCGAGCCGGCAAATGCGCGGAAAGGAAAGGTGCCCCAGGGCATGCAGCCGGGCGCATGCCGCGCGCATGGCCGCCACCTCGTTGCCCTTGCGCCCGGCGGAAAGGCAGAGGGCGCGGGGCTCGCAGTCCGCCACCAGGCCGCAGAGCGTATCCTGCGGCCCCAGTTCGAGAAAATGCCTGATGCCGTCGCGCCGCCACATGGCGTCCACGCAGTCCGTCCAGATCACGGTATTTTCGTCAAGATCCGTGATGTACCGGCAGATGGAAGGCTGATCGTGCGGATACTGGCCCGCCGTGATGCCGCTGAGCATGGGCACGCGCGGCGCGTGCATCTCCAGGGCGCCGAGGCGCCGCTGCGAAAGGTCCCGGAGGATGCGCATGTCCGGATGATGGAAGGCCAGGCTCACATTGAGCAGCATGGACGGGATGCGGCGCTTGCGCAGGGCCGAGCGCGCCGCCTGGAGCGACTGGCGCGGCCCGCTGAGGATGAACTGGCGCGGCGTGTTGCGGTTGGAGACATGAATGTCGGGCCAGTTCGCCAGCGTTTCGTCGATGACGCCGCTCTCCGCATGGACGGCCATCATGCCCGTGTCCCGCGTGGCCCGGGCCTCCAGTTCGGCCATGTGCCCGGCGCGGGTCTCCAGAATGTACCATGCCTCTTCCAGCCCGTAGATGCCCGAGAGCGAAAGCGCGATGAGCTCGCCGAGGCTGTGGCCGCAGAAGAGCGCGGGCGCGAGCCCCAGGGAGGCGAACTGGCTCCACTGGGCGTATTCGAGCAGGAACAGATAGGGGATCTGGCGCCGTGAATGGCTGATGGCCTCCACGTCGGTTTCGTCCATGAGGCCGAGCACGTCCCAGTCAGCCAGGGCGGCCACCCGGTCCATGGCCTCGCGCGCGGCGGGAAAATTGTCGTAGAGTTCGCGCCCCATGCCGGGCCAGACCGAACCCAGGCCGCAGCACATGACCGCCAGCGGCGGCGCGGCGGCATCCGGCGCGCCCAGGCCCTGGACGCGCTGCTGGGATTCCTGCTTCTGCTCCTCCTGCTGGGGGCGTGGCTCGCGGCCATCATGCTTGGCGAGGATGACGGCGGCTATCTGCAACAGCTTTTTGCCGGGGCCGCGCAAAAGCCGTGGCCGCTGCCTCCGCTCTGGTGGCTGGCCGCCGTTCTCGCGGCGGCGGGGCTTGTCCCCTGGATACTGGCGGTGTTCGGCGTTTCCTGGGTGCGGGTGCTGCGCGAGGCGCCCCGCAGCCTTGCCGCGTCGCGCCGCGCGGGCGGCGCCGCTCTTGTCTGGATCAGCCTGGCGCTCGGGCTGCTGCTCACGCCCTGCATCCCCGCCGCCGGGGCCCAGATGACGGCTGTGGCCCTGGCCTGTGTGGCCGCCCCGCTTCTGGGCAAGGCCATCCTTGCCCTTCCGCGTCTGGGCGGCCATCTGCTCTATGCCTGCGCCGCCCTGCTGCTGCTGGGGGCGGGCCTGCTCCTGCTCGGCGCGAGTTTTGAGCTGACGCAGGGCGCGCTGGCGCGGATTTTGCCGGCCATGCCCGATACGCAGGTCCTGGCTTCCCTCCGGGGCATGCCGGGGCTGCCCCTGCTGGGCGGCCTCTGCCTGCTGGCGGCTGTCGTCATGGCCCGTTTCGTGCGCGGCGAACACGGCGGCGGGGGCCTCGTGGCGGCCTCCGTGATGGCCGTCCTGCTCACGCAGCCGGCCACACTGCTGCTGGCGCCCCAATTGGGGACAGTGCCCGCCGCCGGGCTGCAAACGCTGCCCGCCATCCAGAAGGCCGCCCAGGCGCGCCTTGCGCCCAGGCAGGAGCCCGGGGAGCATGAAGGCG
>URHE01000164.1 GCA_900547595.1 uncultured Desulfovibrio sp.
GGGCTCCCGGGCGGGGCGGCCCTCCACTGGTTTGCGGGCGCCCATCAGCGGGCCATCTCCGGCCCCGCGGACCGCCGGCGGCGTGGAACGCGCGCGTTCCGGCGCAACGCCGCGCCCACAGTGCGTTCGCTCTTGACCATATCAGGAAAAACGCATATGTATGCGCCCAGCCAGATATGCCCTGTCGACGCCCGCAAGGACGCCGCTCCACAAGGATGCCGCATGGACCTGCTCCATTTCAAAGCTCTTTCCGACGCGACGCGCCTGCGCCTCGTCCATATCCTTCTCCATTACGAGCTTTCGGTCAATGAGCTGGTGCGCATCCTCGGCATGGGCCAGTCGCGCGTCTCGCGGCATCTCAAGATACTTGCGGAGGCGGGGCTGCTGGCCTCGCGCAGGGATGGGCTCTGGGTCTTTTACACCGCGCCCCCCGGCGGCGAGAAGCTCGCCTTCCTGCGCGCCGTGCTGCCGTTCGTGCCCCCGGATGCGATCATGCGCGCGGACCTGGTGCTTGCCGCGCAGATACTGGAGGAACGGGCGCGCACGACGCGCCAGTTTTTCAACGCCATTGCCGAGGACTGGGACGAACTCAACCGCGAGGTGCTCGGCGCCCTTGACCTGGCGGAGGTCGCCGGCGCGGCGCTTCCGGCGGGCTGCGGCACGGCGGTCGATCTCGGCTGCGGCACCGGCGCCGTGTTGTCCCGGCTGCTTCCGGGCGCCGGCACGCTCATCGGCGTGGACGGCTCCGCGCGCATGCTGGAACTCTGCCGCCGCCGCTTCCAGCCCGAAGACCTCGCGTCGGGCAGGGTTTCCCTGCGTATCGGGGAGCTCAGCCATCTTCCCCTTCGCGATCAGGAAGCGGATTTCGCCTGCATCAACCTGGTGCTCCACCATCTGCCGGTGCCCGCCGAGGGGCTTGCCGAGGCGCGGCGGATCATGTCGCCCGGCGGCACGCTCTTTCTTGCCGACTTTCTGGCCCATAGCGACGAGACCATGCGCAGCCGCTATGGCGACCACTGGCTCGGCTTTGATGAAGCAACACTGCGCGCGAGCCTTGAGCGGGCGGGCTTCCGCCCCGGTCCCCCCCGGCGCGAGCCCGTGGGCCGGGGCCTCACCCTGCTGCTCATGACGGCGACAGCCTGCTGACGGCCCGCGCCCCCTCTGTCACCAATCAACCTGCCAAAGGAGACGATGATGACCAAAGCCCTTGACCTCACCCTGCCGTACAAGGTGGCGGACATGAGCCTTGCCGACTTCGGCCGCAAGGAAATGCAGCTTTCCGAGCGGGAGATGCCCGGCCTCATGGAATGCATAAAAAAATACGGGCCTTCCAAGCCGCTCAAGGGGCTCAGGGTGACAGGCTCCCTGCACATGACCATCCAGACGGCCATGCTCATCAAGACCCTGCACGCCCTGGGCGCGGATATCCGCTGGGCCTCGTGCAACATTTTCTCCACCCAGGACCATGCCGCCGCCGCCGTGGTGGACATGGGCCTGGCCGCGGTGTTCGCCTGGAAGGGCGAAAGCCTGGAAGACTACTGGTGGTGCACGGAAATGGCCCTGACCTGGCCCGACGGCTCCGGCCCGGACCTTATTGTGGACGACGGCGGGGACGCCACCCTGCTGATCCACAAGGGCGTGGAGGCGGAGAACGATCCGTCGCTGCTCGACCAGAAGACCGACAACAGGGAATTCCAGTGCGTGCTTGACCGCCTTGCCCTGCGCTTCAGGGAGGACCCGCGCCACTGGCAGAAGGTGGCGGCCTCGGTCAAGGGCGTCTCCGAAGAAACCACCACCGGCGTCCACCGCCTGTATCAGCTGGAAAAGGAGGGCAAGCTCCTCTTCCCGGCCATCAACGTCAACGACTCGGTCACCAAGTCCAAGTTCGACAATCTCTATGGCTGCCGCGAATCCCTCGCCGACGGCATCAAGCGCGCCACGGACATCATGGTGGCGGGCAAGGTGGTGGTCGTCTGCGGCTATGGCGATGTGGGCAAGGGCTGCGCCCAGTCCATGCGCGGTTTCGGCGCGCGCGTCCTCGTGACGGAGATCGATCCCATCTGCGCCCTGCAGGCCGCCATGGAAGGCTATGAGGTGGTCACTGTGGAAGACGCGCTGGCCGAAGGCGACATCTTCGTCACCTGCACCGGCAATTATCACGTCATCACCGGCGAACACATGGAAGGCATGAAGGACGAAGCCATCGTCTGCAATATCGGCCACTTCGACAACGAAATCGACATGGCCTACCTGGAGCGCACCCCCGGCGTGACGCGCATCAACATCAAGCCCCAGGTGGACAAGTGGACGCTCAGGTCCGGGCGCAGCATCCTGGTGCTTGCCGAAGGCCGCCTCGTCAATCTGGGCTGCGCCACGGGCCACGCCAGCTTTGTCATGTCCAACAGCTTCACCAACCAGACCCTGGCGCAGATCAAGCTCGCCACCGAGAAGCTGGAAAACCGCGTCTATACCCTGCCCAAGGAACTGGACGAAGAAGTGGCGCGCCTCCACCTGGGGCGCCTCGGCGCGCGCCTGACCCGGCTCACGCCCGAGCAGGCGGAGTACATCGGCGTCAAGGTGGAAGGGCCGTACAAGAGCGAGATGTACCGCTATTGAAGCAGCGGCGCCGGGCCGGGGCGGCGCGCGACCGCGCGGCTCCGGTCCCGGCGGATGTTTGCCGCGAACTGGAAAGGGATGGCGTTATTGGGGCGGTCTGGCAGTGAAAATATCCAAACCGCTCTGGCGGCGCGGCAGCCGTTCGGGCCTTTTGCTGAGGAACATACCTGCAAAACAGATACTTTCCTCAGCAACGAGCTCTAGGGCCTGGACCTATTGATATGGCTGCTGGCCTGGGCTGCGGCAGCTTATGCAATGCCAC
>URHE01000165.1 GCA_900547595.1 uncultured Desulfovibrio sp.
GTGAACACGCGCACAACACCGTACTCGCCGTCATAGCCACCCTGGCGGAAAACCTGACCGCGCCGCATGCGGGACACGGCTTCGCCCAGGGGTTCCCAATGGGCGCGCACCTCAGCTTCGGGCATACGGCAGAGGATATCCAGTTCCGGCCCGAGTTCGCGCAGGGCGCGGCCATAGCGTTCACGCACCTTGCGCGAGGCGGCGCCCACGCCGAGGATCTCGCCCAGCACTTCGGCCAGTGGCACCAGCGGATGGACGGCCGGTTCCAGCGGCAGCGCCGCGGGCGTTTCCCGGTCGGCCAGTTCGAGAACGCGGTGCAGGACGCCGATGGTCAGCGGACGCCCGCAGACCGGGCAAATATCGCCGAGCTCCCTGGCTTCGGCGGGTTCCAGCACCACGCCGCAGGCGCGGTGCCCGTCGAGATGGTATTTGCCTTCCTCCGGGTAAAACTCCATGGTGCCGAGAAAGCGGCAGTCCAGATCGTCCTGCGGCTCGCGCCGGGCCGTGGCGCGCAGGGCCGCGAACATGCCCGCGTAGGAGGGGCGGCCCTCGAACAGGTTGGCCTCGCGGCCGAGATTGGCGCCGGAGTGGGCGTCGGAATTGGAAATGAGGGCGTAGCCGTCCAGCTGACTCAGGAGGCGGTTCATGGCCGGATCGGAGGAAAGGCCGGTCTCCAGCGCGAAAATATGCTCCGTGAGATCGCCGAAGCAGTCCCGCGTGCGGTCAAAGCCGGATTTGGAGCCGAAAAGCGCGAACCACGGCGTCCAGACATGGGCCGGGATGAGCACGCCCCCGGGCACGCATTCCAGCAGTATCTCCAGCAGGTCATGCGAGTCCAGCCCGAGGATGGGCCGCCCGTCGGAATGGAGATTGCCGATGAGCGCCAGCCGTTCCGAAAGCCGGTCCGCGTCGTCAAGCGTGGGCACAAAGACGAGATTGTGCACCTTGCGCACCTTGCCGCCGCGCTTGTAGATGGAGCTGATCTCCGTCTGGAGGCAGAAGCGCGGGCCGCCGGCATGTTCCGTGGCCGCCGGTCGCGCGGGCGTGGCGCCCCCCAGGGCTTCCAGCGCTTCGGGCGCGCCCCTGAGGCGGTAGAGGCCGCTTTCCTCATCCGGGACGAGCTGCTCGCGCAGTTCGGCGCGCCACTGCGGGTGCGTGAAATCCCCGGTGCCGAGCACGTCGATGCCCTTGCAGGCCGCCCAGGCCGCCAGATGCGGCACGGTGAGCGCCGTGCTGGTGGCGCGGGAAAAGCGCGAATGGATGTGGAGGTCCGCGATGAAGCTCATGGGGTGCCTCGGGGGCTGGCCCGCCATGCGGCGGGCGTGGTTCCGGAATGGGCGAGCCAGGGGCAGAAGGCAAGGGCCGCGCGGGTCCAGCGGGGGCGCTTTCCGCTGCCCGGCTCCGCCGCGGCGCGGCCATGGAGCGTGAGGGGCGCGAGCAGCTCTACATCGGCGGCGGCATCCTTTTGCGCGAGCAGCAGGAGACGGCGGCTGGGCGCGCGCGTTTGCGAACGCAACGGCAGGATGCGGCGCAGACCCAGACGCGCGCCGTCAAGGGCGGCGCAGATGCGCGTGAGCGCCCCGGCGGCCGCGATGCAGCAAAAGACGCCCCTGTGGCGCAGAAGCCGCGCCGCCGCCGCGCAGAATACGGGGAGCGCGTCGCCGTCCCCGCCGTTCCCGCCGTTCCCGTTGATCGCCGTCCCGCGCAGGGCGGCCTCGCGCAGCGGCGAGGGCGAGGGGCGTCCCTGGCCGGGCAGCCCCCAGGGAGGATTGGCAAGCACCAGGTCCTGCGGCGCCGCTTCCTTCAGCGGCTCCGGCCATGCCTCTGGCGCGGCCAGGTCCGCCATGCAAAAGCTGACGCGGTCCCCAAGGCCGAGGGCTTCGGCATTGGCGGCCGCCGCCCGCACCAGGGAGGGCTCGCGCTCCAGGCCCAGGCAGCGGACATCGGGGCAGCGCAGGGCAACGCCCAGAAGGGCGGCCCCGCAGCCGGTGCCAAGTTCCGCCACGCGGCGGGGACGGCCCTTTCCCGACGCGCGGCCCCCGGCGGCGCGCTCGCGCAACGTCCGCGCGGCAAAGGCCGCCAGCAGAAGGGCGTCCTGCCCGAAGCGGTAGGCGCCTTCCGGCTGGAGGAGCCCGCACGGAAACAGGGCGGCGCCGGAACCGGGAAGTCCGGGGGGCGGCGTCACAGGAGCGCGCCGTTCCAGTTGAACAGGCCCTGGCGCCGCGCTTCGGGCAGGGCGGCGGGCGGCGTTTCCTCCATGCGGACAAAGAAACTGTAGCCCGCGTCCGCAAGTTCGCGGCGCTGCGCCGAAAGATCCAGCGGCCATGCGGGATAGAGCCAGAGCGTGCCGCCATAGCGCCGCGCCCAGAAAACTTCGCCCTTGGGCCCGGCAAAGGGCTCGTTGGGCCTGATGCCCGCAAGGCCGAAGCGGCTCAGGCCCACGGGCCAGAATCCGGAAAGGACCGCGCCGAGCGGCAGGGGGCTCTGCGCGGGAAGCGCCAGCGCGTCGCCGCGGGCCAGTTCCGGGCTCACAAAGGCGCCGGAAAAACCCTGCCCGGCAAGCACGCCCAGCGCCGCGGCATTGGCAGTGTTGCAGAAGGGACCGGCCAGCAGGTCGGCATCTTCCGGGAGCCTGTCGGGAAACAGGGCGCGCTGCCACGGCGCGTTGCAGACGAAATGCCGCGCGCCCTGCCGCCAGAGACGGCCAAGCATGCGCGCCAGCGCGTCCTCTTCCTCGGGCCAGACCACGGGGGGAAGCCACCAGGCCACGCGCCCCACCAGGGTGCGCGAAAGTTCCGCCGTGCGCGGCGAAAGCCAGAGCGCGGGCAGGGAGCGGCGCCCCGGTGCGCGGCCGCCGCGCCCGGGGGCGGATG
>URHE01000166.1 GCA_900547595.1 uncultured Desulfovibrio sp.
CCCCAGCCGTCCCGCCTCCGGCAGGGCCGCGCCTTTCGCGCGCGCGTCCCCGGCGCGGTCGAAGACGGCGCGGCGGCCCGCCACGCGGCGGAAACCGCGCCGCCTTTTCCGCCGCTGCCGGAAACACGCTTACTGACGCGCATGGATCCCCCCTTCAGGCGCGGCCACCCGCAGGGCGCCTGCCCCCGCCTCTCCGGCGTCCCCGTGGCCCGCCTCCGTCTCCGGGAACGCTTTCGCCCGGGCGGCCAGCATCTTTGCCAGAAGGCGCAAATGCCGCTCCGCCAGCCGGAGGACAGGCGCTTCCGGCATCCGCGGTTCCAGCTCCTCCAGCACGGCGCATACGGCGCGCATTCCCTCGCAAACGTCTCGCATACGGACTTCCCCCATCGCTGTTCCGGAAACCCCGCAGGATTTCCTCCCGTTCTCCGGTATTCCCTGAAAGGAAAAGTTTTCAGGAGGAATACCGGACCCTCATGCCGGCACATCCTTGAGATTTGGCCGGGGTGGGTATATTCTTCTCCCGGTTCCCATGGCGTTGACCAGTATTCTCAAACTTTTCTTTTTTTTGCAAAAGAAAAATTTTTAGCCTTTCCACATGGTTTTCGCCAACACACTGAGATGCATGATAAAAAATGGACATGCCATGAACCCTTCCCTGTCATCCAGTCCGGCATCCGCCTTTGCCGCGCGCCTGCGCCAGCGGCGCGCCCAGCTGGGCCTGCGCAAGCCCGATCTGGCCGCAGCCGTGGGCGTGAGCCTGACCACCATCCAGCAGTACGAAAACGGCCAGTTTCCCCGGGGCGAGCTGGCCGTCCGCCTTGCCGACGCCCTGCGCTGCACCCTGGACTGGCTGCTGGCGGGCAGGGGCGACCCGGAGAACGGCATTGTGGAGACCCCGGAGGCGCGCCTGGTCATGGTGCCCATGGTGGAGGCGCGGCTCTCGGCCGGCACGGGCAGTTTCGAGACCGGCGGCGAGGTGTTGCGGCATTACGCCTTCCGCTGGGATTTCCTCCGCCGCAAGGGCAACCCCGCGCGCATGGCCCTGCTGCGCGTTTCGGGCGACAGCATGCAGCCGCTCATCCTGCACAACGACGTGGTGCTCATCGACCAGTCCCAGAACGAGCCCGTGCCGGGCCGCATGTACGCCGTGGGCGTGGAGGACCTGGTCTATCTCAAGATACTCAACGCCATGCCGGGCAGGATCATCCTCACGAGCGTCAATCCCGCCTACGCGCCCATTGAGGCCCGCACGGACGAACAGCTGGCGGATCTTGTGCGCATCATCGGCCGCGCCATCTGGGTGGGGCGCGAACTGGAATAGGCGCTGCGACGATCAGGCAAGATTCTGCGGAAAATTTCCTTGACCCCCGCCGGACGGCGGGCCAGAGTGCGGCACCGCCCCGCGCGGGGACAGACCGGCGCCCGCCGGCGCCCATCCAGGTTTCCCGACCATTTCGCGGGCGGATGCCAGACAGGAGCATGCCATGGACCCTTCCGAGCCGGACCGGCTGCGCGGCATCCTTTTCGACCATGCCCGGCGCGCGCGCATCGGCCTGCCCGAAGCGGTCTTTTGCGAGGGCAAACCCCGGGAGGCGCTGGACGCCCTGCTGCGCCGCTTTCCCCGCGGCTGCGGCGAGCCCATCCTCTTCACGCGGCTGGCGCCGGAAACCTTCGCCGCGCTGCCTGACGGCGTGCGCCTGGGCTATGACTACGACCCCGTTTCGCGCACGGCCTTCGGCGACCGCCTGCCCGCGCGCGCGGGCGGCAGCGTGGCCGTGGTCTCCGCCGGAGCGGCGGACGCGCCCGTGGCCCGCGAAGCCGCGCGCACCCTGGAATATCTCGGCATCGCGCACACGCTTTTTGAGGACTGCGGCGTGGCCGGGCTCTGGCGGCTGACCGAACGCCTGCCGGACATCAACGCGCACAGCGCGGTCATCGCCGTGGCCGGGCTGGAGGGGGCGCTCGCCAGCGTGCTGGGCGGCCTCACGCCGCTGCCCGTATTCGCCGTGCCCACCTCCGTGGGCTATGGGGTGGCGCGGGGGGGCGCGGCGGCCCTTTCCGGCATGCTGGCAAGCTGCGCGCCCGGCGTGGCGGTCCTCAATATCGACAACGGCTACGGCGCGGCCTGCGCCGCGGCGCGGGTGGTGAACCTCTCATGAAGCAGAATACCCCGGGGGCCTCCCCCCACCACGGGCACGAACACCAGCGGGAAACGCATGCCCCGGCGCATCCGGCAAAAAGCGTCCCGGACTCCGGCAGCCGCATCCTGACCATCCGCAGCCATTCCGGCCTGTCCGGCGACATGCTCCTGGCCGGACTTGCGCTCATGAACGCGGCGGTCGACGCGGCCGACACCGCGCCGGAGGCCGCGGCGCCCCAGGGTACCGCGGCCCTTGCCCCCGCCGCGGAACGCCTTCTGGCGGAACTGCTGGCGCCGCTGGCGGCGGCGGTGCCCGCGCTGGCGGGCTGTCTCGCGCTCACGCGCAGGGAAGTGGCGGGCATCGGCGGCTGGCATGCCGAAGTCCGCCTGCCGCAGGCGCACGAACACCGCACCTTCGCCGATATTGGCGCCCTCATCGAAGGCTGCGGCCTGACGGAAGGGGCAAAACGCCTGGCCCTGGACTGTTTCACCCTGCTGGCCCGCTGCGAGGCCGAGGTCCACGGCACGCAGCCGGAGCGGGTGGTCTTTCACGAGGTCGGCGCTCTGGACAGCATTCTGGATATCTGCCTCGCCTGCGCCCTTTTTGACCGGCTTGGCCCGGCGCGGCTGGTGGCGGGGCCGCTGCCCCTGGCCGACGGCAGCGTGCGCTGCGCCCACGGGCTGATCCCGGCGCCCGCGCCCGCGGTCCTGG
>URHE01000167.1 GCA_900547595.1 uncultured Desulfovibrio sp.
CGCCCGGCGCTTTCGGCGCCGGGGCGCATCCGGCGCCGCCATTCCGCTGGGAGAGGCCCTGGCCGCCCTGCTCGAATCCATGGGGGGAACGCCGGAACGGGCCGGGCTGCAACGCTTGTGGGATAACTGGGAAACGGCGCTGGGCGCCGATCTTGCGGCGCTTGCCATGCCGCTGGGGCACCATGCGGGGCGGCCGCCGGCCCGGGCGGAAAGCGCGCAAGGCGCGACGCTCCTGCTGGGAGCGGAAGATGCCATGCTCCTTCAGGAACTGCGCTTCCGCGCCGACGAGATACTGGCGCGGGTGAACGCCTTTCTCGGGCAGCCCTATTTCAGCGCGGTGCAGGTTTCGTTGCCGCTGGGCAGGCGCGCGCCGGGACGTTCGCGGCAGCAGGCGGAGGAAGCCGCCTCCTTCAGGGAGGAGCGGAGCGAAGGGGCGCCGCTCCCAAGCGGAATCTTTCTCGATGGCATGGACCCCGACTCGCCCGTGGCCCGGTGCTATGCCCGGTTCGCGCGGCGTCCGGACGGGGACGCCACCTCCCCGTCCACAGCCCCGGAACCGGAGCATCCCCCTTTTGGCGGCCAGTGACGCCGGTTTGCGGGGAGTTCAGGAACTCCATGAAAAGTACTGCGTTAAAACCGCAATGCGAAATTTCCGCCAGCGCGCGGGCGCGGACACGGGGGCGCGAGCAGCGCCGCTGCGCCGCCAGGCAAGAAACGGCGGAAGTTTTTCTTGTCAGCGGGTAGGTATGCCGGGTGGCCGCCCCTTCATGCGCCGGGTGAGATTTTTGAAAGCGCCCGGCCCTGGCCGCACGGATATTGCGCCAGGGAAAAGAAATATCAGGTTGTTTTTTCAACTGGTTGGGCGCGCTGCTTCCCTGCATGCTGCGTTTTTGCTGTCTGGTTGCTGCGTTTCCTTGACAAGCGGCGGGGGCGATGCTAGCGTGCAGCCACTCATGTTTTGCCGGGGTTCCCGGGTTCCGCCCATGGGCGGAGCGTCGCATCAGGGAGGCGGCCCCGCCGCGGGCCGCGCAAGCGCGGAGGACGATGTGCAGAAACCCATGGATGATATTTGTCTGAAACATGACAACGGCGAAGACCTTCGCTTCCGTGGCCGCCTGTTTTCCGAGTGCTCCTGGTTTGACGAAGAGTCCGGCACGCTCACCCGCCAGCAGCTCTATGTGACGGATACGCGCGAGCAGGTCTATTACATCGTCCGTTCGCAGGGGCATGAGCGTTCGCGGCGCGCCTACCGCCTGTCCGTGCGCGGCGAAACCTGCGTCATTCAGAGCGGCGCCACGGAAATGGTGCTCCAGTTCGACATGCTCATGCTCGCGGTTCGCGGCCTGTGCGGCCTGGATGATGATGCCACCCCGTCGCTGGACATGGTGGAAGACCTGCTCAAGGCCGCCAACGCCTGAGCCGTCGTTTGCGGCGCGCGGCGCCGCCCTCTCCCTTCCTTTCGCGCGGGGACGACTGCCGCATATTCCCGCAACGGGGCGCTTCTCTTTGCTCCGGTTTCCGCGCCCTGGCCGCGCCCCCGGCGTTATTTTTCCCGTGCGGCGGTCCCCCGTTTTTCTGGCAGGCGCCTGTCCCGCCGTTTCCGCGCCCCTTTCACGGGCTGCCCGTATTTTTTGCGTCCAAAGCGGTTGTCAATAAGGGATTTTTGGTCTATGTCTTGACAGACCGCGTTGTGGCCTTAGGGGCCAAGGCTCTGGCTCGTCCGCTTTCCACCGTCCCTGATTCGTTTCCGGGCGGGGAAAGCATGGATGCGGCAGCGCGCGACGCGCTCCGCGCACTCCGGACACTCGGGGCGCGCACCCGCCAACGGGCGCACCGGCGAGCCGGAAGCGCGCCGCAAGCAGCGGCGGCCGTTGTTCACGCGGCGGCATGACGCAAACCACAGTGGAGGTATGGCAATGGCGAAACATGCAACACCCATGTTGGACGAGCTTGAAAGCGGCCCCTGGCCGAGCTTCGTATCCGACATCAAACAGGAAGCGGCCAATCGTGCGGCCAATCCGAAAAAGCTGGACTATCAGATCCAGCAGGACTGCCTTGAGGACCTGCTCGGCCTGGTGGAGCTTTCCTACAAGGAAAAGGAGACCCACTGGAAGCACGGCGGCATCGTGGGCGTGTTCGGCTACGGCGGCGGCGTTATCGGCCGGTACTGCGACCAGCCCGAAATGTTCCCCGGCGTGGCGGCCTTCCACACCATGCGTGTGGCCCAGCCCTCGGGCAAGTACTATGACACCAAGTTCCTCCGCACGCTCTGCGACATCTGGGATCTGCGCGGTTCCGGCATGACCAACATGCACGGCTCCACGGGCGACATCGTTCTGCTCGGCACCCAGACCCCGCAGCTTGAGGAAATTTTCTGGCAGCTCACCCACGAGATGAAGAACGACCTCGGCGGCTCCGGTTCCAACCTGCGCACGCCCGCGGCCTGCCTCGGCATGTCCCGCTGCGAATATGCCTGCTACAACACGCAGGACATGTGCTACCAGCTCACCATGGACTATCAGGACGAGCTGCACCGCCCGGCCTTCCCCTACAAGTTCAAGTTCAAGTTCGACGGCTGCCCCAACGGCTGCGTCTGCGCCATGGCCCGTTCCGACTTCGCGGTCATCGGCACCTGGAAGGACGACATCAAGATCGACAACGAAAAGGTCAAAGCCTATGTGGCCGGGGCCATCAAGCCCAACGCGGGCGCCCATGCCGGCCGCGACTGGGGCAAGTTCGACATCGAGAAGGAAGTCATCGCCCGCTGCCCCTCCAAGTGCATGAAGTGGGACGGCAGCAAGCTTTCCATCAAGACGAGCG
>URHE01000168.1 GCA_900547595.1 uncultured Desulfovibrio sp.
GCGGCGGGCGCGGACCGCCGGGCGCCGTCCGGGCCGGCGCCGGTTGAGGGGGCAGTCTCATGAACAGCGCGCCTGACGGCAGGAAGTCCGACGCCGGGGAGCGTCCGGCCGTTCCCTCGCCATCGCCGTTTCCCGCGGGCTCCGGCGCTGCGCCCGTTCCGGCGCCGGAAAAGGGAGGCTGGCGGACATTTTTTGCCGAAGCCGCCGCCTTTGTGCGCGCCATTTTTGTGCACGGCGAGGGCGAACAGACCCCGGACAAGCCCCTCTCCGAACTGGCGCGCGCGGCTCTGGAGCAGCGCCTGGGCAAGGGCGGCGGGGGCGCGGCGGGACGCCCGGCCCAGGGGGCCCAGGGCCTGTTCGCGGCCATGGACGCGCCGCTCCACGGTCTCACGCCGGACGACATCCGCTATGTGGACGAGGTGGACGCGGCCCTGGCGCGGCGCCCCCGCTTCGGCGTGCGCGCGCTGTCCGTCACCGTGGCGGTCATGTTCCTCTGCCTCATCCTCTGGGCGGCGGTGGCGGATATCGACGAAGTCACCCATGCCGAGGGGCAGGTGGTGGGCTCGCAGCGCACCCAGACCATCCAGAATCTCGAGGGCGGCATCCTCCGCGAGGTCCAGGTGCATGAAGGCCAGATCGTGGAAAAGGGCGCGGTGCTCGCCCAGCTGGACAACGAAATGGCCGAGTCCGCGTTTCGCGACGCGGTGAGCAAGGCCGTGGAGAACAGCCTGGCCCTCATCCGGCTGGAGGCCGAGCACCGGGGCGAAAAGCCCGTGTTTCCCGATGACCTGCGGCGCTGGCTCATGACCCGTCTGGGCCGCGATGTGGACAGCAAGACCCTGGCCCGCGCCCATCAGCTCATGCGCGATCAGGAATACGCGTGGCAGTCGCGGCAGCACCAGCTTGAGGCGGACCTGGAGGTGCTGCGCGCGCAGTACGAGCAGCGCCAGCGCGACGAGGAAGAACAGGAGGCGCGCAAGAGCCAGCTGGAAAAAAGCTACAAGATCGCCGTGGAACAGCGCGACACCGCCGCGGAGCTTCTGCGGCGGCGCAATTTCGCGCGCATGGAGTTTCTGGGCCTTGAGGCCAAGGTGGTGGAGCTCAAGGGCCAGATCGACATGCTGGCCGCGAGCATCCCCAAGGCGCGGGCCGCCGCCGAGGAATCGCGCCAGCGCATCGCCGCGCGCGAGGCCGAGCAGAAGGCCAATGTGGCCCAGGAGATCACCAAGCGCCGCCTGGAGCTCACAAGCCTGCGGGAGACCATCTCCGCGGGCGGCGACCGCGTGAAGCGCACCGAGCTGCGGGCGCCGGTGCGGGGCACGGTCAAGCAGATACACATCAACACCGTGGGCGGCGTGGTCAAGCCGGGCGAGCCCATCATGGATCTTGTGCCCCTGGACGACACCCTGCTGGTGGAAGCCAGGGTCCAGCCCAAGGATGTGGCCTTTCTGCGGCCCGGGCAGGATGTCATGGTCAAGGTTTCGGCCTATGACTTTTCCATCTACGGCGGGCTGGAGGGCAAGCTGGAATCCGTCAGCGCGGACACCATCGAGGACAGGAAGGGCGACCTGCACTATGTCGTCAAGGTGCGCACGCAAAAGACGGCCATCGAGCACAACGGCGAGACCCTGCCCATCATTCCGGGCATGATGGTCACGGCGGATATCCTCATCGGCAAAAAGACCGTGCTCGACTACCTGCTCAAGCCCATTCTCAAGGCCCGGCAGAACGCCCTGCGCGAACGGTAGAGCGTTTTCGCAATGAAATTGCCAACGCTCTGGCGGCTGCGGGAGCAGATGCCCGCGCTGTACTAAGATGGGCGTCCCGTGGCCGCGTCAGGCGCGGTCGCGTTCCTTTTTCCAGGCGGCATGCGCCAGCATGACCCGGGCAAGATGCGCGGGCGCCACCACATCCTCGCTGAAATGCGCCAGCACGTTGCGCCGCGCCATGCGGGCCACGGGCGCAAGTTCCCGCGCGCGGCCGCGCGGCAGGCCCGGAGCCAGAGCCTGGGCCACGGCCCGCGCTATGGCCTCCGGCCCTCCCTCGGGCAGTTGGAGCATGTTGACGCCCGGACGCAGAAAATTGGCCTGCGCGGCCCGCGCCATGAGTACGGCCTCGCAGCTCATGGCTTCGAGCATGAAGCTCATGGGCGCTTCCCTGCGCGGCGGACACACGGCCAGCGCGGCCATGGCAAGCAGATCCCGGTATTCCTGAAACGAAAGAAAATCCGCAATACGCAGGCGGCGCAGCGCCGGCGGAGGCAGGGACGCCGCCATCTCCCGCGCGTCCTGCGTGTGCCCCGCGTTTTCGGTGAGCAGGGCCACGCGGCCATGCGCCGTGAGCGCGCAGGCAAGGCGCGCGGCCTCGCGGGCAAGCTCCGGGGGCAGCCCGCGCGCATTGACGGCCACCAGAGGTTCCCCGTCCTGCGGCTCCCCGGCGGGGGCAAAGGCGCCGGCATCCACAAAGGGCGGCAGCAGGGCGATGCTCCCGGCCAGACACGCCGGGAACCGCTCGCGCTGGCGTTCGGAAAAGGCGAAGCACAGATGGCTGCGCAAAAACTGGAGGCTCTGGATGTCCTGCTGGACGCGCCGCGCCGCCGGAGAGGAAAGGACCGCGCCACGCGGCCCGGAATCCACATAGGCGACGCGGAAGGCGTCGGGAAAAACCTCCGCCGTGAAAAAGGCCGCGCCGGTGGCGGCGCGGAAAAAGACCATGTCCGGCGCAAAGCCGCGTTCGGCCACGGCGGTCAGGGTGGCCGCCGCGTCCTGGCCGGTTTTTATGGCTTCCTGCCACAGGGCCGCGA
>URHE01000169.1 GCA_900547595.1 uncultured Desulfovibrio sp.
GGGAAAAGAGCGGGCGCGGAAGCCCCCGATGCGCGGGCCGTCGCGCCCGCCGCGCGGTCGGGCGCCGTGCCGGTCGCCGCCCGGGGCAGGGGCTGGACGGGCGGCGGGGGCGGCACGCCGGTATCCGGGCCGAACAGGTGTTCGTACACGCGCTTTGCCACAGGCCCCGCCACGCTGGAGCCGCCGCCGCCGTGCTCCACCATGACGATCACCACATAGCGCTTGCCGTTCTTGCTGCCCCAGGTGGCGATCCAGGCATGGTCGCGCTGGGCGTATTCCATCTCGGAAGAGCGCAGGCGCCGGTCACCGGCGGCCATCTTGAGCTTGACCACCTGGGCCGTGCCGGTCTTGCCGCCCATGTCCGCGTCCTTGCGGCCCACCACACGGGCCGTGCCCGCCCCGGCGGTCTTGCGCATGGCATTGACGACAAAGTCCAGCGTTTCCGGCCGCGCGGGCACATGCCCCCGCACCTCGCGCGGCGCGTTTTCCAGCAACTGGGGCTTGAGCAGGTCGCCGCCGTTGAGCATGGCCGACACATAGACGGCCATCTGGACAGGCGTGACCAGCGTATACCCCTGCCCTATGGAAACATTGAAGGTCTCGCCGCGCACCCATGGCCGCTTGAAGCGGCGTTTCTTCCACTCCTTGGAGGGCACAAGGCCGGACTTTTCGTGCGGCAGGTCGATGCCCGTGGGACTGCCGAAGCCGCAGGCCCTGGCGAAGTGCTCGATCTTGTCGATGCCCAGACGCTCGGCCATGAGATAGTAATAGACATCGCAGGAATGGATGAGCGAGCTCTCCATGTTCATGCTGCCGTGGCCGCCCTTTTTCCAGCAGCGGAAAATCTGGTTGCCCAGGCGCACCTGCCCGGCGCAGAACACGGTATCGCGCGGGCTCACCCCGCGTTCGAGAAACATGGCGGCCATGAGCAGCTTCCACACCGAACCCGGCGGATAGACGCTCTGGATGACGCGGTTCTGGAGCGGGAAGCGGTTGTTGGTGCGCAGGGCCTCCCAGTCGCGCCGGGAAATGCCGCCCGCAAACAGGTTGTTGTCATAGGCCGGAGACGTGACGAGCGCCCGCAGCTTGCCCGTGTCCGGCTCCATGACCACCACGCAGCCCGCCTCGCCGTTGAGCGCGTTCCAGGCGGCGCGCTGAAGATCGCGGTTGAGCGAAAGCTGCATCTCGGCGCCGCCGCGCGGCTCCTCGCGCAGGGTCTTGCCCAGGGCGCGGGCGTGGGCGTCCACCTCCACGTCATACAGGCCCTTGCTGCCGCGCAGGTCCTTTTCCAGCTTGAATTCCAGGCCCTGCTTGCCCACCAGGTCGCCCATGGCCAGGGCCGGATCGGCCTCCATTTCCCGTTCGTTGGCCTCGGCCACATAGCCGAGCACATGGGCGAAGAGCTCGTTTTCCGGATAGTTGCGCTTGGTGCGGACAACGATCTCCAGACCCGGCCAGGCATGTATCTCGGACTCGATGCGCGCCACCAGGTCAAAGTCGATGTCCGTGATCATGAGCAGGGGCTCGAAGGGCTTCACCTTGAAGCGGTCCTGCTGGTATTTCTCCTGCACATGGGCAAGGGGAATGCCCGACCAGGCGCTGATCTGGGCGAGCGTGGCGGGCAGGTCCTCGCAGTCCTCCCGCACGAGGGAAAGGCCATAGGCCGTGCGGTTGTCCGCCAGTACGCGGTTTCCCTGGTCCAGGATGCGCCCCCGGGGCGCGAAGATGCGCTCCTGGCGCAGGCGGTTTTCCTGCGCCTGACGGGAGAACTCCGCGCCCAGATGGACCTGGAGATACCAGAAACGGACCACAAAGACGAAAAAGAATATCCCCACCAGCACCTGGAGGAGAATGACGCCGCCGCGCGGGGGCTGGTAGCCCTCGTTCTCCACCTGGATCCTGAGCCAGGAGCGTCCCTGCGGACGCCGGGTCTCGCCGCCGGGGGCGGAGTTTGGCTGTGCGTCGTTCTGCTGCATGTGTTCCAGAGGGTTGGGGTTGGCCCGGCAGCAAAAAGCGCCCGGGGGTATTCAGAGCATTTTGCTGAGGAAAATATCTGTAGGGCAGATATTTTCCTCAGGTTCCGCCGCCTCCATTTCCCCGCGGAGCGGGACACGCGGCGGCAAAGCTGTTTCTGACGGAGAGTTGCGGCATTGCCCGCACAGCGCGGGCGCGGCATCGACCCGAAAGTCCGCCAAAGCCTTTCCCTATTCCTCGACCGGGGGCGCGTTCCAGTCCCGCGCCGCCACAAGGAGGCGCCAGGCGAACGGCATGAACAGCGCCTGGACGAGGCTCTTGTCCAGCGTGTCCTCCACGTTGAACGTCAGGTTCTGCAAGGGCGCCATGAGCCACGTCACGCCGTAGTAGGCCGCGCCCAGACAGGCCGAGAGCAGGAACACGAAAACGAAGTTCTCCACCTGGAAGAGCCAGCGCCCCAGCCGGAACAGCACGATGGTGGCCGCATACCAGACAATGACCGCCCCGAAGGGCCGCGTGCCCATGCCTTCCTGCACAAGGACGAAGAGCGGCAAAAGCCAGACGAGGTTCCGGTAATCCCGTTCCTGAAGCACAATGATAAGGCCGACCGCCAGAACGTCCAGCCCCGGCACCAGCGCCTGGATGCAGACCCCCACCGCCAGAAAGCACAGCCACCAGCAAACGGCGCGGAAGGCTTTCATGGGCGCCGTCCCGCCGCCTGCCCGGCATTGCCCGCGTGCCGCCGCCTCATGGCAGCACCACGCGGTAGCGGGGCGCGCGCTCCCCGGAACCGGCGCCCGGACGGACGGCGGGCGGGGTGCC
>URHE01000170.1 GCA_900547595.1 uncultured Desulfovibrio sp.
TGGACGCTTCCCTGCGGGCGCCCCGTTCCAAGAGCGCGCCCCAGGGGGAGGAACTGGCGCGGCGGCTGCGCGCGCGGGGGGCGGTGCGCATGCTGCGCCGCAATGTTGAGGGCATGTGCGCGGATTTCATGGCGGCCTGCGCCCTGGGCGACTGCGAGGGCCTGGCCGTGGCCCGGCGGCGCGGACTCTGCCGCGCCGCGCCGCCCGCGGAAAACGCCGCGCAAACGGGGGAAAGCGCGCCATGAGCCAGCCTGTTCTGCTCAAGGTCTACGGCAATCTGTGCCCGGCGGATGCCGGCACCCGCGCCGCCGTGGCCGGGGCCTGCGAGGGGCGCATGCCCGCCGGGGAGGAAGAGGCCGTCACGCTGGAGGGGGACCTGCTCCGCATCTCTTTCGAGGGCCTGTATTTCCCGGTGGAGGAAACGCTGGCCGCCGTGGCGGCGCGGCTCAGGCCGGACCAGACGGGCAAGCTCGACGTGCTTGATCTGGAGAACTGGCGCCTGGAGCGGCATGTTTTCGCGGATGGCCGCATCAGCTCCGGCGCGGCGCCGCTGAACAATGTTCTGGATTTTTCGGGGCACTAGAGCGTTTTCGCAAGGGAACTGCGCAACCGCTCCGGCGCACAGTGACATTCGAGTTTCCACAGCCGGGCTTCGTTGAAGGAGTCGCCATGCCAGCCATACTTCCCGGACAGACGGATATTTATGCCCTCACCGACGCGCGCCTCTCCCTGGGGCGCCCTGTGGCCGAAGTGGCCCGCGCCCTGCTGGACGCGGGCGTGCGCCTGCTCCAGTACCGGGAAAAGCGCCTTCCCGCCGGCGTCATGCTGGAGGAATGCCGGACGCTCCGGCGCATGACCCGGGAGGCGGGCGCCTGTTTCATCGTCAACGATCATGTGGACATTGCCATGCTTGCGGGCGCGGACGGCGTCCATGTGGGCCAGGACGACCTGCCCGTGCCCGAGGTGCGCCGTCTGGTGGGGCCGGACATGATCATCGGCCTGTCCACGCATTCGCCGGAACAGGCGCTGGCCGCCGTGGCCGCGGGCGCGGACTATATCGGCGTGGGGCCCATCTTCGCCACGCGGACCAAGGAAGATGTGGTGGCGCCGGTGGGCTTCAGCTATCTGGACTGGGTGGCGGCCAATATCCGTCTGCCCTTTGTGGCCATCGGCGGCATCAAGGCGTGGAATGCCGCCGAGGTGGCGGCCCATGGCGCGGACTGCTGCGCCCTGGTCTCCGCCCTGGTGGGGGCGGAGAATATCGGCGCGGCCGTGGCCGAAGCGCGCGCCGCCGTGCGGGCGGGCAAGGCCGCGCGCGGGCGTTCCTGACCGGGGCCACGGGGCGGCGGGGAAAAAACGGCAAACCATCCGGCCGCATGCGCCCGGATGATCTGCCGTTTTTCGCGTTCCGTTGAGCGGGGAGCCGGGAGACCGTTACTGCAGGGCGTGGCCCACGGCCTGATGGTAGCCCCGGATGCGCCGCTGCTCCTTGTGCGCCTGGTTCAGGCCCTGGCGCACCTTGTCGCGCGCGCGGGCGGCGATGCCGCTGAGCTGTTCCTGCAGGCGCGCCTGTTCGAGCAGCCGGCTGCGGTACCCGTCCACCGCGTCCCGGGCGAAGAGACTCCAGGCCATGCCCGTGAGTTCGCCGCGCCGTTCGGCGAGCTCCATGGCATCCTCATAGTTGGCGCTCTCCAGCGCGGCGCGTTCCTGATGGGCGAGTTCCAGCGCTTCATCGAGCAAGGCAAGGCCCTGGCACATGCTGTCCTCCCAGGCAGGGGCTACTGCCGGCGCATGCCGGCGAGCCGGCGGTGCATGGCTTCGCCAACGGCGCGCCATTCCTCGCACAGGGGCGCAAATTCAAATTCCAGCAGGTCGGCGAGCAGTATCCAGTCCTCGCTTTCCATGACTTCGCTCATTTCCGAGATGAGGTCGGAGAGCTTTTCGCTGCGGGCCAGAAAGTCCGCATCCGCGCCGCCGAGATAGCGGTCGCGCAGGTGCGAGATCATGCCCATGAAATCCCGGGTCACGTCCAGTTCGTCCTGGAGCAGCTCCAGGGCGTCGGCATCCGAAGCCTCGCGGAAGAGGCGCGCCACGTTGCGCGCGCCGCTTTCCAGCATCCGCGCCACCTTGCCGAGCTCTCCGGCCATGTCCACGGCCAGCTCCTCCTCGGGCAGGGAGCGCACTTCCACGGAAGTGATGCCGTCGCAGGTCATGTCTTCGGCCTGATGCGGATAAATTTCGGAAAAGCTCTCGTTGTTGACGAAAACGTCGGTCACGATGCGACCGTCCATTTTTTCGTCGTCCATGACATTGGCGAGCACTTCCTCAAGATTGGCAAAATTGGAAAGCTGCTGTTCACTCCGGCAACCGTCAACGATGATCATGTCTCCCTCCTTGTCCCCACCGGGAAGTATTTGCTGGCGCCATGAGGCGCGTTCCTGAAAATGCAAGAGCCATGCCACAAGCTTCAGGCTTTCGCGTCCGCAACCGCGTTCCCCCTGGACGCGCCATCAAGGCGCGCCGCGAAACGGCGCATATGGACGGAAAGGATGGCGAGGCAGGGCAGAAGTTCGTCCATGCCGCCGCCGCGTGTCTGCCGCAGTTCGCGCCAGAAGGCGCCCAGCGATGCCAGTGGCGCGCAGCCGTCGAGGAGCTGCTGGAGGCGCTCGCAGTTGCGGAGAAAAAGTTGCCCGGCCTGCGGGCTTTTTCCCGTGAGCGCGCCGGCGGCCGCGAGGGCGTCCAGCAATGTGGCGCCCTGCGTCAGGGCG
>URHE01000171.1 GCA_900547595.1 uncultured Desulfovibrio sp.
CTTGGTCGAGTACTTGAGTACACTCCCCGCGAAAATTTTTCTCTTCCTTGCCAGCCTCGAAGTATCTTATTTTTTAGGATTCTTCCGGCACCAGCACCCGTCTGTCGCTTCGCTCCAGACGGAGTTGCGGGGCGAAAGAAGCGCACATACACAAAACCACGTTTTTCGTGACCGTTCACTGCCGGCCTGCGGGGCGCCGCGCGGCCTCACTCTATCTCCTTGAGCAGGCGCGCGGGCACGCCCCCGGCCACCGTGCCGGGCGCCACATCGCCGCGCACCACGGCGCCGGCGGCCACCACGGCTCCGGCCCCGATGCGCACGCCCGGCAGGAGGATGGCTCCGGAGCCGATCCAGACGTCATCCTCCACCACGATGGGCGCAAGCTCGTGGATCAGCCGGTCTTCCCGGCGCAGGCCGTGATTGATGGTCGCCATGAGGACATTGTGGCCCACAAAGACGCCGTCGCCCAGGGTGATGCCGCCCTGGTCCTGAAAGCAGCAGCAGGCATTGATGAACACGCGGCGGCCAATGCGGATATTCTTGCCGAAATCCGAATACAACGGCGGGAAAAGACGGAAGCTCTCGTCCACGGGGCGCCCCGTGAGGCGCTCCATGAGGGCGCGGATCTCTTCCATGGGGCGATAGCCATTGTTGAGTTCCGCCGTGATACGGCGCGCCTCTTCCGAATAGTGGTGCATGCACTGGTAGGCGTCGGTGCCGACCACCAGATCGCGCCCGGCTTCCAGATGGGCGAGCAGTTCCTGCAATTCCATCATGTCTCGCGCTCCGTTAGAGCATTTTGCTGAGGAAAATATCTGCAAGACAGATATTTTCCTCAGGTTTCGCTGCCTGCATTGCGGCGGAAAAGCGCGGTTTTCCGCCATATTACGGCGCGGACGCCAGCTAGCGCTGCCGCCAGAGCGGTTTGGATACGTCCATTACCAAACCGCTCTACGGCGCGACCCGCCAGCAGGCCACGCCATGCGCCCCCTCCGCGGTCATGGGGGGGGCCGCTTCGACGCAACGGGGCCCCGCCTCGGCGCATCGCGGTTCAAACGGGCAGCCCGGCGGCATGGCGGCCAGCGCGGGCACGCTGCCGGGAATGGTCGCCAGCCGGCGCTGGCCCAGGGACGCCCGGCCGGGGGCCGCGGCCATGAGGCCGCGCGTGTAGGGATGGAGGGGCCGCGCGAAGAGTTCCCGCGCGGGGGCCCGCTCCACGAGCATGCCCGCATACATGACGCCCACGGTGTCCGCCATGTCCGCCACCACGCCCAGATCATGGGTGATGAGCAGGACGGCCATGCCCCGCTCCCGGCTGCGGGCGCGGATAAGGCGCAGTATCTGCCCCTGGATGGTGGCGTCAAGGGCCGTGGTGGGCTCGTCCGCCAGCAAAAGTTCGGGGCCGCAGGCCAGCGCCATGGCGATCATCACCCGCTGGCGCATGCCGCCGGAAAGCTGGTGCGGATAATCATCGTACCGGCTCTCCGGCGAGGGGATGCCCACCTCGCTGAAAAGGCGCACGGCCTCGCGCCGGGCCTCGGCGCGGCCCATGCCCAGATGGAGGCGCAGGGGCTCGGCGGCCTGCGCGCCCACGCGCACCACGGGATTGAGCGAGGTCATGGGTTCCTGGAAGATCATGCCCACACGGCGCCCGCGGATGCTCCGCAACGCCTTTTCCGGCAGGGCGAGCACATCCTCGCCCCGAAGCAGGACACGACCGCCGAGCACGGCCCCCTCCGGTGTGAGCCGCAGGACGGACCGCGCCGCCAAGCTCTTGCCGCACCCGGACTCCCCCACCAGGCAGGTGATGCCGCCCCCGGGAACTTCCAGATCGATGCCGCGCACGGCCGGGAGCAGGCGCCCGCCCGCGACGAAATGGACGGAAAGCCTCTCCAGCCGAAGCAACGGAAGGGCGCGGGAACCCGCGCCGTCAGCGCCTGACCTGGGCATTGCGGAACGAGGCGTAAGCCTCGCGCATGGCAAGATAGGGGTCCACCGCGATGCTTTTCAGGTCTTCATAGGTGGGCAGCACATCGTTCAGGGCATTGAACCGGAAGCCCAGCTCCGCGCCGGTGGCAAGCTCCCACGGGCGGACATAGAAAAGCGGATCGGTGAAGCAGTCTCCCACACGACCGATGGTATCGCGCAGGGAACTGGGGCCGATGAAGGGCCAGACCACATAGAAGCCCTGGCCGATGCCCCAGCGGCCAAGGGTCTGGCCGAAATCCTCGCCCGAGGGGTCCACCGGCACGATGGTCTTTTTGCCGCGCGCCACATCCGCAAAACCCGCGCTCGACATGGTGTTCATCATGAAGCGGCCGAACTCCACCCCGGCCTCAAAAAAACGGAACTGCAGAATATTATTGATGAACCGCGTCGGAAACAGCAGGTTGGAAAAGAAGTTGTTCAAGCCGGAGCGGATGCATTCCGGAACGAGCCAGGTCCAGCCGGTATAGGCGGGCTTGGCGATATACATGTAAAAGATGTCATTGAAATGGAACCAGAAGCGGTTCCACGGCTCGATGGGATCAGAAATACTCTGGATCGGCTCGTTGTCGTAGTCGTCCAGGGTATTGTCCGCGCTCATGGATCCGTATGGGGTTACGGTAATAGCTCCGGGTTGAAGCTGGGGCGCCTTGCCGTACACGGTGGAGGGCGCAGGCGCCTGACTGGGAGCGGCGCTGGCTGGTGCATGCCACAGGCACAGCAGCGCTGCCAGCAGAAAGCCGGGCACATAGAGATGCCCCGGCAGTATTGACG
>URHE01000172.1 GCA_900547595.1 uncultured Desulfovibrio sp.
GCATGCTGCGTTCCGCCCGGGGTGCCAGACTGGACGCCACGGACTATCTTGTTGCCCCGGATTATCCGCTCGCCAGCGAGCGGAAGGCGGCGGTAATCACCTATCGACAGGCCCTGCGCGACCTGCCCGCGCGGGACGGCGCCCCCTGGGATGGCGGCGGGGAGGCGACCCCGTGGCCGGTGCCGGCGCAAAACACGCGGGAGGAGGCTGCGACATGCGCGTAGCCCTGCAAAACTTCACGGGCGGCGAGATCGCGCCCACCCTCTCCGCCCGGTATGATCTCGCGCGCTACCGCAACTGCGTGGGCTGTCTGGAGAACATGCTCCCCGGACTTCACGGCGATGTGGCGCGCCGCCCCGGGACCCGCTTTCTCGCGGAGCTTGACGGGCCTTCGGTGCTGCTGCCGTTCAGCTTCAGCGTCGATGCGGGCCAGAATTTCCTGCTCGTCTTTGGGGAGCACAGCCTGCGCATCGCCGATGCGGACGGCCCGGTGCCCGGGCTGGAGCCGCTGGCCACGCCCTATGCCGCGGAAGAGCTCCATGCCCTGAGCCATGCCCAGGTGGGGGATGTGGTCTACCTCGCCCATCCGCGCCATCCGCTGCACAAGGTGGTGCGCCGCGACGCGCCCCCCGCGCCCCCCGTGGAGGACGCGGAGGACGCGGACGGGGCATCCGCTGCCGCGAGCCCGGAAACCGCTCCCGCCTTTGTCTGGAGCCTGGAGAAAGTGCGGCTCAACGCAACGCTGCCGCCGCCCGCGTCCGTGCAGGCGTCCTTTTCCGGGAGCGGCGGCTCGTTCACGCTCCGCTACAAGGTGGCGGCGGTGGATGAAAAGGGGCGGCAGTCCCTGCCTTCCGCCGCGGCGGAGGTGTCCGGCAGCCGCCACCCCTCGGACTGGGTGCAGGGCAATTCCGCCACTGTCACCTGGCAGGCCGTGGAGGGCGCGGCGGAATACAACATCTACCGGGAAGAAGCGGGATACTACGGCTTTATCGGCGTGGCGCAGGGCGCGAGCTTCCAGGATCAGAATTACGAGGCCGACACCGCCGACACCCCCCGCGAGGACTGGGACCCCTTTGCCGGAGACAACCATCCCGCGGTGGTGGCCTTCCATCAGCAGCGCATGGTGCTGGCGGCCACGCCGCGCGCGCCGCAGGCGTTCTACATGTCGCGCAGCGGCGACTTTGAGAACTTCCGCAAGTCCCGCCCGCTTCAGGACGACGACCCGGTGGAATACCAGATCGCCTCCGGCGCCATTGACGCCATCACCTGGGTGGCCAGTTTCGGCGACCTGCTCCTCGGCACCTCCGGCAGCGAATACAAGGCCAGCGGCGGCGACGGCGCCGCCATCACGGCCAACAACGTGAGCATCACGGCCCAGTCCTACTGGGGCAGCGCCGGGCTCGCGCCCATCATCATCGGCAATTCCATCCTCCATGTACAGCGGCACGGCAGCCGGGTGCGCGACCTCTTCTATTCGCTGGAAAAGGACGGCTATGCCGGCAATGACCTTTCCATCCTCGCGCCGCACCTCTTTGAGGGGCATTTTCTGCGCCAGTGGGCCTACCAGCAGAGCCCAGGCTCCACCATCTGGGCCGTGCGCGACGACGGCCTGCTCCTGGCGCTCACCTATATGAAGGAACACGATATCTGGGGCTGGTCGCGCCAGATCACCGATGGCCGCGTCTGGTCGGCGGCCTGCATTTCCGGCGCGGGGGGCGACACGCTCTTTCTGGCGGTGGAGCGGGAGACAGGCGGCGGGAAGCGCTGGTTCCTTGAACGGCTGGCCGATGTCTGGCCCGACGGCGCGCCCGTGGCCGAGGCGTTCCTGGTGGATTGCGGGCGCACGTTCCGTCGGGAGACGGCCTCGGCCATGGTGGACGGTCTGGAACACCTTGAAGGCAGGGAGCTGGCCGTGCTGGCCGACGGAAGCCCCGTGGAGGGCTGCGTGGTGCGCGGCGGGCACATCACCCTGCCGTATCCGGCCCGTGTGGTCCAGGCCGGGCTGCCCTATGTGGCCGCCCTGTCGCCCCTGCCGCTGGAGGCCGATACCCAGGGCGGCACCACGCTTGGCCGCGTGCGCTCCCACGGGCGGTGCGCCATGCGGCTTTACCGCAGCGTGGGCGGCAAATACGGGCCGCGCAGGGAGGCGCTCCACGACCTTCCGTTCGTGCCGGAGCGGTGGGGCGCGGCGGTGGAGCCGTTTTCCGGGGACCTGGAATTTTTTCCCGGCGGCACGCAGGAAAGCCGCGCCACATTCTGGATCGTGCAGGACAGGCCCCTGCCCTTCCGGCTGGTGGCGCTGATGATCGATACGGATTTCGGGGAGCGGTGAACCGCTCCGAAGCGGGAAAGGAGGCGGCGATGCGGGATATTGCGGCGGAAAGACTCAGCTTTCGGCAGGAAACAGTGGCGGAGGTGGCCGGCGAGGCCGCCGCCCTGGCGCGGGAACACTGGCGCGAGGTGGAGGCGCCGCTTCACGGCCAATGGGACTATGTGCCGGACAGGGCGCGTTACGACAGTCTGGAGCGTCTGGGCATGCTCTCCGTCACCACGGCGCGGGACCGGGAGGGGCGGCTGGCGGGCTATGCGGTCTTTACGCTGGCGCCGTGCCCGCATCTGGAGGGCGAGGTGGTGGCCGCGCTGGACGGCCTCTATCTGGCGCCCGCGGCGCGGCGCGGGTTCAACGCCCTGGCCCTGCTGCGCAGCGCCGAGGCCGCGCTGGCGGCGCGGGGCGCGG
>URHE01000173.1 GCA_900547595.1 uncultured Desulfovibrio sp.
GGCTGCCCGCGCGCCGTGGCGGGCGCGGCGGCCGCAGCGTGGTGGAGGCGCCCGCGCGCGAGCGCACGCTGGATGCCATCGTCATCGGCCGCATCAGCCAGATGACGGATCCGGCCCTGGATTCGGAACGGCATACCTTTGAGTTGCGCTCCCCGCTGGGGCGGCTGCTCAGGCCCGGGGAGCTGCCGTTGCGGGCGCGGGGGGAGCGCCTTGTCCTGGCCGGGGAAACGCCGCCCGTGCGCTGGATCTATCCCGTCATTTTCAGCGACATGAGCATCGGCGCGCTCTCCACCCGGGCGTGGGAGGCGCTGGTTCTGGCCGTGGCCTGGCTCAACGAGGAATGCGGCCTGCCCGTGCGCATGTCGTCGGGCGAGGGCGGCGTGCCCACGCGGCTGCTCGAATCCGAACGCCTGCGCTACATGATCCTGCAGATCGCCTCCGGCCACTTCGGCTGGAACCGCATCATCGGGAGCCTGCCGCGCATGAAGGCCGATCCGGCGGCGGTGCTCATCAAGGTGGGGCAGGGCGCCAAGCCGGGCGACGGGGGCCTTTTGCCCGCGGCCAAGGTGGCGCCGCATATCCAGGCCATCCGGGGCGTGCCCCGCGCCACCCTGCACTCGCCGCCCAATCATCAGGGCCTGTATTCCATCGAGGAAGCGGTGCAGAAGATGCACCTTTCCATGAACGCGGCCTTTGGCTTCCGGGTGCCGGTGGCGGTCAAGTGCGCGGCCTCGGCCACCTCGGTGGCCGTCTACAACAACCTGCTGCGGGACCCGTACCATATCTGCGGCGGCTTCTTTCTGGACGGCATGCTCGGCGGCACGGGCGCGGCCTATGCCGTGTCGCTGGAACATACCGGGCACCCGGTGGTTTCCGTGGTGCGCGACTGCTACCGCGCGGCCACGGCCCAGGGGCTCCAGGGCCGCATCCCGCTCTGGGCGGGCGGCGGCGTGGGCATGAACGGCGACGCGGCGGCGGACGCCTTCAAGCTCGTCTGTCTGGGCGCCGACGGCGTGGTGCTGGGGCGGCTCTTGCTGCAGCTCCTCGGCTGCGTGGGCAACGAGCATGGCCGCTGCAACGCCTGCAATACCGGGCGGTGCCCCGTGGGCATCTGCACCCAGGACGAGCGTCTGGTGCGCCGTCTGGACGTGGACAGGGGCGCGCAGGCCATTGTGGACTACATGCTCGCCTTTGACGCGGAATTGCGGAAACTTCTGGCGCCGGTGGGCAACAGCTCCCTGCCCGTGGGCAGGGCCGACGCCCTGGTGGCCACACGCAGGGATGTGGCCGAACGGCTCGGCATTGCCTACGCCTGCTGACAGCGATACAACGAGGGCGCCATGCTGCATCTTTCAACGGTCCACGGCCACGAACGCATGTCCACCCGCGAACTTCTGCTGCGCATCAGAAGCGCGGTGGAGGCGGGCGAAACGGAATTCAGCATCGCCGCTTCCGGCCAGCACGACATCGGCGGCCCGCTCTGGAACGCCAGGGGGGAGACGCTCCGCTTCGAGATCGAGAATCCGGGCCAGCGCGTCGGCTCCATGGCCCTGCCCGGCACCGAGATACTTGTGCGCGGCTCCGCGCCCGCCGATGTGGGCTGGCTCAACGCGGGCGGGCATATCACCGTGCTTGGCGACGCCGGGGACACCACCGGCCATTGCGCCGCGGCAGGCAAGATACATGTGGGGGGCCGCGCCGGGGCGCGCACCGGCTCGCTCATGAAGCACGATCCGCTCCATGAACCGCCGGAACTCTGGGTGCTCGGCGGCGTGGGCAGCTTCGCCTTCGAGTTCATGGGTGGCGGCAGGGCCGTGGTCTGCGGCCATGACTGCGCGGCCTCCCTGGGCGAACGCCCGTGCGTGGGCATGGTGGGCGGGGTCGTCTATGTGCGTGGCGCCTGCCCGGAATTGCCGCCCGAAGTGCGCCTGCTGCCTCTGGACGCCGGGGACAGGGAATGGCTGGACGGCGGCATGGCGGAATTTCTCGGCGCCATCGGGCGCCCCGAACTTCTGGAGGCGCTTGGCCACTGGGAGGAATGGCGGAAAATCGTGCCCGTTCCCCGCGCGGGAGACGCGGAGGCGGCGCGCGGGACGCAGGCAGGGCGCCCGGGAGTGCGGGAGTTCCACGCCCGCGCGTGGCCGGAGGGCGGCCTGTTCGGGGATGTGCTGCCCGATGACGGCGGCGTGGCGGAACTGGCGGCAAGCGGGGCCGGGCGCCTGCGCGCGCCGCTTCGGAACCCCGAGGCCGGAGCATGCCGTCGCTGCTGGCGGTGCGTGCGCGTCTGCCCGCGCACGGCCCTTCAGCGGCGGGGGGGCGCGGCGCGCGGGGGCGACCGGGATGCTTCCGAAGCCGGGGACGGCGCCGGATTCCCGCTGTCGGTGGCGGAGCGCCGCTGCATCGGCTGCGGGCTGTGCGCGGCGGTCTGCCCCGAGGGCATCTGGCGGCTGACGCCGGTGGAGCTGCCCTGAGCGGGGGAGGGCTATCAATGCTGCTGGTTTGGGATGTGCTGGATTGTGTACTGCCGCAATTCTCTAAAAACAGTCCATTAAAAAGAGCACCATGTTCTTTTCATTTTCATGTGTCGGTGGGTAAGAGACACTTTTCCGCTCGCCGCCCGGAGCGGAGCGCAGGGCGGGGGCTGTCGCCGCAAGGATCCTAAAAAATAAGATTT
>URHE01000174.1 GCA_900547595.1 uncultured Desulfovibrio sp.
TGCGCCTGGCCGACCTGCGCGCGGATCCGGCCTGCGCCGAGCCGCCCGTGCCCGGCGACGTCCTTCTGGGCGCGCTGGGCAGCTCCATGTTCGCCGCCCAGCTGGAACGCGAGCTGCTGCGCCTTGCGCGCAACGGCGGCGGCCTGAGCCTTGTGGCCGCGGCCGTGGCCGAGCGGCGGCGGCTGCTCACGGCCCTTGGGGACGGCACCGTCGCCCGGCTGGAGCGCCTGCTGGGCGAGACGCTCCAGGGCCTGCTCGAAGCCTGCGACAGCCTCGGCGCGGGCGCGCCGGGGCGCTATGTCATCCTTTTGCCCGGCCTGGGCCAGCTCAGGACACGCCGTTTCACGGAGGCGGCCCAGGCGGCCTTTGCCGAGGCCGCCCGTCCCTTTTTCCCCACCGGGGGCATCACGGCCGGCAACGGCGCCGTCTGCGCCCTGGGCGTGGTCCACATCGGACAGGAACGGACGCCCCGCGCGCAGGAGCTCCTCCAGCGCGTCGCGGACGCGCTGGAAACGGCGCTGGCCCAGGACGAGGGCTACATCCATCTGGAAACTTCCGGAACAGCGCGTCAGAGCTCGACACTGGTGCATTCCGGGGAAAAACGCTTTCTCTTTTTCGGCGGAGATTCCAAATGAACACGACCTTGAGCGTTGCCGTGCTCAGCGGCAAGGGCGGCGTCGGCAAGACCAACCTCACCCTCAACCTCGCCTGGGCGCTCCATGAGCAGAATTTCAAGGCGCTGCTCATGGATTGCGACATGGGGCTCGCCAATCTTGACGTTCTGCTCGGCATCACCCCCGAGGGCAATCTTCAGGACGCCCTGCTCGGCGGACGCAGCCTCGCCGAGGTGCTCCATCCCGTGGCGCCGGCGGGCTTCGATGTGCTGCCCGCGGCCTCGGGCGTGCCCGAACTCAACGACCTGAGCCCGGACCTGCGCGCCGCCCTGCTCGAGCGCCTGGAACCCCTGCTCGGCAACTACGACTATGTCTTCATGGACCTGGGCGCGGGCATTTCCGAGACGGTGCAGACCTTCGCGGCCCTGGCCGCCGTGCGCGTGGTGGTCATCACGCCGGAACCCACGTCGCTCACGGACAGCTACGCCCTCATCAAGGTGCTCAACGCCCGCTTCGGCCTGCGCGACTACATGGTGGTGGTCAATCAGGCGGCATCGGCCAGAGAGGCGCAATCCGCCTTTGACAAGCTGAAGGGCGCCTGCGCCCACTTTCTCCAGTTCGAACCGGTCCTGCTCGGCCATGTGCGCACGGACAGAAAGCTGCCGGAGGCCGTGTGCCGCCAGCAGCCGCTTCTGGCCTATGCGCCCGGCTCCCCGGCGGCGCAGGACATCCAGGCCCTTGCCGGCCGCCTGCAACGGGTGCGCCTCTCCATGCTCGACTGGCTGGGCAGGCGCGGCGTGCTTCAGGGGCTGGAGTAAGGCCCCGGATATTCCACACTGGCCAGTGCCAGGCCGCGCGGCGGCGCCGTGGGCGCGGGCACAGCCGCGCGGTCCGCTGCGGCCAGAAGGGCCGGGACGGCCTCGGGCGCCAGCTTTCCCCGGCCACAGGCGGCCAGCAGCCCGGCCATATTCCGCACCATCTGCTTGAGAAAGCCGTTGGCCGTGACCCTGAGCCGCAGCAGGGGCGCATGCGGCGGATAAAACTCCTGCGGCGGCAACGTCTCCAGGCTGGCGGCAAAAATGCGGCGCACGCTGCCGCGCGTGTCCGATCCGGCATTCCGCAGCGACGCGAAATCCCGTTCCCCCAGAAAATGGGGCAGCGCCACCCGCATGGACGCCGCGTCCAGCGGTCCGCACGCCCAGACAAAGGGCGCGAGCTGCGGCGGCACAAAGCGGCGCTCACACCAGAACTGGTAGATATAGGTCTTGGCGGTCGCGTCACGGCGCGCGTCAAAATCCGGAGCCGCCGCTTCGACCGCAAGGATGCGCACCGCGGGCGGCAGCACGGCATTGAGGGCGTGGCGCCAGTCAAAGCCGGGCCGGCGGGGAACATCGCAATGCGCCACCTGCCCGTGGGCATGGACGCCCGCATCCGTTCGCCCGGAGCCGAAAACACGCACAAAACCGCCCGTCAGCCGGGCCAGCGCCGCTTCCAGCGTGCCCTGGACCGTGGTGGGCGGCTGGGGCTTTTCCTGGATCTGCCAGCCGCTGAACCCCGTCCCGTCATAGGCCACCAGAAGCTTGAGGCGCATTATTCCGGCATCCGCATGCGGGTGATCATTTCCGTGAACTTGGCCGTCTTGGCGGGATTGGTATAGGTGAGTATCTCGCCGGACTGCTTGGGCGCCATGCCCGAGAGTATCCGCACCGCCACGCGCTCGTCCATGTTCTCCATGGCCTGGGCCGCCATGCGCGGCTTCATGTTGGCGTACATCATGATGAGGTTGCGGATCTTCTTGTCCTCCAGCTCGCGCGCCTCGCGGATCATGTCCTTCATCTTGTCTTCGGCGTTCTGGAGATCCTTGAGGCGCTGGTCCATCTGCTGGCGCAGCATGAGGATGTCCTGCTGCTGGCGGGCCAGTTCCTGCGCCTTGGCATTGGGATCGGCCACCGGGGCCTGGGGCGTCACCGTGGGCGCGGGCGCGGGCCAGGTGGCGGAGGGGTCCGTCCTGGGCAGGGCCGGCAGCGGGGACGCGCCCTGCCCGGCGGCAAAAGGCGCG
>URHE01000175.1 GCA_900547595.1 uncultured Desulfovibrio sp.
CGAAGCGCGGCTTACGCAAATGGACAGCAACGCAAGACTGTTTTTGACGGATAATCGCGGCAGGACACGATCCGCCACATCCCAAGCCAGCAGCGCATCACCAGGCCAACCCTAGGCGACCCCCCCGTCAGCCACGGCCTGCCGGATGCGGCACACGCCGCACAGCTCCCCGGACGAGGTGGGAGAACCGCACCGGCCGCAGGGCGCCAGCGGGGCCCCGGCTTCGACCTCGCGCCGGGCGAAGGCGGCCTTGCCCCGCGCGAGAAAGCCCTGATAAAAATCCAGCTTGCGTCCGGGCATGGCCGCTTCCAGCCGTTGCAGCACGCCCTTGAGCGTGGTGAAACTGGCGCCGGGGCTGTAGGGACAGGGCGCGTGATGGTGCTCGATGCCCATGAGGAAGGCGTAGTTGGCGGTCTCAAACTCCGTCAGCCGCCAGAGCGGCTTGACCTTGCGGGCAAATCCCGGCTCCGCCGGGAGCAGCGGCCCCTGATCCGACAGGTAGGCCGTGTCCCAGCGCAGGGTGTTGCTGAACAGCCGCGCCACCTCGTCGTCCAGATTATGCCCTGTGGCGAGGGCGTCAAAGCCGCCGTCCAGGGCGGCGCGGTTGAAGATGTGGCGCTTGATCTTGCCGCAGACCGAACAGACCGGGCGCCGCAGCCGTTCCCGCACGCGCGGGATGGCCAGCCCCTCGGCGGCGAGGTCCGCCACGCGCAGCGGGAGCCCGTGGGCCGCGCAAAAGCGCTCCACCACGGCGCGGGCCGCCGACGACGAGCCGGGGATGGCGAGGTCCACAAAAAGCCCGGTGACGTCATGGCCCTGCCGGGAAAGTTCCAGCATGAGCGCCAGCGAGTCCTTGCCCCCGGAAAGCGCGACGAGGATGCGCTCCCCCTTGCGGAACAGCGATTCGCCATGCGTTCCGTCCGGCCCCGGCGCGCCCCTGATGCCGCGTTCCACCTGACGGGCGAAAAAATCCCGGTAGCAGTCGGCGCAAAAGGCCGCATTATGGCTCTTGAGGGCCACCACCGCGGTGGCCTTGCATATCTTGCACTTCATGGTTTTCCCCGGCTCGGCCCCGATTGCAGGTCCATCGTTGACGGCTGCGCATCATTTCGCAGGAGCGGTTTTTTTTCAAGGGGCGGTTCCCTTGACAGACGGCGCGCCGGACAGCTACTTCAGTACAAGAACGGCAGCGGCCCGCGCCGCCTCCGGCATGTGCCGGAACGTCCCGCGCGGCCCGCGATGCCCGTAGACATACATCGACGGAGACATCCCATGAGCACGCTTATCGTCATCGTCTATCCCGACGAACTCAAGGCCGAGCAGGTGCGGCTCGATTTTCTCAAAATGCAGAAGGAATACCTTGTCAGCCTGGAGGACGCGGTGATCGCCGTGAAAAAGCCCGACGGCAAGGTCAAGCTGAACCAGATGTACAATCTGACCCTTGGCGGCGCCATGAGCGGCGGCCTGTGGGGCACCCTCATCGGCCTCATCTTCCTCAACCCCCTGCTCGGCCTCGTGGTGGGCGCGGGCGCGGGCGCCGTGGCCGGGGCGCTCAGCGATGTGGGCATCAATGACGACTTCATGAAGAAGCTTGCCGCCACGATCACGCCCGGCTCCTCGGCGCTCTTCGTCCTTGTGGATTCCGCCATCACGGACAAGGTGCGCGCCGAACTTCAGGGCACGGGCGGCAAGATTCTCCAGACCTCGCTCTCCACCCCCGACGAGGAAAAACTCCAGAAGGCCCTGGACGAAGCCAGAAAGCAACAGGCCGCCGCCAACGCGTAGCGACCCGCGCCGGGCGCGGGAAGGGCGCCCCCGACATTCCCGGATATCCCCGAACATCCCGCGCAGCCGCGCGCCAAACGAATATCCCCGGAGGGATCACCCTCCGGGGATATGTGGTCTGCGCCCCGTGTGGGGCCCTCAACCAGATCGGCGGCTAGCCGATGAGCTGCATGGCCATCTGCGGCATGCTGTTGGCCTGCGAGAGCATGGCCACCGCCGACTGGGTGAGGATCTGGTTGCGGACGAACTGCGTCATTTCCGTGGCCACGTCCACGTCGGAAATGCGCGACTCCGCAGCCTGCAGGTTTTCGGCCTGAGTCGTGAGGTTGGAGATGGTGTTCTCCAGCCGGTTCTGAAGCGCGCCAAGGTGCGCACGGATCTTGTCCTTGGACACGATGGCGTTGGTGATGCCCACCAGGGCCTTCTGCGCGGCTTCCTGCGTGGAGACTGTACGGGCGTCCGAATCCTTGCTGAACGCGGTGGCCTGGTTGCCCACACCCAGGGCGGACGCGGTGCTCGTGCCGATCTGGATGTAGTAGTAGTCCTCCGCCGAGTCGTTGGCCGAGCCGAAGTGGACCTTCAGCTTGCCCTGGGACTCGAGCTTGCTCTTGCCGCCGTCCTTGCCCGTGTGGGTCGAGCTGGACAGATTGCCGTCCAGGAGCTTGATGTTGTTGAAGTCCGTGGCATTGGCGATTCGGGTGATTTCCGAAGCCATGGCCTGGTACTCGGACTCGATCATCAAACGCTGGGTGGAATCGTAGGTACCCGTGGCCGCCTGTTCCGCCAGTTCCTTCATGCGCACGAGCTTTTCGTCGATGACGCCGAGGGCCCCGTCCGCCG
>URHE01000176.1 GCA_900547595.1 uncultured Desulfovibrio sp.
GTCCGCCCGGCCCGGGCGGGGGACGGTGGGCGAATATGTGGCGGCCCTGCTGGCCTCGCCGCGTCTTGGGCCGCAGGTCACCTGCCACCGCGTGGAGCCGGGGGCCGGGGCCGACTACGCGGAACCCCGCCGCCCGTGGCCCACGGCCCTCTCCGCCCTGCTCGCGCGGCGCGGCATCCGCCTGTATGCGCATCAGGCGCTCGCCACGGACCACATCCGCGCCGGGCATTCCGTGGTGGTGGCCACGCCCACGGCCAGCGGCAAGAGCCTCATCTATACGCTCCCGGTGCTGGAGCGCCATCTGCTCGACCCGGAGGCGCGGGCGCTCTGCCTTTTTCCGCTCAAGGCCCTGGCGCAGGACCAGCTGGCGGCCCTGTCCGGTCTGTGCGCCTCCTGGCCGGAGGAGGCCCGCCCCTCGGTGGCGCTCTACGACGGCGACACCAGCGACCATTTCCGGCGCAAGATCCGCGCCCATCCGCCCACGGTGCTCATCAGCAATCCGGAGATGCTCCATCTCGCCCTCTTGCCGCACCATGAGCAGTGGGCGGCCTTTTTTGCCGGGCTCGCCCATGTGGTGGTGGACGAGGCCCATACCTACCGGGGCGTTTTCGGCAGCCACATGGCCCAGGTCTTTCGCAGGCTGAACCGCATAGCCGGGCGCTACGGCGCGCGGCCCACCTATGTTTTCTGCACGGCCACGGTGGGCAATCCCGGTGAACTGGCGGCCGGGCTCATGGGCGCCACGGCCAGTGCGGACGGCGCGGACGGCGGCAACGCCCCCGCCTTCGGCCTGGCGGACGCGCCGGTGGTCATTTCCCGTTCGGGCGCGCCCAGGGGGCCCCGGCATTTCGTCTTTCTCAATCCCGGGCAGAGTCCGGCCACCGCCGCCATTGACCTGCTCAAGGCGGCTCTGGCCCGCGATCTGCGCACCATCGTCTATTGCCGTTCCCGGCGCATGACCGAACTCGTGAGCCTGTGGGCGGGCTCGCAGGCCGGGGCGTACAGGGAGCGCATTTCCCCCTACCGCGCGGGCTTCCTCCCGGAAGAACGCCGCGCCATCGAAGGACGCATGGCCTCCGGGGAACTCCTTGCCGTGGTGAGCACGAGCGCCCTCGAACTGGGCATCGACATCGGCGGCCTCGATGTCTGCATCCTCGTGGGCTATCCCGGCACGGTGATGCAGACCCTCCAGCGGGGCGGCAGGGTGGGGCGCGCGCAACAGGAATCGGCGGTCATCCTCGTGGCCGGAGAGGACGCCCTTGACCAGTATTTCGTCCGCAATCCCGACGACTTTTTCAGTCGGCCTCCGGAACGGGCCGTGGTCAATCCCGACAATGAGGTCATTGTGGCGCGCCACCTCGAATGCGCCGCCGCCGAACTGCCCCTCACCGCCGCCGATCCGTGGCTCAGGCAGCCGGGCGGCCTGCGCGCCCTGGCGGAGCTGCGCGACCGGGGGCTCCTTCTC
Source organism: uncultured Desulfovibrio sp. (assembly GCA_900547595.1). GTDB lineage: Bacteria > Desulfobacterota > Desulfovibrionia > Desulfovibrionales > Desulfovibrionaceae > Desulfovibrio. The sequence continues at coordinate 1,466 of URHE01000176.1, forward strand.
CAGTCCGCGGACGGCTCCCAATGGCTCGCGGCGCGCAAGCGGCCGCAACGGCAGGTGGACCTGCGCGGGGCGGGGCAGAGCATGACCATCGAGGACGAAAGCGGCGCGGTCATCGGCACGGTGGACGGGTTCCGCGCCTGGCGCGAGACCCACCCCGGCGCCGTCTACCTGCACCGGGGGCGCAGTTATGTGGTGAAAGAACTGGACGCGGGCCGGGGCCGCGTGCTGGTGGAAGCGGCGCGCGTCTCGTGGTTCACGCGCTCGCGCGGGCAAAAGAGCACGGACATTCTGGAGGAAACGGCGCGGCGTTCCCTGGGGCGCTGTCTGGTCTGCCGGGGGCGGCTCAGGATCACCGAGCGCATCACCGGTTATGAAAAACGGGCCTCCAGCGGCAACCGGCTGCTGACCGTTGTGCCTCTGGACGCGCCGCCACAGGTCTTTGAGACCGAAGGCTTCTGGTATGTGATCCCCGAGCCCGCGCGGGCCGCGCTGGAAGAGCGTTTCCTCCATTTCATGGGCTCCATCCACGCGCTGGAGCATGCGGCCATCGGGCTGTTGCCGCTTCTGGTCATGGCGGACCGCAACGATTTCGGCGGCATTTCCATTCCGCTCCATCCCCAGCTGGGCCATGCCGCCGTCTTTATCTATGACGGGCTGCCCGGCGGCGCGGGGCTCACGCGCGAGGCATTCGGGGATGCCGGGGCCCTGCTGGAGGCGGTGCGCCGCGCCATTGCCGCCTGTCCCTGTCAGGACGGCTGTCCTTCCTGCGTCCATTCTCCCAAGTGCGGTTCGGGCAACCGGCCCATCAGCAAGGAGGGTGCGCTGGCCCTGCTGGAGGAACTGCTGGCCCCCGGCGACGAGGGGGAGCGGCTGGCGGCCTCCTTGCGGATAAGCCCGGCGCCCGACCGCCTGGCGCCGGAAGCTGTTGTGACGGCGCCGCCCCCGCAGGCGGCGCCAGTATCCCGCGTGGATGTTCCCGCGTCGTCCAGGGCGGGCGCCCCCGATGCCGGTGCCGCCGTTCCTCCCGCGCCGGACGCCGCGCGCCCCACGGGGCTCACGCCGCCGGAGCCGTATGCCGTCGTTGATGTGGAGACCCGGCGTTCCGCCGCCGAGGTGGGCGGCTGG
>URHE01000177.1 GCA_900547595.1 uncultured Desulfovibrio sp.
TGGTTTTCCGCCTTATTCCGGCGCGGGCGTCTGCTCCCGCAGCCGCCAGAGCGTTTACGCAATTCCATTGCGAAAACGCTCTAGAATTTCTCCAGAGATACACACAAATTCCCCCGCTTGCAAGGCGGGGACGCGCATGCTACATCCCGTGCGGCGCCGCGGGCCCGGTGCGGCGCGCGCAATCCAGCTCCGGGCAGATGCGGGGGAAGCGATGATCGATCTCAAGCTGGCGCAACGGCAGCCGGAAATTGTGGAAAAAGCGCTCGCCGAGCGGCATTCCCGGCTGGACATGCGGGAATTCCGCGCTCTGGACGAACGGCGGCGCGCCCTTCTCGCCGAGGTGGAGGCGCTCAAGAGCCAGCGCAACGCGGCCTCGGACGAAGTGGCGGCCATCAAGCGCGCCGGGGGCGACGCCAGCGCCCGCTTCGCCGCTCTGGGCGAACTCTCGGAGCGCATCAGGGCGCTGGACGCCCAGGTGGCGGAGGTCAGGACCGCCGAGGAATCCTGGCTCCTGTCCGTGCCCAACCTGCCGGACGCCTCGGTGCCCGTGGGCGCGGACGAGACGGAAAATCCCGAAGTGGCGCGCTGGGGCGAGCCGCGCGCCTTCGACTTCCCCCCCGCGGAACACGGCGATCTCGGCACGCGCCTTGGCGGCCTGGACTTTGCCCGCGCCGCCAGGCTCACCGGCAGCCGCTTCGTGGTGGAGCTGGGCTGGGCCGCGCGCCTGGAACGGGCGCTGGTCAACTTTTTCCTTGACCAGCATACGAAGCACGAGGGCTATGTGGAGGTGCTGCCGCCCTACATGGTCAACAGCGCCACCATGACCGGCACGGGCCAGCTCCCCAAGTTCGAGGAGGACCTGTTCAAGCTGCGCGAGGCGGACTACTACCTCATCCCCACCGCCGAAGTGCCGCTCACCAACCTGCACGCGGGCGAGACCCTCGACGAGGCGCAACTGCCCCTGGCCTACTGCGCGGCCACGCCCTGCTTCCGCTCCGAGGCGGGCAGCGCCGGCAAGGACACGCGCGGCCTCATCCGCATGCACCAGTTCACCAAGGTGGAGATGGTGCGCTTTGCCCACCCGGACGACAGCTTCAACCAGCTTGAGCGCATGACCGGCCACGCGCGCCACCTGCTGGAGCTGCTGGAACTGCCCTACCGCGTCATCACCCTCTGCACGGGCGATCTGGGCTTCAGCGCGGCCAAGACCTATGACGTGGAAGTCTGGCTCCCGGCGCAAAAGACCTACCGCGAGATCTCCTCCTGCTCCAACTGCACGGACTTCCAGGCCCGGCGCGCCAATATCCGCTTCAAGCCCAGGGGCGGCAAGGCCGCCTGGGTGCACACGCTCAACGGCTCCGGCCTGCCCACGGGCCGCACCATGGCCGCCCTGCTGGAAAACGGCCAGCGGAAAGACGGCAGCGTGGTCCTGCCCAGGGCGCTCGTGCCCTATATGGACGGCATGGAGGTCATCGAGCCCGCGCGCTAGCCCCGGCGCGCGGCGGCGTGCCGGGTCAGCGGGAGCTGTCCCCAAGCCCTTCCGCCAGTTCCCGGCAGCAGGCGCGGAAGCGCTCCGCCATGGCCTCCAGGCCGGTGGCGGGCCGGAACTGCTCTTCGGCCTGACGCATGCGCGCCCGGAGGCGTTCGTCCCGCATGACGGCGATCATGGCCCGCGCCAGGGCCTGGGGGTCATTTTCCTCCACGCGCAGGGCCGCTGCCGCGGGCGCCCCGGCAAGACGCTCGCGGTGGAGCCCGCTCTGCGCGCAAATGACGGGCAGCCCCGCCGCCACGCCCGCCCAGAGCGTCTGCGGCAGTTCCTCCGGGGACGTGCCGGGCGCCACCCAGGCGCCGCAATGGGGCAGGACGTCCGCCGGGGCCTGGTCCCCCAGGATGCAGAGCCGCGAGGCAACGCCCAGGTTGACGGCTTCGCGCAAGACCTCTTCAAAGCGCGGGCCGGCGCCGAACATCCGTATCTCCCAGGGGGGCAGGTCATCCCGCTGCCAGAGCGCGGCCATGGCCCGCACCATGAGCAGGGCGCCGGAGCGCGGCGCCAGGCTCTCGCCCATGCCAAAGACAAAACGCCGCGCGGCCCCGGCACCCGCCGCCATCTCCGGCTCCAGACGGTAGTCCGCCAGCGGGATGCCCGGCGCGAGCACTTGCAGCGAAGCCCCGGGACGCCGCTTTTCGGGCATGCCCTCCCAGACTTCCCGGATGCGCCGCCGCACATGCTCCGAACCGCAGAACACGCGGAACGCCGCGCGCATGGCGCGGCTCCGGCAGCATTCCGGCGCGGGCGGCCGCACGAAAAAGGCGTGGGACAGGCGGGCGCTCCCCTTTGTGCGCATGCCCAGGACCCGGCGCCCGAGACCCACGGCTTCCGCCCCCACGGTCTGGATGAGCAGCGCCTTGTGCCGCCGCTGCCAGAGCCAGAGGCGCGCGTGGGCCGCCACATCGCCGCCGCCGCCCACGGCGAGCGCGGGGACGCCCAGCGCCCGCGC
>URHE01000178.1 GCA_900547595.1 uncultured Desulfovibrio sp.
ACCACCGCGCGCACCGCGTCCGCCCCGGCCCGGTGCCCTGCCGTGCGCGGCAGGCCGCGCGCCTGGGCCCAGCGGCCGTTGCCGTCCATGATGATGGCGATATGCGCGGGGAGCCTGCCCGCGCCGCCCTGAGCTTGCGTCATGCCATGTCCCGCCGGCCGTCCGGCGTCAGATGTCCATGATTTCCTTTTCCTTGGCCTGGCAGCGGGTATCCACCTCGGCCACGAAACGGTCGGTGAGCTTCTGCACGTCGTCCGTGGCGCGCTTGAGCGCATCCTCGGTGATCTCCTTGTCCTTCTCCGCCTTTTTGAGGCTGTCGTTGGCGTCGCGGCGCACGTTGCGCACGGCCACCTTGGCCTCCTCGCCGTACTTGCGCGCCACCTTCACGAGTTCCTTGCGGCGCTCTTCGGTGAGCGGCGGGATAGAGATGCGGATGATCTTGCCGTCGTTGATCGGCGTGAGCCCCAGATCGGACTTGAGGATCGCCTTTTCCACGGCGGCCATGCCGCCCTTGTCCCACGGCTGGATGGTCAGGGTGCGGCTGTCGGGCACGGCCACCGAGGCCATCTGGCTGATGGGCGTCGGCGTGCCGTAATAGTCGGCCTTGATGCCGTCCACCAGCGCGGTGGAGGCGCGTCCGGTGCGCAGCTTGGCAAAATCGCGCTCCAGGGAGGCAAGCGCCTTTTCCATGCGGTCCTCGGCGTCCAGCAGGGTAGTGTCGATATCCATGTGGTTTCCTCGCGGGGCGGCCCCCGGCTTGATGGCCCGCGTCTGCTCCGGCGCGGGCGTTATTCCTCGCGGACGATGGTGCCCACCGGCTCGCCCAGGACGGCGCGGCGGATGTCGCCCCCGAACATGCGGCAGACGATGATGGGCAGGTGATTGTCGCGCACGAGGGCAAAGGCCGTGGCGTCCATGACGCCCAGACGGCGGCGCAGCGTGTCGTCATAGCTGATGTGGTCGAACTTCACGGCGTCGGCGTTGGTGGCGGGGTCCTTGTCATAGATGCCGTCCACCTTGGTGGCCTTGATGATGGCGTCGCACTTGAGCTCCATGCCGCGCAGGGCCGCGGTGGTGTCGGTGGTGAAATAGGGGTTGCCCGTGCCGCCGGCGCAGATGACCACCCGCCCTTTCTCCAGGTGGCGCAGGGCGCGGCGGCGGATGAAGGGCTCGCAGACTTCCTTCATGTTGATGGCCGAAAGCACGCGCGTGGGATAGCCCTGTTTTTCCAGCATGTCCTGGACAGCCAGGGCGTTGAGCACCGTGGCGAGCATGCCCATGTAGTCGGCGGAGGAGCGCTCCATGCCCTTGGCCGAGCCTGACAGGCCGCGAAAGATATTGCCCCCGCCGATGACGAGCGCCATCTCCACGCCCATGTCGAGGACGGAGCCGATCTCGCGGCAGACGGCACCCACGGTTTCCGGATCGATGCCGGTTTTCTGTTCCCCGGCCAGCGCCTCGCCGCTGAGCTTGAGCAGGACGCGCCCGTATTTGAGGCCGTTGCCGTCTGCGCCGTTCATAGCCGTCATAGCCCCGCCTTGCTGTAGGAGGTGGAAGAAGTCCCGGGCCGGCCTTTGCCGCATCGCGCCGAGGATACCAGAAAGTTCGGCAGCCTCAAAGTCTTTTTGCGGCGCCGCAGCGCCGGTCAGGCGCCGAAGCGGCCCGCCGTCAGCTCCGCAAGCCCGAGCTTGGGCACATGGTGGACGCCGCGCCCGTCGCGCCAGTAGTTGAGATTGCCGCTTTCGGGCACGGGCGCGATGACGCGTTCCTCCTTCGCCACGCCAAGGCCCAGCACCAGGGCGAGCTTCATGCCCTCCGGCACCTGGAGCAGCGGCGCGGCGGCCGCGCGGTCCACGGAATAGATGACGCAGCAGCCCCAGCCTCTGGTGGCGGCGGCCAGCTGGATGGTCTGGCAGGCGATGCCCGCGTCATAAGCGACAAGTTCGCCGCCCTTCCCGGGCGCCAGCACGGCGATGAAGGCCGTGGGGCGTTCGCCGGGGTGCGGGCCGCCCCAGTCCTTGAGGGCGCCGGCCCAGCGCGTGAGGCGGAAAAGCTCGTCGCAGACCGGGCCTTGCGTCACCAGAATGAAGCGCAGCGCCTGCGCGTTGCGGGCCGAGGGCGCAAGGCGCGCGCAGTCCACGAGCCAGTCCAGGTCAGCCATGGACAGGGGCCTGTCCTCCACAAAGCGGCGGCAGGAGCGGGCGGCTTCGACAAGAGCATGGAAATCCTGCGGGGTGATGGGCATGGGTCGTCTCCCTGGGTTGCACGGTGCGGAATGGCGTTACAGCGTCAGCAGCAAAAAGCAGAGGGTGCCTTCCTCAATGGCCGCGCCGAAAAAATCTCCGGACAGGCCCCCCTCGCGTCGGGCCACGGCGGCCACGCGGCGCAGCAGAAAACTCTGGGCCGCCAGGAGGAGCAGGGCCCGCCACGGCGGCAGGCCCAGCAGGACGGGCAGCCCGGCGGCGGCCGCTCCGGCGGCGAG
>URHE01000179.1 GCA_900547595.1 uncultured Desulfovibrio sp.
GCCGCGCCATGCCGGGGGCACGCCCGCCGACGGAGCTCCCCTCCTCCGCGAGGCGCCACGGCCCGGCGATCCGTTGCGCCCTGTCTGGATCGTCCTCCTCGGGCTTTCCGGCATCCTGTCCTGGTGGGCGCAGGAATGGCATTCGGTATTCCCCTACCTTCTGCGCTACAATGTGGCGCTGCTGGGCTGTATGGCGCTGGTTCTCGGCCCGGCGGGGCGGCGCGGGCCGCTCTTTCTCGGCGCGCTGGCCTACGCCCTGCCCGCGCTCGGCGGCCTCGCGGGCTGCGTCTTTGACCTCATCCTTCTTGCCACGCACGCGCCGGGCGCCACCGGGGGCGAGGGGCGGGGCCTGCGGCGTTTTCTCCTGCATCCGCGCACCGTAGCCCTGCTCTGGCTCTGCGCGGGTCTGCTCCTCCTGCGCGGCGAGATACTGACCACGCTCATCAATCACGCCAACGCCTATCTCAAGCACAGCGGCGACGCGCGCGGCGCGGGCCCCGCAGCCATTGTCTACCCGTCGGTGGCGCAGTCCATCATCGAAGTCCAGGACCTGAGCTTCGCCGCGCTCTTCCCCTATTTCCATCCCTGGATGGAAGCGGCCATCGCGGGCCTTGCGGGCTTTTTTCTCCTGCTCTTCCGGCGCCCGGGCGCGCTCTTCCTGCTGCCGCTGGCCGCCCTGGCCCTGCTGAGCACGCGGCTTGGCGGCAGAATGGTCATGTTCGGCGCGCCGGTCGTGGCCCTGGGCCTCACCGTGCCGCTCTCCTGGCTGACGCGCCGCCTCCTGCCGCGCGCCCTGCCGGGCGCGGTCTCCGGCTGGATCGCCGCCATCCTTGCCGTGGCGCTGTTCGTGGCGCCCTTCGCGCCCATGATCCCGACCCTTTCCCAGGGGCCGATCATCAACCGCCGCCACGCTGCGGCCCTGGCCCAGGCCCGCGCCATCACGCCAAAAGACGCGCGCCTCTGGCTCTGGTGGGACTGGGGCTACGCGGCCCATTATTTCGCGCGCCGCGCCACCATCGCGGACGGCGCGCAGCACGCCGGACCCTCGCTCTATCTGCCCGCGGCGGTCTTTGCCACGGACAACGCCCGCTTCGCCCGCCAGATCATCCGCGAGACCTCCCGCCAGGGCAACGAGCCGGGCCGCGTCTTTGCCGGGCTGGACAGCGCCGGGGCCCAGGCGCTCATGGACAGGCTGCGCTCGCCCGAAACGCCGCTGGTGCCCGGCCACGGGCGCCAGTTCGTCATCGCCAGCTTTGAAATGCTCCGGCTCGGGTTCTGGATCAGCAATTTCGGCAACTGGAACTTCATCACCCGCCACGGCGAAGGCGGCGCACTCTCCATCGTGCCCCAGGCGCTCGCCTATCGCCTCAGGACGGGCGAAGTGCGCCTCATGGGCAGCGGCGGCATCATCTACCCCGCCTCCATCGCCGTGTTTGACGAAACCGGCGTCACACGGCGCAACTATGTGCAGGAGTGGTTCGACGCCCACCCCAATGCCAGCGCCCGCGCGCAGCAGGCATTCCTCGCCGGGCGGCGCAACGTGCATTTTCTCTTCAACCGCGTGACGGACGAAAAACTCGCCATGGACGAGGGCATCTTCAGTTCGCTCATGGTCAGGCTCCTGCTCTGCGACCCACAGGACCCGCGCATTTCGCCCTATTTCAAGCTGGTGTACGACAATGTCTTTGCGCGCATCTACGAAGTCCTGCCCGCGGATGGCGACACGCCCTGAGCGGTTGCCCCCTCAATGATGGTAGGGCACCTTGCGCAGGATGCACTCGGCCCGGTACAACTGCTCGAGCAGAAGGACGCGGGCGAGCTCGTGCGGCCAGGTCATGACCGAAAGGCTGAGGCAATGGCCGCAGGCGGCCCGCGCATCGGGGGACAGGCCGAACGCGCCGCCCACCACGAAACAGGGGCGCAGCGCCGCCTCGTCAAAACGGCGCAGCAGGGCCGCCAGACCGGGAGAATCCAGAGGCTGCCCCCCCTCGTCCAGCGCCACGGCCACCGCTTCGCGGGCCAGAGCCTCCACAAGGCGGCGCCCTTCCTGCGCGGCGCGCGGGCCCGGAGCCAGCGCGGCGTCGCCATCGCGCACCTCGACCATGTCCACGCGCCGCCAGCGGCTGAGGCGGCGCTGATAGTGGGCCGCCGCCTCGCGCCAGAACGGCGTTTTCAGCCTGCCAACACACAGGAGCCGCACCATTTTGCCCGCCATGCCGTCACTTCCCCGCCATCCCCGCGCGCCGCGCGTGGAACTTCGCCACCTCGGCCTTGAGGAGGCAGCGCACTGCCTCGCCGCCGGGGGCATCGTCATCTTTCCCACCGAAACCTTGTACGCCATCGGCTGCCGGGCAGACAAGCCCGATGCCTGCGCCCGCCTCTGCGCGCTCAAGGGGCGCCCCG
>URHE01000180.1 GCA_900547595.1 uncultured Desulfovibrio sp.
CCCTGAAATCCCTGGTGGGCAGTACAGGACTTGAACCTGTGACCCTCGCCTTGTAAGGGCGATGCTCCGCCAACTGAGCTAACTGCCCGGACCCATGCGCCGCGCGGCGCGGGATACACAAAAGGATGAGCCGCAGCCTATGCGGGAGCGGCGCCTGTGTCAATGCGCCCCAGCGGGGCGTCGGCGCCGGCCAGGCGCTGCGCCAGGCGCGTGTAGCGGCGCCGGGTCTTGTTGTTCCTGACGGCCATGTGCAGGGCGCGCGGCTCGCCCACCAGAATGACCAGGCGCTTGCCGCGCGTCACGCCGGTATAGATGAGGTTGCGCTGGAGGAGCACATAGTGCTGCATCATGATGGGGATGACCACTGCCGGGTATTCCGAACCCTGCGACTTGTGGATGGAGATGGCATAGGCAGGGGCCAGCTCGTCCAGCTCGTCGAAGTCATAGGGCACCACGCGGCCGTCAAAGGTGACGCTCAGGGTGCGCTCGCGCGGGTCCAGAAAGGTGATGCGGCCCATGTCGCCGTTGAAGATGTCCTTTTCGTAGTTGTTGCGCACCTGCATGACCTTGTCATGGAGGCGGAAGGCGCGGTCGCCCCGGCGCACCTCAAGGCCGTTGGGGTTGAGCGCCTCCTGGAGCAGGGCGTTCATCCGGCCCGCGCCCACGGCGCCCTTGTGCATGGGCGTGAGCACCTGGACCTCGTCCACCGGGTCAAGGCCGAAGCGGCGCGGGATATGGCGCGTCACCAGCTCCACCATGAGGGCTGCCGCGCGCTCCGGGTCGTCCTGGCGGATGAAGTAGAAATCCGAGAGCCGCTCGCGGCTCGATTCCAGCGGGGGCACCTCGCCCCGGTTGATGCTGTGGGCGTTGCAGATGATCTCGCTCTCCGCCGACTGGCGGAAAATCTCCGTCAGCTCCACCACGGGCGCCGCGCGGGAAGCGATGATGTCGCCCAGCACATTGCCCGGCCCCACGGAGGGGAGCTGGTGGACATCCCCCACCAGAACCAGCGTGGCCCCCAGCGGCACGGCCTTGAGCAGATGGTAGAAGAGGAGGCAGTCCATCATGGATGCCTCGTCCACCACCAGGAGACCGCAGGCCAGCGGATTGTCCTCGTTGCGGGCAAAGCCGTCCTCGCGCGGGCTGTATTCGAGCAGGCGGTGGATGGTCCGGGCCTCGCGGCCCGAGGTTTCGGCCATGCGCTTGGCCGCGCGTCCGGTGGGCGCCGCCAGCAGGATGCGCGCCCGCGTGGTCTCAAAAAGCCTGATGATGGCATTGATGATGGTGGTCTTGCCCGTGCCCGGGCCGCCGGTGATGACCAGCACCTTGCTGCGCGCGGCGGCCGTCACCGCGGCCAGTTGCTCCGGGGCCAGTTCGATGGGCAGCTTCGCGGCAACCTGGGCGGCAAGGGCGTCCGGATCGGGAAAGCGCACGGCCTTGGGCGAATGGAGCAGGCGGTGCAGATAATAGGCGGTTTTTGCCTCGCAATGGTGGTAGCGGCCGAGATAGACGCCGATGCCCGCGCCCTCCGGGAGGGCCGCGCCGTCCGCATCGGGCGCGGCGTCCGGAGCGGGCGCGCCGTCTTCCGAAAAATCCTCGCGCACAAGGCGCTGGTCGCGCTCCAGGGCATCCAGGGCGTCCAGCACCGCTTCGGGTGGGGCGCCCACCTGCGCGCCCACTTCCTCCACAAGCCGGTCTTGCGGCAGAAAGACGTTCCCGTCTTCCGTGGCCTTTTGCAGGGCGTAGAGGGCGGCGGCCTCCACGCGCAGGGGGCTGTCCGGCGCAAAGCCCAGCTTGGCCGCGATGGCGTCCGCCGTGACAAAGCCGATGCCCCGGATGTCCATGGCCAGGCGGTAGGGATTTTCGCGCACGATCTCCAGCGCGTGCTCGCCATAGGTCCGATGGATGCGGATACCCAAGGCAGGCGTGATGCCGTGCGGCTGGAGAAAGAGCAAAAGGTCGCGCACGCCCCGGTGCCGCGCCCAGGATTCGCGGATGCGTTCCAGGCTCCTGGGGCCCAGCCCGCGCACGGCGAGCAGGCGTTCCGGCGCCTCGTCCAGCACGCGGATGGCGTCCGTGCCGAATTTCGCCACGATGCGCCCGGCCATTTCCTCGCCAACGCCCCTGATGAGTCCGGAAGCGAGATAGAGGCGGATGCCTTCCTCGGTGGCCGGGAGCAGCTCTTCGGTTTCGCTGAACTCCACCTGGCGCCCGAAACGCGGGTTGGTGATCCAGCGCCCGCGCACGCGCAGGCGCGTTCCGGCTTTGGGCAGGGTCATGTGCCCCACGCAGGCCACGGGGTCGCGCTGGCCACGCGGGACGGGCCGCCCCGCGCGGCCGGCGCCG
>URHE01000181.1 GCA_900547595.1 uncultured Desulfovibrio sp.
GGGCCCTGCCGCCCCGCGCCGGCAGCCGCGGGCCTGTTCCGCGCGCGCCCCGGGCGGGCCTGGAGAGGGAAGGCGACGGAGCGCCCCTTCCGGCGGGGGGACGCCGCGCCCGGCCCCGGCCTGTGCGGCGCCGGATGCCGGAGCCCGCGGCAGCGCCGGATGACCGGGATGCCGCCCTTCCCCATGCGGACACGGCGGCGCGGGATGGCGCGGGCGACAAGTCCCAGACCGCGTAAGGGTGAGCTCTTTTTCCGCGTCACGGGAAAAGGGACAGTTTTCCGGCCGCCGTCCTTCGCTTCCGGCGGCCTCAGCGGCGCTTGAAGAGCCGCTCCAGATCCGCCGCGTCCCAGCGCAGGACGCAGGGGCGGCCATGCGGGCAGGTGGGCGCGCCCGGCGTTGCCAGCCACTGGGCGAGCAGCCCGGCGGCCTCATCGTCCGTGAGGCGCTGGCCCGCCTTGATGGCGGCCTTGCAGGCCATGGAAATGAAGATGTCGTTCAGGTCGTCGCGCATGCCCGCAAGGGCCTCGCGGAGAAACTCCCCGGCCTCGCGCCGGGAAAGCCCCGGCGGCATGGCCCGCGCCAGAAGCACATCGCCCGCGCATTCCAGCGCGAAGCCCAGCTGTTCCAGCGCCGGGCGCGCCTCCTGAAGGCGTTCGCGTTCGGCGGCGTCCAGCCGCAGTTCCAGCGGCAGGGCCAGCAACTGGCCGGTGCCGGAAAAGCCGCCGGCCGCGATGCGGGCGTGGAGGACGCGCTCGTGCGCCGCGTGCTGGTCCACCAGAACGAGCGCCCCCTGCGCGTCACGAAGCACCAGATAGGTATCGGCCACCTGGCCCAGATAACTGAAATCGCCGACGGACAGCGGCTCACGCGGTGCGGCGCCCTGCGGATGCGGACCTTCCGCCACGGCGGGAGCGCCGGCGCGTCCGGAAGCCGCCGCTGCGGGGCGCGGCGGCGTTTTTTCCGCCATTCCTGTGGTCCGCGGCGGGACGATTTCCCACGGGCCAGTTCCGTCGGCCGCACCGTCGTCAGCGGCGGGGCGCAGGAGGCGGGGCGCGTCCAGACTGCCCCAGAAGCCCGGGCGCCGCGTCCCGTATTCCGCGGAAGCGGCGTCGCGCCCGGCATCTTCCGGCGCTTCCCCGGGTGCTTCCGGGTTTTCCAGGGCTGCCCCGGCAAAGACGGCATTGTCCAGCGCGCCGCGCAGGGCGTGGAGTACCGCCGAAAACACCGCGGATTCATCCCGGAAGCGTACTTCCGACTTGGCCGGATGGACGTTGACATCCACCTCTTCCGGCGGAAGTTCCAGAAAGAGCGCGGCCAGCGGGTATTCGCGGCTGATGAGCCGCCCCTTGTAGGCTTCGCGCACGGCCGCGAAAAGGCGTTTGTCCGTCACGGCGCGCCCGTTGACATAGAGCAGGACGCGGTCCGCCCGCTGCTGGCGCATGCCCGCGGGCGCGGCAAGGCCGTGGCAGCGGATGCCGTGGCGCTCCGCGTCAAAGGGCAGAAGTTCCCGCACGATGCCGCCGGGCCAGACAACGCCGAGGCGCCCGCGCAGGTCCTGGCCGGGAAGAAAGCGCAGCACTTCCCGCTCACCCGCGCTCAGGGTGAAGGCGGCGCCTGTGCGGGCCAGGGCCAGGCGCGAAAGCCAGTCCTGGGCGCGGCGGAACTCGGTGGCGGGGCTTTTGAGAAATTTGAGCCGCGCCGGGACGTTGGCGAAGAGGTCCCGCACTTCCACAAGGGTGCCCCGGTGAAGCGCCGCCGGGCTTGACGCCGTAACGCGGCCATGTTCCACTTCCAGCGCGTGCGCCACCTCCGCCCCGGCGGGCGCCGACACCAGGCGCAGCCGCGAGACAGAGGCGATGCTTGGCAGCGCCTCGCCCCGGAAGCCGTAGGAGCGGACGCGCTCCAGGTCTTCCAGCGCCGTGATCTTGCTGGTGGCGTGGCGCGTGATGGCAAGCTCCAGCTCCGCCGCGGGGATGCCGCAGCCGTCATCCTGAACGCGGATGAGGCTCTGGCCGCCGTTGTCCAGGCGTACATCCACGGCGGAGGCCCCGGCGTCGAGGCTGTTTTCCACCAGCTCCTTGAGCACGCTGGCCGGGCGTTCCACCACCTCTCCGGCGGCGATCTGATTCCGCAATGCGGAGGACAAGAGACGAATATGACGCGATATTTCCGGCATGGAAGGAACATAGCGGTCCGGACGGCCCAAG
>URHE01000182.1 GCA_900547595.1 uncultured Desulfovibrio sp.
CCCTTCCACTGTCCGCCCGGAGCGAAGCGCAGGGCGGGGGCTGTCGCCGGAGGGATCCGAAAAAATAAGAATTTTTTGCGCCGGCAAGGAAGTGGGCGATTTTTGGAGGGAGTGTACTTAAGTACATGACCGACAAAAATCGCCCAGTGACGCCGCCAGCACAAAAAAGGCTGTTTTTGACGGATGATTGTGGCATTGCATAAGCTGCCACATCCCAAGCCAGCAGTCACATTAATAGGACTACACTTTAGAGGTGACGCGCATGCGCGCCCGCGCAACGGCCTCCCGCTGATGCCCGAAAATGAAACGGCGCGCCGGACAGGGCGCGTCCCCCTGTTCCAAAGGAGCGACCATGGAAAGCCTTCTCGGCTACGGCTGGCTCTTGCTGCTCGCGGCCCTGGTCATTGTCGTCCTGCTCAAGAGCGCGGTGGTGGTGCCCAACCAGTCGGCCTATGTGGTGGAACGGCTGGGCAAGTTCCACAAGGTGCTCTATGCGGGCTTTCATCTGCTCGTGCCCTTTGTGGACGTGGTGGCCTACCGCCGCAGCCTCAAGGAGCAGGTGCTGGATGTGCCCAAGCAGACCTGCATCACGCGCGACAACGTGACCGTGGACATTGACGGCGTGCTCTACCTTCAGGTCATCACGCCCGAAAAGTCGGCCTATGGCATTTCCGACTATGAATGGGGCGCCATCCAGCTGGCCCAGACCTCCCTGCGGTCCGTCATCGGCACGCTGGTGCTGGACAAGACCTTTGAGGAACGCACGCGCATCAACCAGGAAGTGGTGGAGGCCCTGGATTCCGCCACGGCGCCCTGGGGCGTCAAGGTGCTGCGCTACGAGATCCGCGACATCACGCCGCCGCGCAACGTCATGGAAGCCATGGAAAAACAGATGCGCGCCGAACGCGAAAAACGGGCGGCCATTGCCCTTTCCGAGGGCGACATGCAGTCGCGCATCAACCTTGCCGAAGGCCAGAAGCAGGCGGCCATCGCCCAGTCCGAGGGCGAAAAGCAGGCGCTCATCAACCAGGCCGACGGCGAGGCCGCGCAGATCCGCAAGGTGGCCGAGGCGACGGCCGAAGCGCTGGACATCGTGGGCCGCCAGCTGAACGGCGATGCCGTGGCCGCGGCCCAGCTCCGCGTGGCCGAGGCGTGGATCGCCGAATTCGGCAGGCTCGCGCAAAAGGGCAACAGCCTCATCATCCCCACCAATCTGGCGGACGCCGCGGGCATGGTGGCCTCGGTGACGAAGATCATCAGGCCGGACCAGGGCCTTGCCGCCCTTGCGGACGCGCGGCCCGGCAGCGCGAAGCGCGTGGCGGACAGCGCGGACGGAGCGGGCAGAGGAGCGAGCGAACGTGCCTGAACCCGGCGCCTCGCGCCCGGGCGCCGGGCGTCCCCCCTGGTATGCGGGTGAACACCGGGATGCCCTGGTCTACCTGCTCATTGCGATCTTTTTCCTCGAAATGATCGTGGGCGGGGTGGCCTTTTTTCACGGCATCGTGCATGCCGCGCCGGAAAGTCCCGGCGGGCCGCCCGTGGCGCGCTTTCCCTGGCTGGCCTGGAGCCTTGCCGCCTTCCTCTCCCCGGTGGGTCTGCTGCTCATCGTCCATCTGGCCGGGACCTGGCTTTCGCGGACGCTGGCGCGCGACGCCGCGCCGGAGCCGGGCGGCGACGCCGACGCGCGGACAGGCGAGGCCCTGCCCGAGGGCCTGCGCCGATTCTACGCCATGGTGCGCAACGCGCCCACCCTTGTTGTCCTGCTGGGCATCCTGCTCCTGGGGGCCGGGCTGTTCTTTGTGGAGGGCGCGCTCTCGGCCCTGGGGCGCGCGGGCATTGCGCTCATCCCCCATATCCCCTGGATTGCGGGCAGCGTCGCCGCGCTGCTGGCCGTGTGCTTTCTGGGCCATGCGTGGTTCGTCTACCGGCAGCGGCGCATGGAGCAGGAATATGCCTACCGCCGCGAGGTGCTGGAACGCACGGGCATGGTGCTGGTGGACAAGTCCTGCGTGGCCCTGCCGCCCCCCGGCACGGATGGCGCCCCGGCGCGGGCGCTCCCCCCGAACGCCGCCCGCGCCCTGCCCGGCGTGGTGGATGTGGACGCGCGGCCCGGCCCCGCCGGGAAAGACGGCGACGCGGACTAGGGTCTGGACCTATTATTGTGGCTGCTGACTTGGGATGTGGCAG
>URHE01000183.1 GCA_900547595.1 uncultured Desulfovibrio sp.
TTTTTTAGGATTCTTCCGGCACCAGCATCCGTCTGTCGCTCCGCTCCAGACGGAACCTGGAATATCCATCTACCGCATTGTATACTTCAGGCTTCAGATTTCCTTGTAGCGGCCGCCGTTGGCCGCCGAACTCACCAGCCGCGCGTAGCGGCGCAGCACGGGATAGGGATTCGTCTTTTCCGGATGGCGCAGCAGGGCGCGGCGCCTCTCCAGCTCCGCCTCGTCCACGAGCAGGTCAAGCCTGCGGGCGGGAATGTCGATGCTGATGATGTCGCCTTCCCGCACCAGGGCGATGACGCCGCCGTCCGCCGCCTCAGGCGAGATGTGGCCGATGGCCGCGCCGTTGGTGCCCCCGGAGAAGCGCCCGTCCGTGAGCAGGGCCACATCCCTGCCGAGCCCCATGCCGGTGATGGCCGCGGTGGGCGAGAGCATCTCGCGCATGCCCGGGCCGCCGCGCGGCCCCTCATAGCGGATGACCACGGCGTCCCCCGCCTTGATCTTGCCGCCGAGGATGGCCTGCATGGCGTCCTCTTCGGAATCGAAGACCCGCGCCCGCACTTCCCGGCGCATCATTTCCGGGGCCACGGCCGACTGCTTGACCACCGCGCCCTCGGGCGCAAGGCTGCCGCGCAGGATGGCGATGCCACCCTCGCGCGAATACGCCTGCCCCACGGGATGGATCACGTCCGGGTCGAGGATGCGGGCATCCAGCTCGCGCAGGTTCTCGCCCACGGTCTTGCCCGTGGCGGTGAGGCAGTCCTTGTGGATGAGGCCGAGCTTGTCCAGCTCGCTCATGACCGCCGGGATGCCGCCCGCGTTGTCCAGGTCCACCATGAAATGTTTGCCCGCCGGGGAGAGCTTGCAGAGGTTGGGGCTTTTGCGGCTCACCTCGTCAAAGACCTCAAGCCCCATGTCGAGCCCGGCCTCGCCGAAAACAGCGGGGAGATGGAGAACGGTATTGGTGGAGCAGCCGAGGGCCATGTCCACGGCCACGGCGTTGGCCACCGCATCCGGGGTGACGATGTCGCGCGGGCGGATATTGTTCTGCAGCAGTTCCATGACCTTCATGCCCGCGGTTTTCGCCAGGCGCACGCGCGCGGCCCCCACGGCGGGGATGGTCCCGTTGCCGGGCAGGGCCACGCCGATGGTCTCGGCAAGGCAGTTCATGGAATTGGCCGTGAACATGCCCGCGCAGGCGCCGCAGCCGGGGCAGGCGCGTTCGGCCATGCGTTCGAGGCCGGCCTCGTCGAGCTGTCCGGCGCGCACCTTGCCCACGGCCTCGAATACCGTGATGAGGTCGCCGCGCCTGTCCGGGCCGAGATTGCCCGGCAGCATGGGGCCGCCCGAAATGAGCACCGAGGGCAGGTTGAGCCGGAGCATGGCCATGAGCATGCCGGGCACGCACTTGTCGCAGTTGGGGATGAAAACCAGGGCGTCAAAGGCGTGCGCGCGGGCCATGATCTCGATGGAATCCGCGATGAATTCCCGGGAGGGCAGGGAAAAGCGCATGCCCTCGTGGTTCATGGCGATGCCGTCGCAGACCGCGATGGCCGGAAATTCCAGCGGCGTGCCCCCGGCCAGGCGCACCCCGGCCTTGACGGCCTGGGCGAGCGCGTCCAGATGCAGGTGGCCGGGCACTACTTCGCTCGCGGCATTGACCACGCCCACAAAGGGGCGTTCCATTTCTTCCCTGGTCAGGCCGAGGGCGTAGAGCAGGGAACGGTGGGGGGCCTTTTCCAGGCCGTGCTTCATGCGGCCGCTGCGTTCATCGTTCATGGAGCTTCCTTGTGCTGCGTCGGGTTCCGGCGGCGGGCGCGCCCGGAGCCGGGAAGTGTGGACAGGGCTTACTTCTACGCCAAAATTTCCCGGTCGTAAACACGGGGCGTCCTGCCCCTGTGGCGGCGGCTCCGCCCTTTTCCCGCCATCCCGGCCTCCGGTCCCCGGCGCGGTCCTTCCGGCGGACGTCAATTTCCCCGTTGCGCTCGGAGGCGGCCGCGCGTATCTTCGCTCATTCCACGTCTTCAAGGAAACGCCATGCCCGTTCCCCGCACAGAGTTTTCCGCCGTCCCTTCCGCGCCCGTCTGCATCCGGCTTCCGTTCCTGCGCGGCCCGTTGCCGCCGGAACTGGACGGGGCGCAGGCCCATATGCCCGCGGCCC
>URHE01000184.1 GCA_900547595.1 uncultured Desulfovibrio sp.
CGGAAAACCACGCTTTTCCGCCGAAATGCAGGCAGCGAAACCTGAGGAAAATATCTGTCTTACAGATATTTTCCTCAGCAAAATGCTCTAAAGGGTGGCGGCCTCCTCCACGGTCTCGAACGCCTCGATGACGTCCCCGATCTTGACATCATTGAAGTTTTCGAGGCCCACGCCGCATTCATTGCCCTTGACCACCTCGCGCG
Organism: uncultured Desulfovibrio sp.; assembly: GCA_900547595.1. Lineage (GTDB taxonomy): Bacteria > Desulfobacterota > Desulfovibrionia > Desulfovibrionales > Desulfovibrionaceae > Desulfovibrio. The sequence continues at coordinate 204 of URHE01000184.1, forward strand.
CGTCATCCTTGAAGCGCTTCAGCGAGGCGATCCTGCCGGTATAGATGACCACGCCGTCGCGCAGGAGGCGCACGCCCGCATTGCGCGCGATCTTGCCGTCCGCCACATAGGAACCGGCGATGACGCCCACCCGGGGCACGCTGAAGGTCTCGCGCACCTCGGCCTGGCCGAGATAGACCTCGCGCTGCACCGGGGCGAGCATGCCGGCCATGGCGTTCTTGATGTCATCCACAAGCTTGTAGATGATGTCGTAGAAGCGGATGTCCACATTCTCGCGCTCGGCCACATCCTTGATGCGCGCGGCGGGCCGCACGTTGAAGCCGATGATGATGGCCCTGGAGGCCGAGGCGAGCAGGATGTCCGACTCGCTGATGGCGCCCGTGCCGCCATGCACCACGCTGATTTTGACCTTGTCCGTGCTCTGCTTGTTCAGGGCCTCGGTGATGGCCTCCAGCGTGCCCTGCACGTCGGCCTTGAGCACGAGGTTGAGGGTCTTGGCCTCCTGGTCCGAGGGGCTCTGCGACAGGAAGGATTCCAGCGTGACCCGCGCCTCGGAGCGCAGGTCGTGCTCGCGCTGGCGCACCGCGCGCGAATCCGCGATGCGGCGGGCCACCTTGTCGTCGGCGACCACGAGGAATTCCTCGCCGGCCTCGGGCACGCCCTCAAAGCCCTGCACCTCCACCGGAATGGAGGGCCCGGCCTCCTTGACCTTCTTGCCCTGGTCGCTGGTGAGCGCGCGCACCCGGCCCGAGAACTGCCCGCAGACGAAGTTGTCGCCCTGGCGGAGCGTGCCCTCCTGAATGAGGACCGTAGCCACCGGACCGCGCCCCTTGTCCAGCCGCGCCTCCACGATATGGCCGCGCGCGGGCTTGTCCGGATTGGCCTTGAGATCCATGATCTCCGATTGCAGGGCCACGAGCTCGAGCAGGTCGTCCAGCCCCTGGCGGGTCTTGGCGGAGACGCGGGCCACGATGGTGTCGCCGCCCCAGTCCTCCGGCTGGAGGCCCAGCTCGGCCAGCTCGCGCAGGACCCGGTCGGGGTCGGCGCCGGGCTTGTCCATCTTGTTGACGGCCACCATGATGGGCACATTGGCCGCGCGCGAGTGGTTGATGGCCTCGCGCGTCTGCTCCATGACGCCGTCATCCGCCGCCACCACCAGGATGACGAGGTCCGTCACCTGGGCGCCGCGCGCGCGCATGGCCGTGAACGCCTCATGGCCCGGCGTATCGAGAAAGACGATCTCGCCGCGCTTGGTCTTCACATGGTAGGCGCCGATATGCTGGGTGATGCCGCCCGCCTCGCCGCCGGTCACGTTGGACTTGCGGATGGCGTCGAGCAGGGAGGTCTTGCCATGGTCCACATGGCCCATGATGGTCACCACCGGCGGCCTGGGCTTGAGGCTTTCGGGGGTATCGGCCTCCTTGGGCATGAGGTAGTCCTCTTCCGAGAAGCCCGCCTTCTCCACCTCGTAGCCGAACTCCGCCGCCACCAGCGTGGCCGTGTCGATGTCCAGCGACTGGTTGATGGTGGCCATGACCCCAAGGCCGAAGAGCACCTTGATGATCTCGTTGGCCTTGAGGCCCATCTGGTGGGCCATGTCCGCCACGCGGATGGCCTCGGTCACGCGGATCTTGCGTTTGGCCGCCTTGATGGGCTGGGTGGCCTGCGGCGCGGCCTGGAGCTTGCCGCCCTTGCGGCGCCCCCGGCCGCGATTGAGGCGCAGGCCCTCCTCGTCGTCGCCATGACGCCCGAAATCGCCCTGCTGAAAGTCCACGGTGCGGCGCCCCTTGAGCCGCTTTTTCTTGCTCTGCCCGTCGCGGCTGTCCGCCTGCCCCGGAGCGGGCTGGCCGAACGCGGGCGCGCCGGGGCGCCCGGCGCCGAAACCG
>URHE01000185.1 GCA_900547595.1 uncultured Desulfovibrio sp.
AAAAATACCCACCAGAATCATATTTGGCAGATGGGCAGTCATGATGAACATGCCGCAGATCATGGAGCCGTAAACCAGAGACTGGATGACAAGGGCCTTTTTGGCGGCGCGTTCCTCTGGTGTATCACCCAGCAGGTTGCAGATGCCCTGCACCACGGGCAGCAGGGTGGCAGCGCGGGCGTTGGCCGCAGGCACCAGAAAACCCAGAACAATGTTCACAAAAAACATGCCCCAGATAACCCGGCATACGGACGAAGCCTTGAAACGGGCCAGAATGCCCAGAGCGATGCGACGGTCAAGGCCAATGAGCTGCATGACCGAGGTGGACTCCGGCAGCTGCCCGGCGGCGGGCGCGTCCAGCAGCTCGTCGACGCGGGCGCGGAACACGGGCTCTTTCATGCGCTCGGCCGCCAGACGCAGATTGGAAAGGCAGCTCGGACAGGGCGTGACCACCTGTTCGGCGCCGTCCCGCGCCGCAAGGTCAAGATTGCGCGCGCAGAGCGCCGCCGAAAGCTCGGTATCCACGGCATGCGCCGGGGTGGAGCCGCAGCAGCTCCAGCCCGCGATCTCCGTGAGCTCGATGCCCAGCGCCGCGCAGAGCGCGCCCGTGGACTTGCCGTAATCAAGGGCCGAGCCTTCCTGCGAGCAGCCCGGATAATAGGCGTACTTCATGGCCGCACCCCCTCGGCTTTGGCCCTGGCCTTGTAGCGCGCCAAGATGCGGCCCGCGGCGGCGGCCCCGCCGTCAGGCGCGCCCTTGGGAATGAAGGGCAGCTTGTGCCGCTTGAGCGCGGCGGGCGCGAGGTCCACATCGGTGGTCAGGCGCAGGGAGCGGAGCATGTAGAGCGCCATGGTGCCGATCTCGTAGGTGCGGCCGAAGGCGCGCACCGTATCAAGGAAGGAGAACCAGAACTTCTCCACCTTCGGCACGGCCACGTCGCCCTCGTGGCGGGCCATGTGGCGCAGGGTCTCCATGACGCGCGCCACGTCGATATTGTTGGGGCAGCGCTGGCTGCACATGGAACAGCCCAGGCAGTACCAGATGGCGTTGGACGTGAGCACCTGTTCCCTGAGGCCAAGCTGGACGCCGCGCATGATCTGGCTCACCTGGCGGTCATAGACAAAGCCCGCCGGGCAACCCGCCGTGCAGTTGCCGCACTGGTAGCAGGTGGAGATGTTCTGGCCGCTGCGCTCCTCCACCTCGCGGGTGAAGGCCGGGTCGCGCATCCGGCCGAGGGAGATGGCATTGTTCATGGCAACTCCGGAGCTGGTCGCAGGTTGAACAACCGGGAAAGGGGAACCGCCGCAGTTCCCGCCACCGTACAGGAAGCACAAATGAAAATCCAGCCCCTTGCCCCCGGGGAACAGCCTTCCCGCAGGCGAAACAGCCCGGCGTTTTTCCCGGCGCATGCCCGGCGTCGGAAGCCGCCGGCATCCGTCACACAGCCTCGCCGCGGACAGGGGAAAAGGGCCGGAACGTCAGCGGGCCAGCGCGCACGCCGCGCGCAGCCCCAGCAGATAGCTCTGCACGCCAAAGCCCGCGATGCTCCCCGCGCAGACGCGCGCCAGCACGCTCTCATGCCGGAAGGGCTCGCGCGCGTGCACGTTGGACATGTGCACCTCCACCACGGGCACGGGCAGGATGTCCAGGGCGTCGGCGATGGCGTGGCTGGTGTGCGTCCACGCGCCGGCATTGATGACCACGGCGGCGGTGCCGTCGTCCAGGGCCGCGTGGATGCGTTCCACCATGGCGCCCTCATGGTTGGTCTGGAAGGTGGCGAGTTCCACGCCCAGCTCCCCGGCCAGGGCCGCCAGCGCGGCATTGATGCCGTCCAGCGTGGCCGTGCCGTACTGGGCCGGGTCGCGCCTGCCGAACATGTTGAGGTTGACGCCGTGCAGGACAAGAACGGTCATGCTGTCTCCTTGAAACGGCTTGTTATGCTTTTGCATTGATGACGCGTCTGTGCTGTGTGGGTACTGCCGAAATTCTCCGTCAAAAACAGCTTCTTCGATGCTGGCTGCGTCAGAGAAAAATTTTCTTGGTCGAGTACCTGAGTACACTCCCCG
>URHE01000186.1 GCA_900547595.1 uncultured Desulfovibrio sp.
GCGTCTGCGGGCCGGGCGGATGGCCGTCAGCCGGGCGCGGCCACCGGGAGCGGCGGGGCTTCCGCCCAGGCCCGGGCCGATCTGGTGCGCCGGGTGCCGCCGCACAGCGCCGAGGCGGAACAGGCCGTGCTCGGCGGTCTGCTCATGCGGCCCCAGCTCATGCACTCCATTGCGGACATCCTGGTGCCGGCGGATTTTTATCTGCCCGCGCACACGGCCATTTTCCGCGCCTTTCTTGAACTCTATTCCAAAACGGCGCCCATCGACCTCGTTTCCACGGCCGAGCAGCTCAAGGCCATGAACGCCCTGGAAGAAGCGGGCGGCGCGGTCTATCTCGCCGATCTGGCCCAGGCCGTGGTTTCCGGCGCCAATGCCGAGTATTACGCGGGCATCGTGCGCGACAAGGCGCTCCAGCGCGGCCTCATCGACGTCTGCTCGGGCATCATCGGCAACTGCTACGACGCCTCGCGCGAGGTGGACGCCCTGCTGGACGAGTCGGAACAGGCGGTGTTCGCCGTGTCGCGGCGCACGGCCCGGCGCGACTTCTCGCCCACGCGCGAGCTGCTGGACAAGGTCTTTGAAAATCTCTCCAAACTGGCGGACGCGCGGGATGTGGTCACGGGCGTGACCACGGGCTACCGGCGGCTGGATACGCTCACCGCCGGGCTCCAGCCCTCGGACCTCATCATCGTGGCCGCCCGGCCCAGCATGGGCAAGACGGCCTTTGCGCTGTGCATGGCCCTGCACGCGGCGGTGGAACAGGAAGTGCCGGTGGGCGTCTTTTCGCTGGAAATGAGCAAGGAACAGCTCATGCAGCGCATGCTGGCCGTGTGGGGCAAGGTGGACCTTTCCCGCCTGCGGCGTCCCTCCCAGCTCACGGACGAGGACTGGCAGCGCCTCTACACCGCCGCCGACGTGGTGGCGCGCGCGCCCATCTTCATTGACGACACGCCCGCGCTCTCCACCCTGGAGCTGCGGGCGCGGGCCCGGCGCCTCAAGGCGGAAAAGGGCCTCGGCCTCGTGGTGGTGGACTATCTCCAGCTCATGCGCACGAGCCGGCGCACCGACTCGCGCGAACTGGAAATTTCGGATATTTCCCGCTCCCTCAAGGGGCTCGCCAAGGAGCTGGACATCCCTGTGGTGGCGCTTTCCCAGCTCAACCGCAAGGTGGAGGAGCGCGGCGACAAGCGCCCCATGCTCTCGGACCTGCGCGAATCCGGCGCCATCGAGCAGGATGCGGACGTCATCATGTTCGTCTACCGCGAGGATGTCTACAAGTACCAGAAACCCTCCGAGCGGCCGCCCCAGGGCGTGGCGGAGATCATCATCGGCAAGCAGCGCAACGGCCCGGTGGGCGCGGTGGAGCTCATGTACCTCTCGCCGTACACCTCCTTTGAATCCATGGCGCCCGACTGGACGCCCGGCCCCTCGGAAAGCCGGGCCTGAGCGGCGCCGTCCTGTCCGGCGCGCCGGGAGAAAACGTCATGCAGCGTGTCATCATCCATACGGACGGCTCCTGCCTCGGCAATCCGGGGCCCGGGGGCTGGGCCGCCGTGCTGGCGCTGGACGGCGGCGCGGCGCGCAGGGAGCTTTCGGGCGGCTTTCGACGCACCACCAACAACCGCATGGAGATCATGGCCGTCCTTGCCGCCCTGGAGGCATTGAAGCGGCCCTGCGCCGTGGAGCTGTTCACGGATTCGCAATACGTCCGCAACGCGGTGGAAAAGGGCTGGCTCGCCTCGTGGCGGAAGAAAAACTGGCTCAAGGCGGACAAAAAGCCCGTGCTCAATGTCGACCTCTGGCAGCGGCTCGTGCCCCTGCTGGAACGGCATCAGGTGCGCCTGCACTGGCTGCGCGGCCATGCCGGGCACCCGGAAAACGAGCGCTGCGACGAGCTGGCGCGGGCCCGCGCCGGCTCCGGAGACCTGCCGCCGGACCCGGGCATGGCGCAGGGCGGGGCCGGGGAACGGTGAGCGCCTTCCCGCAGCCTCCGCGCGCGGACGGAGCCGCGCATGCCTGAGG